>NZ_JBVHWW010000014.1:136376-178099 GCF_055563995.1 Streptomyces sp. NPDC029164 | reverse complement strand
CGACCCGCTGGCCGCGACGCTGAAGACCCAGTCGGACTGGGCCGTCAAGGCCAAGCTCATCGAGCAGCCCGACCTGGCCGGCATCTACGACCTGAGGCTCCTGAACAAGGTCCTCAAGGCCGCCGGCAAGCCCGAGGTCTCCGACGCCGGCCTCGGCGCCAAGTAACCCCGTAATCCAGCAATCCCAGGAGGTGACGACCATGGCCACCACGCTTGCCAAGGCTGCCGAGGGCTCCGTAGCGGAGCAGACCCACGCTGCCCGTATCGAGCACGTCTCGAAGTCCTTCTCCGGCCCGGCCGGATCGCAGCTCGTCCTGGACGACATCAGCCTCGATGTCGCTCCCGGAGAGTTCGTCACCATCCTGGGGGCCTCGGGGTGTGGAAAGTCCACGCTCCTGAACCTGGTCGCGGGACTCGACAAGCCGTCCGCGGGGTCCATCGAGACCCCCGGCGGCCGTCCGGCCCTGATGTTCCAGGAGCACGCCCTCTTCCCGTGGCTGACCGCGGGCAAGAACATCGAACTGGCCCTGCGCCTGCGCGGGGTGGCCAAGGCCGACCGCAAGCCGGAGGCCGAGCGCCTGCTGGAGCTGGTCCGCCTCGGCGGCTCGTACGGCAAGCGCGTGCACGAGCTGTCCGGCGGCATGCGCCAGCGCGTGGCCCTGGCCCGGGCGCTCGCCCAGGACAGCCAGCTGCTGCTGATGGACGAGCCGTTCGCCGCGCTCGACGCCATCACGCGGGACGTGCTGCACGGTGAGCTCACCCGCATCTGGGCCGAGACGAACCTCTCCGTCCTCTTCGTCACCCACAACGTGCGCGAGGCCGTCCGCCTCGCCCAGCGCGTGGTCCTGCTCTCCTCCCGACCCGGCCGGGTCGCGAAGGAGTGGACCGTGGACATCCCGCAGCCGCGCCGCATCGAGGACGCGGACGTCGCGGAACTGTCCCTCGAGATCACTGAACACCTGCGTGGGGAGATCCGCCGCCATGGCCAGCACTGACACCACTCTGAAGGCCACGGGCAAGAACGACGACCTGGCCGGCCTGGAAGCGGGGCTCGACGCGCTCGACGCGGTCCAGACCCACCGCACCCCGGTCCGCGAGGTCCTCGTCAAGAAGATCCTCCCGCCCCTCCTCGCCGTGAGCCTCGTGCTCGTGGTCTGGCAGGTCCTCGTCGCGACGAAGGTCACCGAGGAGACCAAGCTGCCGCCGCTGTCCGCGGTGTGGGACAGCCTGTCCCACCTGTGGGTCCAGGGCACCCTGCTGGAAGTCGTCTGGACCAGCGTCTCCCGCGGCCTGCTCGGCTTCCTGCTGGCCCTGGCCATCGGCACCCCGCTCGGCCTGCTGGTCGCCCGGGTGAAGTTCGTGCGCGCCGCGATCGGCCCGATCCTCCAGGGCCTGCAGTCGCTGCCGTCGGTGGCCTGGGTGCCGCCGGCCGTCCTGTGGTTCGGCCTCAACGACGCGATGATGTACACGGTCATCCTGCTGGGCGCCGTCCCGTCCATCGCCAACGGCCTGGTCTCGGGCATCGACCAGATCCCGCCGCTCTACCTGCGGGCGGGCCGCACCCTGGGCGCCACCGGCCTGCGCGGGGCCCGGCACATCGTGATGCCGGCCGCGCTGCCGGGCTACCTGGCGGGCCTCAAGCAGGGCTGGGCCTTCTCCTGGCGCTCGCTGATGGCCGCCGAGATCATCGCCTCCTCGCCCGACCTGGGTCTCGGCCTGGGCCAGCTCCTGGAGAACGGCCGCAACAACATCGACCTGCCCGGCGTGTTCCTCGCGATCATCCTGATCCTGGTGGTCGGCATCGCCATCGACCTGCTGATCTTCAGCCCGGTCGAGCGGTGGGTGCTGCGCAGCCGCGGCCTGCTGGTCAAGAGCTGATCCCGATGTCCCACGCACCCGCACTCCTGGTCATCGCCCACGGCAGCCGCGACCCGCGGCACGCGGCGACCGTGCACGCCCTGGTCGCGCGGGCCCGGACGCTGCGGCCCGGGCTGCGGGTGGAGACGGCCTTCCTGGACTTCAACACCCCGTCGGTGGGCCAGGCCCTGTCCTCGCTCTACCTGTCGGGCGTCCGGGAGGTCGTCGCCCTCCCCCTCCTCCTCACCCGGGCCTTCCACGCGAAGTCCGACATCCCGGCGGCGCTGGCCGAGTCCACGGCCCGCCTGCCAGGGCTCTCGGTGCGGGTGGCCGATGTCCTCGGCCCGTCCCCGCTCCTCCTCTCCGCCCTCGACCGCCGGCTCGCCGAAGCCGGCCTCACCCCGGCGGACCGCGCCACCACCGCGGTGGTGCTCGCGTCCGCCGGCTCCACGGACCCGGAGGCGATCGCAGCGATCGCTGAAACCGCGCGGGAGTGGCGGCACACCGGTTGGTGCGCCGTGCGGCCTGCGTTCGCCTCCGCTGCTCTCCCCCGTACGGAGGACGCCGTACGGGCCCTGCGCGCCGAGGGCTTCGCCCGGGTGGCGGTGGCGCCGTACGTCATCGCCCCCGGACGGCTCCCGGACCGCATCGCGGCGGGCGCCGAAGCCGCGGGCGCGGACGTCCTGGCCGACGTCCTGGGCGCGGCCCCGGAACTGGCCCGCCTCCTGCTGCGCCGCTACGACGCCTCGGCCGCCGCCGCTCCCACGAGGCTCCCGGCCCTGACGGCGTAGCCGCGGCGGCCAAACGCCGGCGAGGCTGGATGTGGCTGTTGCCGTCCGCCCGCCCGCCCGCAGGGCAATTGCAGCCTCGCCGGCGCTTGAGGCGCGGGGCCCAGGGCAGCGCCCCGGCGGCGGCGCCGCAGCCGGGTGACTACGCGCGGGCCGCGGCCTCGTCCGCCAGGGCCGTGAGGTCCTCGATGGACATCGCGCCCGGCGGGAGGCCCTCGCGGGCGAAGATGTTCGCCGCGTGCCGCAGCACGTCGTTGACCGGGGTCGGGACCCCGTGCAGCCGGCCCAGCAGGGAGATCTCCCCGTTGAGATAGTCCGCTTCCACCGAGCCCGTCCCGCGGGCCAGGCTCTGCCAGGACGATCCGCCCCGGACTCCCGGCGCCTGGTTCACCTTGCCGTCCCGTGCCAGCGACTGCTCCGCGTCCGAGGCGTACGCGATGCCCGCCGCCCGGAAGACCGCCTTCGCCTCGCGCACGGCCCGCAGCAGCAGCGCCGCCTTCGCCGGGTCCGGATCCGGGCCGGTCGTCGCCTGGACGGCGTTGCCGAGGTTCCCCAGCAGCTTCGCGTACTTCCACCGCATCACGTCCTCGACCACCGGCGCCTCGAAGCCGGCCTTCCCGAGGTCCTGCGCGACGGCCCGGCACAGCGCGTCCGCGCCGCCCGCCGCCCGGCCCACGTGCAGGATGCCGGTCAGCGGCGCGCACAGGGCCGAGACCACGCCCGGCTCCAGGAAGGTCGAAGGCAGCCATACGCACATCCCGTACACGCGCGCGAAGCGCCGTAGGGCCAGCCGCTCGCTCTCCACGCCGTTCTGCGCGCACAGCACGGGCAGCCGCTGCGCCGCCGTACCACCGCCCGCGACCTCCGCGTCGCCCCACGCGTCGAGCGCGGCGATCGCGTGCTGGGTCTTCACCGCCAGCAACAGCACGTCGTCGGGGCGCAGTTCGCCCAGCTCGTCCGGTCCGGTGACCACGGGCAGCCGGTGAACCCGCTCCCCGTCGGCCGTGGTGAGCCGCAGCCCGTCGGCCCGCAGGGCCTCCGCGTGCGCGCCGCGCGCGACGAGGACGACCTCGCCGCCCGCTTCCGCGAGCCGTCCGCCGATGGTGGCGCCCACGGCGCCCGCGCCGATGATGATGTAACGCATGCGACGAGCCTGGCACATCCGGCGCCCTCCGCTACCGCCGGGGCCCTCGTCGCGTGGGGCGGATCGGCCTTTGCGCCCGCGACGAAGAGTTCGATGCGGTGGGAGGGGGTTCGCTCACCCTCCCAGCGGAAGTCCAGGTCCAGCCGGACGGCGTTCCGGCCGCGCTGGTCCAGGGTGCGGGAGTCGGCGGTGAGGTCATACCTTGTGGATGGGGCGCTCTGGCGGTACCAGGCGAGCCGGCCGGTGGAGGCGGCCTGGGCGGTGCTGCCGTGGGTGCTGTCGCGCTTCACGCCGAGCACGTAGCGGCCGTCGGGGGAGATCCAGTTGGCCCGCTGCGCGTCGTCCTCCTTGAGGTTCCAGCCTTCGGGCAGCGCCAGGGAGGTGGTGAGGGCCGCGGCGTCGGTCCGCCGCCAGCCGGGCGGGAGCGGCGAAGGGGGGCTCAGGGCCGGCGTGGGAGTGGGCGTGGGGGTCGGGGTGGCGCCCAGGCCGGCCGAACCCGTCGGCTCCGGTGTCGGTGTCGGTGTCGGTGTCGGTGTCGGTGTCGGCGTCGGTGTCGGTGTCGGTGTCGGCGTCGCGGTCGCGGTCGCCGAGGGGGGTTTCCGCGGGCGGCGTGGAGGTGCTGCCTCCCGCCCGGTCCGGCGTACGGGTGGAGCCGCCCGCACCGACCAGTCCGAACAGGCCGAGCACCAGGGCCGCGAGAGCCGTGGCGGCCGACACCCCGGCGGCCGGCTCGGCCATCCGCCGGGTCCGTCCGGTACGGGTGCCCCGCGGTGTGCCGTCGTCCTCCGCAGACTGGTGCCCGGTCACCGTGCGCCCAGCTCCCCTGTTTCCCCATTCCATTGACACCGAACACCCCTCGTGCCGAGGCGGGTTCGGATCAGATCACCCCTGTCCCCCGCCGGTCAGTCCGACGAGCTTGGCGACGGTGTTCCAGTTGCGGGTGGTCACGTCGATGCCCTTGACGACGGCGGGCTTGGCGAGGGCTTCGGCCAGTTTGGAGCGGCCCAGGCCGTCGGGGGCGTAGAGGTAGAGGACGCGGTCGCCGAGCCGGTACTCCTCCGGGAGGTAGGAGGCCTGGTCGAGCCCGGCGAAGCGCTCCGCGCCCGGCTGTTCGGAGAAGAAGGTCGCGTGGAGCTGCCTGCCCTCCAGCTCCGCGGCCGGGAAGGGGCAGGCGTCGGCGACGGCGCGCAGGTACGCCCCGTCCACCACCAGGCACGCCACCCGGAAGCCGAACCGGGCCTCGATGGCCGTCTCCAGCTCCCGGGCGAGCGCCGCCGGGTCCCTCTCCGCGCTGCTGAAGACGGCGTTGCCGCTCTGCAAGTACGTCTGTACGTCGCCGTGGCCGAGCTCCTCCAGCACGGAGCGCAGCTCCGCCATCGGGACCTTCTTGCTCCCGCCGACGTTGATGCCGCGCAGCAGCGCCGCGTACTTCGTGGTCGTGGCCTTCTTCGTCATGGCGGCACCCTAGGCGGTGGCTATGACAGTTCGGACTCGATGAGGTCGGCGGCCTGCCGCGTGCCCCCCTCGGCGGCCATCCCGGCGCGCACGGCCTCTGCTCGGGCGGCGACCTCGGGGTCGGCGACGAGGGCGAGGACCGCCTCCCGGAGGGTGGCGGCGTCGGCGTCCGCCATCGGTACGTGCCGGGCCACGCCGAGCGAGACCAGCATGTCGGCGTTGCCGAACTGGTCGACGGCCTGCGGAACGGCGACCATCGGGGTGGCGGTGGCGAGCCCTTCCTGGCTGCCGCCGGCGCCCGCGTGGGTGATGAAGGCGTCGGCCTGGCGCAGGATGTCCAGCTGGGGTACCCAGCGGTGGACCTCGACGTTGGCGGGGATCCCGCCGAGGTCGGCCTCGTCGGTGAACTTGCCGATCTGGAGGACGACGTGCCAGTCGGGCAGGTCCGCGAAGGCGTCGATGCAGGCGCGGTAGAAGGCGGGCTGCTTGGTGAAGGCGGAGCCGAGCGAGACCAGCACGACCTTCTTGCCCTCGGCGGTGGCCGGCCTGTGCCAGCTGCCCTGGGTCGCGCGCTCGCCCTGGCAGGCGCCGACGAAGCTGTACGCGGACTCGTCGACGCGGTCGGCGTGGGGCTGGAGCGCGCGGGGAATCAGCACGAGGCCGCGGCGCGGCCGGCCCTGGAAGCGGTCGACGTCGTCCCCGAGACCGTTCTCGGTGAGCCAGGCGGCGAATCGGGCGTAGTACGCCCGGCCCCGCTCGGAGGCCTTCAGCTCGGCGAACATCGGCTCGGCCACCTCCTGCTCGTACCCCTCCCAGGCGACGAGGTTCGGGGAGAGGGAGACGGCGGGGACGCCCCACCGGTGGGCGAGCACGGGTGCCGGGTAAGAGGTGATGTCGTGCAGGACGAGGTCCGGCTCGTCGCCCTCGAAGGCGGCGGCGAGCTGCGGGAGTGCCTGGACGGCGTCGTTCAGGAAGGGCTCCAGGTTCTCGATGAGCTCGGTGCCCCAGGCCTCCGGCTCGTCGTCGGTGGGGAGGGTGGAGGTGTAGATCACGGGTGTGGCGCCGGTCTCCGCGATCTTCTCGGCGAAGGCGGCGGGGATGGCGTAGCTGACGCGGTGGCCGCGGGCGACGAGCTCGCGGATCACTTCGATGCTCGGGTTCACGTGGCCGTGGGCGGCGATGGAGAACATGGCGATGTGCGCGGCGCCGGCGGCGGGCTTGGCGGAGGTCATGACTCGACCATAACGAGACGAGACGTCTCGTGCAATCAATTTCAGGGCGCCGCCCCGTCCGGCCCGCCGAAACCGCGGGAACCGCCGGTGGGCGCGATGACGCGCTCGACGTCGGTGGTCAGCGAGTCGAGCCAGGCCAGGCCGGCGTAGAACCGCGGCAGGGCGACCCCGTCCCCCGCTCCGTCGGGAGGCTCCGGACCCGGCGCGGGCAGTCCGTCCGCCGGCGGGGCGTGGGCCGCCGGCGGGGCGTGGGCCGCCGGGGGGTCCACCCGCACCGGCTGCCGCGTGTCCGCCGGCAGGTCCGCGCCCACCGGCAGGTCCGTGTCCGGTGGACGGTCCGTGTGCGGTGGTGCGGACGTGTTCGCCGTCAGGGCCGAGGCGGCGCGCAGGCGGGTGGCCACCCGCGTCGCCCGGTCGCGGAGGCGTTTCTGCTGGGCCGGTTCCAGGGGTGGGCCGCCTCGGGCGAGCAGGCGCCGCGAGCCCCACAACACGTGGTGGCCCGTCATCAGGGCCGCCTGCCAGTCCGCGGGGGCACCGACCGGCGCGCGGGGCTCGCTCAGGCGCTGCGAGAACGCGGACTCCGCCAGCAGCAGCGCGCGCTGCAGCGCCGTGTCGTCCGGGGGCCGTCCCGGCCCGCCCACCGCCACGGCGGCCGCGGTGCTCCCGACCGTGTCGGCCGCCTCCGCCAGCAGCTGGGCGACCGCCCGGTGCAGTTCCACCTGCGCCCCCCGCGGCCAGGCGAGCAGCCCGAACACGATGCCGATCAGGCTGCCGATGACCACGTCGAGGATCCGGACCTCGGCCAGCTGCCAGGTCACCGGCGCCAGCTGGGCGAAGACGAAGGACACCACGAGGGTGAACATGCCCTGGGCCCAGCCCACGCCACGTACCGGCCCGACCCGGAAGGCCACGAACATGACGAACGGCAGGGCGACCGCGTAGACGGTGCTGTGCACGCCGATGAGGGCCAGCAGGACGCCGGCCGTGAGGGCGCCCAGGAGCGTGCCGGTGAGTGCCACGCGTACGGTCGCCCGGGTCTGGGAGACCGTGGTCCGGGTCAGGCTGAGCACGGCGAGCATCGCCCAGAAGCCGTGGGGCAGGGAGTCGATGCCCGCGATCGTGCGGGCGGCCGCGAGCGCGAGGCTGAGCCGTACCGCGTTCTGGAAGTGCACGGACCGCGGCCCGGCGTGCGCGGCCAGCCGGTGCCACCACAGGCGGGGCGCGTGCCGGCCGGCGTACCAGAAGCGGCCCGCGTCGGTCTCGGCCGGCAGCCGCGCGCGCAGGCCCCGTACCGCGAGTTCGGCCGCCGTCGTGAAGGCGACGGCTGCGTCCGCCACCTCCAGCAGCGCCGCCCTGCGCACGCCCAGCGCCTCGCTCGCCGGCCGCTCGTCCACCGCCACGGCCTCCGCCCGTACGTGCCGCAGGGCGCCGGCCGCGTCGACGGACCTGCCGGTGCCGCGCAGCAGGGCCGCGCTCTCGGCGGCGGCGGCGCCGACCGCGGCGGGCACCCCGGGCGCCTGCTCCGGCGGCGGACGGTCCGGGGGCGGCGCGGGCAGGTTCACCAAGCGGTTCAGGAGCGTACGGGCGGCCAGGCCCGCGTGCGCGAGACCGCGGTCCCGCAGCCCCGGCCCGGCGGGCCGCTCGGCCTCGGGGACCCGGAAGGGCCGCAGCGCCTCACCGGCCGCCCGGGCCGCCTCCGCCCCGGCGGCGGACAGCGTGTAGGGGGCACGGCGCAGCTCGTCGGCGCAGCGGGCGGCGCTGTCGGCGGCCGCGGCGGCCAGCGACCGGTAGGAGGTGCCGCGCGGCTCGGGCAGGACGAAGAGCTCGGCGAGGATCAGCAGCGCGAGACCGACGGTCGTCCCCAGCAGGCGCTCGCCGAGGGTGTCGGGGGCGTAGGGCGGGAAGCACGGGAGGATGTAGAGCAGCTGCAGTCCGGGCGCGGCGCCCGACGCCCGGGGCCCGGCCACGGCCACGAAGGCGAGGCAGAAGCCGATGACCAGCATGCCGGCCACGGCGCTCCAGGTGCGCACCGCGAGGTACGTGCCGATCGTGACCAGCACCCAGGTCAGCGGCGCGGTGCGGGCGATGACGACCGCCCGCTGGGGGCCGGTGCCGGGGATGTGCGAGAGGGCCGCCATCGACACGGCCGCGAAGAGGGCGTACGTCGCCGCGACGGACAGGTCCAGCCCGTACAGGAACAGGAAGAACCCGGCACACGCGGCGAGCGTGGTGCGCAGGGCGCGCCGCGCCACGCCGCCGGGGCCGCGGGCGGCGCCTGCGTCACGGTCGGCGCCCATGCCTCCAGCATCGGGCCGCCCTCCCGAAGCCACCACCCACGGGGGGGCGGCGGCGGGCGGTGGTAGAACTCGGACGGGCCGGTGCGGCAACGACAGGAAGCGGGAACCAAGGGCATGGACGAAGCGCGGGCCAGGCGGGTACTGACGGCGGCGGGCCTCGCGCGCGGGGCGACCCGGGAGCCGGCCCTCCTCGCGTTCGGCGAGAACGCCGTCTTCGCCGTCGGCGACCTCGTGGTGAAGGTGGGCCGGGAGGCGGCGCTGCTGGACCGGGCCCGGCGGGAGCTCGCGGTGGCCGGCTGGTTCGCGGCGGCCGGGGTCCCGGCGGTCCGCGCGGCCGAGCCGGAGCCGCGGCTCGTGGACGGGCATCCGCTGACCGTGTGGCACCGGCTCCCGGACGCGGTCCGGCCCGCGGGCCCCGAGGACCTGGCGGTGCTGCTGCGCGCCGTCCACGCCCTGCCCGCGCCGCCATTCGCCCTGCCCGCGCGGGACCTGCTGGGCGGGGTGGAGCGCTGGCTGCGGCTGGCGGGGGACGCGATCGACCCTGCCGACGCGGCGTACCTGCGGGCCCGCCGGGACGCCTACGCCGGCGAGGTGGCGGCCCTGACCCCGCGCCTCCCGCCGGGCCCGGTCCACGGCGACGCCCTGCCCCGCAACGTCCATGTGGGCCCGGAAGGCCCGGCCCTGGTCGACCTGGAGACCGTCTCGGCCGATCTGCGCGAGCACGACCTGGTGGTCATGGCCCTCTCGCGCGACCGGTACGGCATGCCCGCCGAGGAGTACGGGGCGTTCGTGGCGGCGTACGGGTGGGACGTCCGCGACTGGCCGGGCTGCGCGGTCCTGCGCGGGGCCCGCGAGACGGCGAGCTGCGCCTGGGTCTCCCAGCACGCCCCGGCCAACCCGAGGGCACTGGCGGAGTTCCGCCGCCGCGTGACCTCCCTCAGGAACGGCGACGCCGAAACGCGCTGGCATTCGTTCTAGGACCCGGATAACAAGTGACCATGCACGTGCAGATACCCGTCACCGTCCATCAGGCCCGCCTCGGTCCGCAGGAGTTCCAGGTCGTCCGCCCGGCGCGCCCGCCGCGGCGGGCGCTGCTGCTGGACGAAGGCCCGTACCTGAACGCCTGCGTCGACCAGGAGGCCGCGCGGCTCCTGGCCGGGCTGTGGAGCCTGGCCGCCACTTCGCCGCGGTCGCTGATCCACGTGCCGCTGCGCCCCACCGGCGCCGGCTCCCCGGAGCCGGGACCACGGCCGCTCGACCTCGTCCTGCTGCACCACTCGCTCCAGTTCGCGCCGTCACGCTGGAAGGAACTGCGGGGCCGGCTCGGCCCGGGCCGCCGCCGGAGCGTCAGCGCGCCCGCGTCGGAACCGGAGATCGACCACGAGGCCCTGCACCACGCCGAGAACCGCGACCGCTTCCACCAGCACGTCCATGCCGAGACGCTGTTCATGACGGGCAGCGCGAAGGTGTTCCGCGAGAGCGCCGGCCACTTCCGCGAGGTCGCCCGGCACGGCCCGGCGCACGTCCGCGACGCCACGCGCCGCGGCCACTACTGCGCCCGCCTCCACCCCGGCGACACCCGCATGCGGGAGATCCACATCGAGTACTCCGACTCCTGGCCGGACGTGCCCGCCTGAACGGGTCCGCGCTCCTCATGCCCGGTGCCGTTTCGCGCTAGCTCTCCCTGCGCGGGACCACCGGCCAGGCCGGCTCGACTGTCGCCTCGGGGTCCGAGGTGCGGCGGAGGTAGCTCTGGAGCGACTCGGCCTGCTGGGCGGCCGCGCGGATCTGGAGGTCGTGGAGGTCCGCCAGCTCGATCGCGCCTATGGAGGCGTGCTTCGCGCCCACCCGGCGTGCCGCGCGCGCCGCCGCGAGGGCGTCGGCGGCCGCGTTGTGCGCGTCGTCGAGCGTCACGCCGTAGTGCTCGCAGAGGGCCTGCAGGGTCCGCCTGCCCTTCCGGTACCGGTCCGCGTGCTTGTCGAGGACCAAGGGGTCGATGACGGGCGCGGGCCTGCCCCGCAGCCGGTCGGCCAGCGAGGCGATCCCGTGCCGGCGGCACTCGCGGTCCAGCAGGGACAGGTCGTAGCGGGCGTTCATCACCACCAGCGGGGTGCCGGAGCGCAGCCCGTCGGCGAGGGTCTGGGTGATCTCCGCGATCGCCGGGGCCGCCGGCACTCCCTCGGTGCGGGCGTGCTCCGTGGAGATGCCGTGGATCGCCGACGCCTGCTCCGGGATGGCCACGCCGGGGTCGAGCAGCCACGTGCGGGTCCGGGCGACCCGGCCGTCCGGCTCCATGGCCACGACCGCGGCGGTGACGATGCGGTCGGCTTCGATGTCGGTCCCGGTCGTCTCCAGGTCGAAGGCGACCATCGGCCCGCTGATCCAGCTCATCGCAGGGACCCCCGCGATTCCCCCGGTTCCCCCGGTTCCCCCGGCTCCGCGCCGGTCCTCTCCAGAACCCCCATGCCGTGCCCCTCCCCCGTACACCTTCGGTCAACGGCTTTCAGCCTGCCACGGGGCACTGACAAGCCCGACGACACCCCCCTCAAGGGGGTGTCCTGCGCCCTCACGACACGGGGCGGGAGTCCTCCCACATCGACTCGAACTCCTCCCGGTACGTCGTGAACAGCCCGTGGTCCGCGTCCTTCGGGACGCCGCGCCCGCCGCCCCGCAGGACCAGGACGGGCGATTCCATCCCGCGCGCCCGCCGCAGGTACGACTGGACCACCGCGATGCCCGAGGAGTTCCCCTCCACCAGGTAGGCGGTGAAGCGCGGGGTCTCGTCGAAGACGTGGATCTCGAAGCGCGAGGGGTCCCGCAGGCCCGCCCGGACCCGGCGGACGTGCAGGATGTTCATCTCCACCGAGCGGCTCAGCTCGCCCTTGCGCAGCCCCAGCTCCCGCTCGCGCCGCTTGACCGCGCTGCTCGCCGGGTTCAGGAACAGCAGCCGCACCCGGCAGCCGGCCTCCGTGAGCCGGACGAGTCTTCGGCCGGAGAAGTTCTGGACCAGCAGGTTGAGCCCTATGCCGATGGCGTCGAGCCGCCGCGCGCCGCCGAAGAGGTCCTCCGCCGGGAGCTGCCGCTGCAGGCGCACCCGGTCCGGGTGGACCGAGATGACGTCCGCGTAGCGGTCGCCCACCAGGTCCTCGACGGCGTCGATGGGCAGCCGGTCCGCCGAGGGGCTGCCGGCGCCGCCGCCGAGGACCTCCAGCAGCCGCGCGGAGGCCCGTTCCGCCTGTTCCAGTACGGGCCGTGACAGCGCCCGGTTGCGGGAGACGACGTTGCGGGTGACCTCCAGCTCGTCCAGGGCCAGCTCGATCTCGCGCCGGTCGTCGAAGTACGGTTCGAAGCACGGCCAGTGCTGGACCATCAGCTCCCGCAGCTGGGGCAGGGTCAGGAAGCTCAGCACGTTGTCGTCGGCCGAGTCGAGCAGGTAGCCCTTGCGCCGGCTGACCTCGCGGACGGCCACGGCCCGCTGCACCCACTCCTGCCCGGCGGGCCCGGCGGCCGCGACCACCCAGTCGTCCCCGCCGTGCACCGGCTCGTAGATCGGCCGGAGCACCGCCCCGACCACCGAGCGCAGCCGCTGCTCGATGAGGTTCAGCCAGATGTACGCGCGGCCGGCCCGCTGGGCCCGGGTGCGGACCTCGCTCCAGGCCTCCGCGCCCCAGTCGAGTTCGGCGCCGGCGGATCCGGGACCCCCGGCGCTCCCGGCCTCCGCCGGTCCGCCCGCCAGGGAGACGGCTCCGGCCGCGATCCCCGCCGGTGCCCCGCCGGGGACACCTCCTGGGGCGTCCGCCGGGCCACCCTCGTGACTGCTGTCACCAGGGGGCAGCTCCAGACCTCCCGAGCTCACCCGTGCACCGCCTTCTGCGTCTGGACGCCCGTCTCCAGTGATCACGGAAGGGTACTCCGCGCGCGCGGCCCGGTGCAGCCCGATGGTCCCTCCACCGGTCGCCCGTTGACCCATTATCGGATGCGCAGACAGTCCGCTGACCCGCCTATCAGCTCTGCGGGTCACCCGGTAGGACCCCTCGCAAGTCCGCGCGTGGGCGGCCTCTTTCGGGGAAGATCGGAACAGTGACGTGGTCCACGCCGGATCAGCCGGGACATCCGACAACGCGGGAAGAGTCGTTATCTATGCAGGTCTGGCCGGGACAGGCGTATCCGCTCGGCGCCACTTACGACGGCGCCGGCACCAACTTCGCGGTCTACTCCGAGGCCGCCCGACGGATCGAGCTGTGCCTCCTCCACGACGACGGTTCGGAGTCCGCCGTGGAACTGCGCGAGACGGACGCCTTCGTCCGCCACGCGTACCTGCCCGGCGTCATGCCGGGTCAGCGTTACGGATTCCGCGTCCACGGCCCGTACGAGCCCGAGCGCGGGCGGCGCTGCAACGCGGCCAAACTGCTGCTGGACCCGTACGCGCGGGCCATCAGCGGCGGCGTGACGTGGGGCGAGGCGGTGTACGGCTACCACTTCGGCCGGCCCGACTCGCGCAACGACCTGGACTCCGCCCCGCACACGATGAGCTCGGTCGTGGTGAACCCGTACTTCGACTGGGCCAACGACCGGCCGCCGCGGCACGAGTACCACCACACCGTGCTGTACGAGGCCCACGTCAAAGGCCTGACGATGCGCCATCCGGACCTGCCCGAGGAGCTGCGCGGCACGTACGGGGCGCTCGCGCACCCCGCGGTCATCGGCCACCTCGCCAAGCTCGGCGTGACGGCGCTGGAGCTGATGCCGGTCCACCAGTTCGTCAACGACCACCGGCTGGTCAACGACGGGCTGAGCAATTACTGGGGCTACAACACGATCGGCTTCTTCGCCCCGCACAACGGCTACGCCTCGGGTGACCGCGGCCAGCAGGTGCTGGAGTTCAAGTCGGCGGTCCGGGCCCTGCACGAGGCGGGGATCGAGGTGATCCTCGACGTGGTCTACAACCACACCGCGGAGGGCAACCACCTGGGCCCGACGCTGTCCTTCCGCGGGCTCGACAACGCCTCGTACTACCGGCTGGCGGACGATCCACGGCACTACATGGACACCACCGGCACGGGCAACTCGCTGCTGATGCGCTCCCCGCACGTGCTTCAGCTGATCATGGACTCGCTGCGCTACTGGGTCACCGAGATGCACGTGGACGGCTTCCGCTTCGACCTGGCGGCGACGCTGGCCCGCCAGTTCCACGAGGTGGACCGGCTGTCCTCGTTCTTCGACCTGGTCCAGCAGGATCCGGTGGTCAGCCAGGTGAAGCTGATCGCGGAGCCCTGGGACCTGGGCGAGGGCGGCTACCAGGTCGGCAACTTCCCGCCGTTGTGGACGGAGTGGAACGGCAAGTACCGGGACACCGTAAGGGACCTGTGGCGCGGGCAGCCACGCACGCTCGCGGAGTTCGCCGGGCGGCTGACCGGCTCCTCGGACCTGTACCAGGACGACGGGCGGCGCCCGCTGGCCTCGATCAACTTCACCACCTGCCACGACGGTTTCACCCTGAACGACCTGGTCTCGTACAACGAGAAGCACAACGAGGCCAACCGGGAGGGCAATCGGGACGGCGAGACCCACAACCGGTCCTGGAACTGCGGGGTGGAGGGGCCGACCGAGGATCCGGAGGTGCTGGAGCTGCGCGAGCGCCAGATGCGCAACTTCACGGCCACGCTGATGCTGTCGCAGGGCGTGCCCATGCTCAGCCACGGCGACGAGTTCGGCCGCAGCCAGGGCGGCAACAACAACGCGTACTGCCAGGACAACGAGTTGTCGTGGGTGCGCTGGCCGGAGCCGGGCAAACCGCCGCCGTCGCTGCTGGAGTTCACCCGGCGGATGGTGTGGCTGCGCCGGGACCACCCGGTCTTCCGGCGGCGCCGGTTCTTCCACGGCCGGCCGGTGGAGGGCACGCACGACGAACTCTCCGACATCGCCTGGTTCACCCCGCACGGCGAGGTGATGCGGGCGCGGGACTGGCAGGCGCAGCACGCACGGGCGCTGACCGTCTTCCTCAACGGGGAGGCCATCTCCGAGCCGGGCACCCGGGGGGAGCGGATCACCGACGACTCGTTCCTGCTGATGTTCAACTCGGGCGCGGAACCGCAGGACTTCACGATTCCGGCGGGGCACGGCGCGCAGTGGCACCTGGTGGTGGACACGGCCCGGGCGGACGTGCTGCCACCCGGTACCGGGCCGCAGTACGCGGCCGGTGACCGGGTGACGCTGACGGGTCGGTGTCTGGTGGTGCTTCAGCGTCCGGCGTAGGCGGCGCCGTTCTCGCCGGACACCGGCGAGGCGGTCCGCGGGCCGGGGCCGAAGGCGGCGGTGTGCGCGCGGGCGGCGGGCACCCGGGTGACGAGGGCGAGGGTCAGGCAGAGCGCGGCGGCCCCGACGGCGACGGCGAAGGCCCCGGTGGGGCCGTACCGCTCGGCGAGGCGCCCGCAGACGACGAGCGCGGTGGCCTGCCCGGCCACCAGGCAGCTGGCGGCGAAGGCCATGGACGTGGAGAGCCGGGCCGGTTCCACGGCCCGCTCGGTGAGGGCGAAGGCGGTGATCAGGTGGGGCGCGTAGGCCGCCCCGAGCACGGTGACGACGGCGTACAGGGGCCACAGGCTGTCGGTGACCAGCAGGGGCGCCGAGAGCACCAGGGCCGCTCCGGTCGCCACCCGCCAGCGCAGCCGCAGTCCGAAGCGGGCGGGCAGCGCCCCGAGCGACAGGCCGACGGCCGCGCTGACGACGCCCATCGCGGCGTAGACGACGGCGGCCTGGTCGGGGACGCCCAGCCGGATGGTCAGTGCGGTGATGCCGGCCTGGCAGGCGCCGAACATCGCGCCCTGGAGGGCGAGGGAGCCGCGTACGGCGTAGACCACTCCGGGCGGCCGGACCCGGCTGCCCGTACCGCGTCCGCGCGCCGGGGACCCGGCCGTGACGGCGGCGGTCGGGTGCAGGGCGTAGACGGTGCCGAAGACGGCGACGAGGCCCGCCGCGCCGCCGAGGGCGACCGCCGGGTGCGCGAGGAGCGCGGCCATCCCGACGAGGGCGGGTCCGAAGACGAAGGAGACCTCGTCCAGGGTGCCTTCGAGGGCGTGGACGGCGCCCACGACGCTCTCGTCGGCCCCGGCCCGGTGGGCCAGGGCCACGGAGCGGGTGCGGGCGAGCGGCCCGATCAGCGGTACGGAGGCGCCGGTGACGGCGCCGATCGCGGCGAGCGGCACGGTGGCCAGGTGGGTGAGGGCGCCCGCGACCAGGGCGGCGGTGGCCACCGCGTTGACGGCGGCGGCGGCCAGGACGACGGGCCGCTGACCGTGCCGGTCGGCGAGCCAGCCGAGGACGGGTCCGAAGAGGACCTGGCCGAGGGAGAGGGTGCCTCCGACCACGCCGGCGGCGGCGAGGGAGCCGCTGGTCTGGGCGACCAGCAGGAAGCTGCCGAACTGGGACATCGCGACGGGCAGTCGGGCGAGGAAAGAGACGAGCGGGAGTAGGGGCCCGGTCAGGGCGATGACTTTTCGATAGGTGTTGACGGTTCCAACCACTTGATCGACATTAACCCGGTGCAGTCACTCGGATGCATTGGGTCATGGCACGGAATCCGGCAGGTTGGGTACGTACGTTCTCATGAGCCAGCCGCAACCGGTCACCGAATCGGAATCTAATGTTCCGGCACCTGTCACCCCGGCGTCGACCTACCGTCTCCAGCTGCGTCCGGAGTTCCCCTTCGCGGCGGCCGAGGCAGCCGTACCGTACCTCGCCGCGCTCGGCGTGTCGCACCTGCACCTCTCCCCCGTACTGGAGGCGGTACCCGGCTCCGCGCACGGGTACGACGTCACCGACCACTCCCGCGTGCGGGCCGAGCTCGGCGGCGAGCCGGGCCTGCGCGCCCTGGCCCGGGCCGCCCGGGCGCACGGGCTGGGCCTGGTCCTCGACATCGTGCCCAACCACATGGCGGTGCCGACGCCGCTGCGGCTGAACCAGCCCCTGTGGGAGGTGCTGCGGGACGGGCCCGGATCGCCGTACGCCCGCTGGTTCGACATCGACTGGGAGGCCGGGGGCGGGCAGGTGCTGCTGCCGGTGCTCGCCGGGCCGGCGGAGTCCTGCGAACTGACGGCCGACGGCGCCGTGCTGCGCTACGGCGAGCAGGAGTTCCCGCTGCGGGCGGGCACCGAGGGGCTGGCGCTGCCCGAGCTGCTCGCCGCGCAGTGGTACCGGCCGGCCTGGTGGCGGGAGGCCCGGACCGCGCTCAACTACCGCCGGTTCTTCACCATTTCGGAACTGATCGGGGTCCGCGTGGAGGACCCCGAGGTGTTCACCGCCACCCACGCGAAGGTGCTGGAGCTGCTCCGCGACGGGGTCGTGCAGGGGCTGCGGATCGACCACGTGGACGGCCTGGCGGACCCGGAGGAGTACCTGCGGCGGCTGCGCGCGGCGGCCGGGGACGGCTGCTGGGTGGTCGTCGAGAAGATCCTCGCCCGCCACGAGCGGCTGCCGCCCGCGTGGCCGGTGGCGGGCACCACCGGGTACGACGCGCTGCACCGGGTGGACGGGGTGTTCACCGACCCGGCGGGGGCCGAGGAGCTGGCGGCCCGGTACGGGCGGTCCACCGGGCTGCCGCGTTGGCCGGAGGCGGCGCGGGCGTGCGCGCGGGAGGTGCTGACCGGTGACCTGGCCGCCGAACTCCGGGCGCTGGAGCGCCAGTGCGGCGGCGAACTGGCCGAGGCGGTACGGGAGTTGCTGATCGCCTTTCCCGTCTACCGGCCCTACCCCGGCGATCCGGAGCTGCCGCCGCAGGCCCTGGAGCAGGCGGCCGCGGTGGCCGGTCCGGGCGCGGTGGCCGGCGTACGGGAACTGCTGTTGCGGGACCCGGCCTTCGCGGCCCGCTTCGCGCAGACCTCGGCGGCGCTGCGCGCCAAGTCCCTGGAGGACCGGGCCTTCTACCGGTACGCGCCGCTGCTGTCGGCGACGGAGGTCGGCGGGGAGCCCGGTCAACCCCCGGTGTCGGCAGCCGAGTTCCACGCCTACTGCGCCGCCCAGGCCCGGGAGTGGCCCGCGGCCGGGACGGTGCTGTCCACGCACGACACCAAACGCAGCGCGGACGTCCGGGCCCGGATCGCGGCCCTGTCGCAGGCACCGGAACTGATGGGCCGGCCCGAGGGACCCGACCCGCACCTGGCCTGGGTGGCCCGGCAGACCGCACTCGGGCTCGGCCCGGTCCCCGACGCCGTGCCCCGGCTGTCCGAGGCGCTGCTCAAGGCGGTCCGCGAGGCCGCCCTGCGCACCAGCTGGACGGAGCCGGACGAGGGCTACGAGGCCGGGGTGCCGGGATACGTCCGGGCTCCCCTGGACCTCCCCGTGGAGCTGACGGAGGCGGCCCGCGCCAACCTCCTCGGCATGACGCTGCTGCACCTGGCGATGCCCGGGGTCCCGGAGGTCTACCAGGGCGCCGAGACCGAGTACCGGGCCCTCGTCGACCCCGACAACCGGCGCCCGGCCCGCTTCCCCCACCGGGAACTGGCGCGGCTGGACACGGGGGCCGCCCCGCGGGACCCGGCCGAGGAGAAGCTGGCCCTGACGGCCACCCTGCTGCGGCTGCGCCGGGACCGGCCGGAGCTCTTCCGTGGCTACGCGCCCGTCCCGGCCCGGGGCCCGGCGGCCGGCCATCTGGTGGCGTTCACCCGGGCCCCCGGTCTGCTGGTGGCGGCCACCCGGCTGTCCCACCGGCTGGCCGCGGACGGCGGCTGGCGCGGCACCCTGCTGCCCCTGCCGCCCGGCGCGTGGACGCCCGTTCTCCCACCGCACCGAGATGCGAACTCCCGCCGATGGCACAGTGGTTCGGTCGACACGGCCGATCTGCTGGACGGCCGCCCGGTGGGTGTCTGGCTCCGCCGGTGAGCCGTCGCGGATGCCGGCCGGGACCCCGCGGGTGCCGACACGGGTGCCGCTCAGTCCGGCCGTGCGCCCGCGGCCGGAACCGCCGGAGCGCGGGCCCCGAACAGCTCCGCGAAGGCCCCGGCCGCACCGGTCAGCGGGACCCTGGAGAAGACCGCCAGGGACCGGTGCCACGGCGGATCGAGGGAGAGCAGCACGCAGTCCTCGCCGACGGCGCCCCGGACCATGTGGGCCGGGGCCATGACGACGCCCACCCCGGCCGCCGCCATCCGTACGGCCGTCGAGGTGTGCTCCGTCCGCAGCACCGTGCGCGGGGTGAAGCCGACCGCGCCGCACGCCCGGTCCAGTACGAGGACGCCGTCGGACAGCGGTTCCATCGCACAGCGGATCCAGTCCCGGTCGGCGAGCTCGGCGAGGCGGACGGCTCCCCGCCCGGCCAGCGGATCGTCGAAGGGGACGACGATGACCAGCTCCTCCCGCCCGATCCGCAGCAGCGGCCCCCTCCACTGCGCGGGCTCCGGGCCCACCGCGAGGTCGGCGACGCCCCGCTCCAGCTGCTCCTCCAGCGCGTCGGTGGAGCCGTACTCCCGCAGCACCAGCGACACCCCCGGGTGCAGCGCCCGCCAGCGGGCGGCGATGGCCGGGAGCAGGCCGACGGCCAGGGCGTGCACGGTGGCGATGTGCAGTTCGCCGCCCGCCACGCCGGCGGCGGCGCGGGCCGCCCGCTCGGCCTGGCGGGCGCTGCGGACGGCGAGCTGCGCGTGCGGGAGGAAGGCACGGCCCATGGGGGTGAGCCGGACCCCGCGCGGCAGGCGCTCCAGCAGGGCGCCGCCGACGGACCGCTCCAGGGCCTTGACCTGGTGGGACAGGGCGGGCTGGGTGACGTGCAGGGCGTCCGCGGCGCGGGTGAAGGAGGACTCCTCCACGACGGCGAGGAAGTACTCCATCTGGCGCAGGCTCATGAGCCGGAAGCATAAAGAGCGTGCATGGGACCCAGAAGATCATTTCCTTGGACGTGTCACAACGGCCGGTCCAGGCTGGGCCCATGACCAACGACAGCATCGTGGACGTGATCGTGATCGGCGGCGGCACCGGCGGCTACAGCACCGCCCTGCGCGCCTCGGCCCTCGGCCTGACCGTCCTGCTCGCGGAACGCGACAAGGTCGGCGGGACCTGCCTGCACCGCGGCTGCATCCCCAGCAAGGCCATGCTGCACGCCGCCGAACTCGTCGACGGCATAGCCGAGGCGCGCGAGCGCTGGGGGGTCCGGGCGAGCGTGGAGTCGGTCGACTGGCCGGCGCTGACCGCCACGCGGGACGACATCGTCTCCCGCAACCACAAGGGGGTGGAAGGGCACTTGGAGCACGCCGCGGTGCGCGTGGTGCGCAGCGGCGCGCGGTTGACCGGCCCGCGCTCCATCCGGACCGAGGACGGGCGGGAGTTCACCGCGACCCGCGGGATCGTGCTGGCCACCGGCTCCCGGCCGCGGGTCCTGCCGGGGCTGGAGCCCGACGGGGCCACGGTGGTGACCAGCGACGACGCCCTGTTCGCCCCCGGGCTGCCGGCTTCGGTCCTGGTGCTGGGCGGCGGGGCGATCGGCGTGGAGTACGCGTCCTTCCACCGTTCCATGGGCGCCGACGTGACCCTGGTCGAGGCGGCGGACCGGCTGGTGCCGCTGGAGGACGCGGACGTGTCCCGGCACCTGGCACGGGGCCTGAAGAAGCGCGGCGTCGACGTGCAGACCGGGGCCCGGCTGGAGGGGGCCACCGTGGCGGACCGGATCGTCAGGGCCACGGTGCGCACCGCGCGCGGGGAGGTGCGCGAGCTGACGGCGGAGCGGCTGCTGGTGGCGGTCGGGCGGGTCCCGGTCACCGACGGGCTGGACCTCGCGGCGGCCGGACTGGCCACCGACGAGCGGGGGTTCGTGGCGCCGGCCGACTGGTCCCGGCTGGAGACCGCCGTCCCGGGCATCCACGTGGTGGGCGACCTGCTGCCGCCGCCCTCGCTCGGGCTGGCCCACGCCTCCTTCGCGGAGGGCCTGCTCGTCGCCGAGACGCTGGCCGGGGTGGCGAGCGCACCGGTGGACTACGCGGCGGTGCCACGGGTGACGTACTCGGCGCCGCAGACCGCCGCCGTCGGGCTGACGGAAGCACAGGCGCGCGAGGCGGCGTACGACGTGGTGGTGAACACGATGCCGCTGACCGCCGTGGCGAAGGGCATGGTGCACGGGCAGGGCGGCACGGTGAAGGTGGTCGCGGAGCGGCACGGGCGGGTGCTCGGCGTACACCTGGTCGGGCCGCACGTGTCGGAGATGATCGCGGAGAGCCAGCTGATCGTGGGCTGGGACGCCGAGCCGTCCGACGTGGCCCGCCACATCCATGCCCACCCGACGCTCTCGGAGGCCGTCGGCGAGGCCTTCCTGTCCCTGGCGGGCCGCGGCCTGCACCAGCAGTAGGCCCGGGCCCCTGGGGGCTGCGCCCCGGACCCCCCCCACGCCCCACGCCTCAAACGCCGGCGGGGCTGAAATCCAGCCCCGCCGGCGTTTGAGGCGATCGTTCAGCCCCGCCGGCATTCGAGGCGCGAGGGGGCGGGGGCAGAGCACTCCGGCAGCGGCGCCGCACCCGGGCCCCGCGCGGGTACGGGCCCAGCCCGGCGGGCATGGCATCCCTTGTGACTCTCCTCCGTGACATGCGCTACCCCACTCCGCACGAACTCGGGCTGGCCGCCCGCGCACTGGCGGACGAACACCCCGGCGAGGTCCGGCTCCGCCAGGCCGGCACCTCCCGGGCCGGGCAGCCGCTCTGGGTCCTGTCCGTGGCGGCCGTCGGCCCGAACACCCGCACCCGCAACGTCCTCGTCGTCGCCGGGGCGCACGCCAACGAGCCCGTCGGCGGTGCCACCGCCCTCTCGCTCGCCCGGCGCGTCCTGCACGAGCCCGCGCCGCGGGCCGGCTGCGGCTGGCACTTCCTGCTCTGCGCCGACCCGGACGGCGCGGACCTGCACCGCACACCCCGCCCGTACTCGCTGCTGGACTACCACCGGAGCTTCTTCCGGCCGCCCGGCCCCGAACAGCCCGAGTGGGCGCCGTCTTTACTGCCCCCGGACCGGCTGCCGCCCGAGACCCTGGCCCTGACCGCGCTCATCGACGAGCTGCGGCCCGTGCTCCAGGTCTCGCTGCACGCCACCGATCTCGGCGGCTCCTGGGTCCAGCTCACCCGGGACATACCCGGCCTCGCCGAGCCGTTCGCCAAATCGGCCGCCGAGCTGCACATCCCGGTGGAGAACGGGGCCTCGGACGCCGCCGGCTGGCCCTCCCCCGGTCCGGGGATCTTCGTGATCCCGCAGCCGGGGAGCGAGGCCGCCGGCTCCTTCCACCCGGAGGACACGCGGCTCAGCACCTGGTACCACGCCCACCGGTACGCCGGCACCACCGCGATCGTCGAAGTCCCCATGTGGGCCTCCGACCTGGTGGACGATCCGGCCCCGCACCCCGACCCGCGCGGCGCCCTGCGGATGCTCGCCGGGCGGCTCACGGCGGACGCCGCGCTCGTCTCCGGGGTACGGGACCGGATCCGGTCGGGCCCGCCGCCGTACGAGGACCGGGCCACGGCTCCGCTGCTGCGCGCCGTGGACTGGACGCTCGCGCTGATCCCCCGGATCTCCGACGAGTGGACGGGCGACGGGGCTCCCACGGAGGCCACCGCGGCGTACATCGCCAGCATCGACGCCTTCGGGCGCCGGCTGTCGCTGCGCGCCGCCGCGATGCTGCTGCGGGTGCTGCGCGCGCAGGGGCATCCGGCGGCGCCCGGGCTGGACCGGCTGGTCACGGGGTGGTGCGAGGACTTCGCGGCCCGTTTCGGGGCCCGCTGGGTCCCGGTGGCCACCCAGGTGGAACACCAGTCCCGGACGGTCCTGGCCACCTACGAGCGCCTCCTGGCGGCCGACCGCTCCCCCTAGGCATTCTCCACGGGCTCCACGGGCTCCACGGACAGGGCGTACCGGCGCTTCGGGAAGCCGGTGGCGCCGAGTCTGTCGTAGAAGCGGATCGCGCCCTCGTTCCAGTCGGGGGTCTGCCACTGGACCTGGTCGAGGCCGAGCTCGCGGGCCAGGTCCCGAACCCCGTCCATCAGGGCGGCGCCGAGCCCGTGGCCGCGGGCCTCCTGCGCGAGGTAGAGGCAGTCCATGTGCAGGTAGTGCCGGGCGTCCCAGAAGGCGAACTCGGCGGAGCAGGCGGCGTATCCGGCGACCGCGCCGTCCGGGGTCTCGGCGAGCAGCACCCACAGCCGGGCGTCCTCGGCGAAGAGCTGCGGGCCGAGCCGCTCGGCGAGGCCCGGCGGCCGCGGCGCCGACTTCTCGTACGCGATGTGCTCGTGGACGAGCTGGGTCAGGCGGGGGAGGTCCCCGACGCGTGCGCGGCGGATGACAGGCGTGTGTTCCATGCCCGTCATCCTGCGCGGTGGCTCCCCCGGCCGGACGGGCGGGTCCCGGCGGACAACCTCTGAACCGCCCGGTGGACCGGGCGCGGGGGCGACGGGAACCATCCGCCGCCGGTTTGGGTGGACGTGGGCCCGAACCCGGTCCTGAGGTCAGCTCGCCGAGAGCCGGAAGGTCATCTTCCCGAAGCTGATCTGGTCCCCGGCGCGGACCACCGCGGAGCCGGTCACCCGGCGTCCGTTGACCGAGGTCCCGTTGGTGGACCCGAGGTCCTTGAGCACCCACAGCCCGTCGCGCAGGCTCAGTTCCGCGTGCGCCCGGGAGACGGTCTCGTGGCTGAGCCGCAGTCCGTTGCCGGGGTCGCGGCCGATCCGCAGGACGGCCGCGCTCGGATGCGGCAGCAGCAGCTTGGGCAGTTTCTCGGCGGCCCAGGCGTGCCGGATGCCGACGGACACGGCCGAGGCCCGGCCGACCCAGCCGAACAGCCGACGCGTCCACGGGCCTTCGGCGGCTTCCCTTGCCTGGAGGTCGGCCGTGAGGACGGCGAGGTCCTCGGAACGGCGGGCGACCAGGGCGAGTTCCATCCTGCGCAGGAAGGTGTCGTGGGACAGCTTGCCGAGGGCAGCGCCCTCTCTGAGCTGGCCCAGCGCCCTGTCGCGCTCCGCGTCGGACAGCCGCGGCGCGGGGAAGGCGGGGATCTCGAAACTCGACGTCACAGGGTGATTGTCGGCCCGTCGGGGCCGGAGTGTCCAGAACTCCCCCGCCACGCCCGGAATGATGGGCAGGATACGCATGCCGGCCACCGCCGCTGACGAGGGGACCGTCCGTTGCACTTCGAGGTGTGGGCACCGCTGACAGGTCATGTCGCCATGCGACTCGACGACGCCACGTACGCGATGCAGCGTGATCCGGAACGGGCCGGCTGGTGGACCGCGGAGGCCCCGGCCGGCGAGGGGAGCCGTTACGGGTTCCTGCTGGACGGCGACACGGTCCCGCGGCCCGATCCGCGCGGCCGCCGGCTGCCGGACGGCCCCGACGGCCTGTCCGCGGTGGTCGACTTCGAGGCGCTGGTGCAGGCCGTGGCCCCGCCGGTCCCGCCACCGGACACCCGGCTCCAGGACGCGGTCCTGTACGAGCTGCACATCGGCACCTTCACGCCCGAGGGCACCTTCGACGCGGCCGCCGCCCGCCTCGGACACCTCACCGCCCTCGGCGTCACGCACGTGGAGCTGATGCCGGTCTGCTCCTTCCCCGGCCGGCACGGCTGGGGCTACGACGGGGTCGCGCCCTGGTCGGTGCACGAGCCGTACGGCGGCCCGGCCGGGCTGGTCCGGTTCGTGGCGGCGGCCCACGCCGCGGGGCTGGGCGTGGTGCTGGACGTGGTCCACAACCACCTCGGCCCGTCCGGCAACCACCTGCCCGCCTTCGGCCCGTACTTCACCGACGCCCACCACACCCCGTGGGGCGCGGCGGTGAACCTGGACATGCCGGGCTCCGACGAGGTGCGCGCGTACCTCGTCGGCAGCGCGCTGGCCTGGCTGCGCGACTACGGGATCGACGGACTGCGGCTCGACGCCGTGCACGCGCTGGCCGACGGGCGGGCGCTGACCTTCCTGGAGGAACTGTCCGGGGCCGTCGACGGGCTGGCCGCGGACACCGGCCGGCCGCTGTTCCTGATCGCCGAGTCCGACCAGTGCGACCCGCGCACCACCACCCCGCGCGCGGCCGGCGGGCTGGGCCTGCACGCCCAGTGGAACGACGACTTCCACCACGCCCTGCACTGTGCGCTGACCGGTGAATCGCAGGCGTACTACGGCGACTTCGCCGAGGCCCCGCTGGCCGCCCTCGCCAAGACCCTGACCCGGGCCTTCTTCCACGACGGGACCTGGTCCTCCTTCCGCGGCCGCACCCACGGCCGCCCGGTGGACCGCCGCCGGACCCCGGCGCACCGCTTCCTCGGCTACACCCAGACCCACGACCAGATCGGCAACCGGGCCCTCGGTGACCGGCTCTCGGCCTCCCTCTCCCCCGGGCTGCTGGCGTGCGCCGCGACGCTGGCGCTGACCGGCCCGTTCGTACCGATGCTGTTCATGGGCGAGGAGTGGGGGGCGCGCACCCCCTGGCAGTACTTCACCGACCACCCCGACCCGGAGCTGGCGGAGGCCGTACGGACCGGCAGGCGCCGGGAGTTCGCGGCGCACGGCTGGAAGGCCGAAGAGATCCCCGACCCGCAGGACCCGGCGACCCGTGACCGCTCCTGCCTGGACTGGTCGGAACCCGAACAGGACGCCCACGCCCGCCTGCTGGACTGGTACCGCACCCTGGTCGCGCTCCGCCGCGGCCATCCGGACCTGCGCGACCCGGACCTGGCGTCGGTCCGGGTAGCCCACGACGAGGAGCGCCGCTGGATCACCTTCCGGCGGGGGGACGTACGGGTGGCCGTGAACCTCTCCCCGGAGCCGGTGACGATCGCGCTGGGCCGCAACGGGGTGCGGGTGCTGGCGTCCTGGGAGCCCCTCGGACACCCGGGCCCCGACGGCCGGATCCACGTACCCGGCGAATCGGCGGTCGTGCTCGGTCCGTGAGGCCGCGGTCGCCACGGTCGCGGCGGCCCGCCGCGCGGGCTACTCGACGACCGCCAGCTCGCGCGGGGCGTTGTTGAGCCGCCGCCCGCCCTCCTCGGTGACGGTCACGATGTCCTCGATGCGGACGCCGAACCGGCCGGGCAGGTAGACGCCCGGCTCCACGGAGAAGCACATGCCGGGGACCAGGGGCTGTTCCTCGCCCTCGACCATGTACGGGGGCTCGTGGGTGGTGACGCCGATGCCGTGGCCGGTGCGGTGGATGAAGCGGTCCCCGTACCCGAACTCGGTGATCACCGCGCGGGCCGCCCGGTCCACCTCCTGGCAGGAGACCCCGGGGCGGACCGCCGCCACGCCCGCCTGCTGGGCCTCGCGGACGATGTCGTGGACCCGCTGCTCCTCGGCGGTGGGTTCGCCCACGTGCACGGTGCGGGAGATGTCGGAGCCGTAGCCGAACCGCAGGCCGCCGAAGTCGAGGACCACCATGTCACCGCGGCGGATGACCCGGTCGCCGGCCTCGTGGTGCGGGTTGGCCCCGTTGGGGCCGGAGCCGACGACGGTGAAGTCGACCTGGGAGTGGCCGTGGGCGCGCAGCAGGGCGGCCAGGTCGGCGGCGACGTCCGTCTCCCGGCGGTCGGCGAAGGGCAGGTGGAGGATCTGCGCGTACGCGGCGTCGGCGGCGGCCCCCGCCGCGGCGAGGCGCTCCAGTTCCCGTTCGTCCTTCACGGCGCGCAGCATGGGCAGACAGTCGGTGAGCGGCGCGTGCGAGGTCCGCGGCAACTCCCGCTGGAGGCCGAGGAGGTGGAGCGCCCAGGTGTTGTCGCTCACCCCGAACCGGCCGGCCGGATCCAGCAGCGGGGCGGTCACGGCGTACGGGTTCTTCCCGTCGGCCCAGTCCCGCAGGGTCAGCACGGCGGCGCCCGCGGCCTTGGCCGCGTCGGGGGCCTCCAGTGCGGGGACGACGAGCACCGGGTCCTGTCCGGCGGCCAGCACGAGCAGGGTCAGCCGCTCGGTCTCGGCGGTGGGCCGGTATCCGGTGAGGTGGGTGAGGTCGGGCCCGGGGGCGATCAGCAGGCCGGCCAGTCCGGCGTCGGCGGCGGTCCGCGCGGCGGCGGCCATCCGGGCGGCGTAGTCGTCGGCCGTGAAGGGTTCCGGGTCCTTGAATGCGGCGTCACGTGTCATACGGGTGATCCTGCCGTGAGCCGGGCGGCGAGGGCAGCGGCCGCGCCGGTCGGGGTGCCGGGCGTGAGGAGTTCCGTACGGTGCACCAGGCGCGGGGTGGACAGCGGTACGGCGACCCCCGCGCCGGCGGCCTCGGCGACCCGGCGCGGAAGCAGCGCGAGGCCGTGCCCGGCCGCGGCGAGGGCGCAGAGGGCGTGCAGGTCGGTGCCGTCGTAGCGGACGGAGGCGCGGGCGGCGGTGGGCGGCAGCCCCACGCCGGGGGCGTCGAGCCAGCGGGCGTCGGCGAGGTCGTCCAGCCGGACGGCGGCCCGCCCGGCGAAGGGGTGCCCGGCGGGCAGCAGCACGGCCAGTTCCTCCTCGGCCACGCCGGTCACGGTGAGGGGGGCCACGTCGGGCAGCCGCAGCGGGTCGCTGGGCGCGGCCGGGCCGTCGACGAGGCCGAGGTCGCAGCCTCCGGTGGCGACGGCCGCGGGCACCTCGGCAGGGGGCAGCACCCGCAGGGTGACCCCGGTGGCGGGCAGGGCCGCGAGCAGCCGGGGCCCGACGGCGAGCGGGGAGGCGGCGAGGGTGACCCGGCCGGGCGGGGCGGCGGTCAGCCGGAGCACGTCGGCGCGGGCGGCGTCGAGTCGCAGGAGCAGCGGTCCGGCGTGTTCCAGCAACCGTGTCCCGGCCGCGGTCGGCGCGACGGGCCGGCGGGTGAGCAGCTCGGCCCGGAGGTCCCCTTCGAGGGCGGCGATGTGCTGGGAGACGGCGGACTGGGTGTAGCCGAGCTCGCGTGCGGCGGCGGAGAAGGAGGCGAGCCGGGCCACGGCGACGAAGGTGCGGAGCAGGTGCGGGTCCATGGTCATCAGGATCACTGATGGAGGATGCAGGAACAATCGTTGGCACTGAACGGGGAGTCGGCCGCAGGATGATCCACATGACCACCGCACAGACCGCACAGACCCCGCAGACTCCGCAGACCACACCGGCGGCGCGGATCGCGCTCGTCGGCGACCGCTCCCCGCACGTGAAGTCCCACACCCGCATCCCCCTCCTCCTCGACGCCCTGGCCTCCCGCGACGGGCTCGTGCTCGACGCCTACTGGATCCCGACCGGCGACGCCGAGGCCGAGGCGGCCGCCGGGACACTGGCCCGCTTCGACGCCGTGTGGGTGCTGCCCGGCAGCCCGTACGCGAGCGAGGCCGGGGCGCTGGCCGCGATCCGGGTGGCCCGCGAGGAGGGCATCCCCTTCCTCGGGACCTGCGGCGGCTTCCAGCACACCCTGCTGGAGTACGCCCGGACGGTCTGCGGGCTGACCTCCGTGGCGCACGCCGAGAACGACCCGGGGGCGGCGGACCCGCTGATCGCGCCGCTCGCCTGTTCGCTCGTCGGGCACGAGGGCCTCGTACGGGCCGAGCCCGGCTCGCTCGCCGAGGCCGCGCTCGGCGCGGAGCGGTCGATGGAGCGCTACCACTGCACCTACGGACCCGTGCCCCGGCACCTGCCGGCGCTCACCGCCCGCGGGCTGCGACTGTCGGGGCACGACGAGGAAGGCCGGGCCCGCATCGCCGAGCTGCCCGGGCACCCGTTCTTCCTGGCCACGCTGTTCCAGCCGGAACTGCACGGGGACGGGTCGCGGCCGCACCCGATCGTCCGGGCCCTCGCGGCGGCGGCCGTCGCGCACGCCGCCGGCCGCCGGGACGGGGTCGCGTCCCGGCTCGCCGCCATGCCGGCCACCAGCCGCTCGGCCGGATAACCCGTCGCGGGACCACCCCGCAGATCGGCTATGCTGTGCATGCACGTCGACGGGTGGTCCGCCGCCCTTCGTGGTGGGTGTAGCTCAGTTGGTAGAGCACCTGGTTGTGGTCCAGGTGGCCGCGGGTTCAAGTCCCGTCACTCACCCTGATCCCCCGGGGTACGAGGTCTCCTCGTACCCCGGGGATTTTTGCGTTCGGTGGCCGGCGTGCGGCCGCGGCTAGTCGCGCAGGTAGGCCTCGACCTCGGTGACGAAGGCCACGGGGGTCTCGTGCGGCGGGTAGTGCCCGGCGCCGGGAAGGGTGCGGATGCGGCAGTTCGGGTACCAGACCTGCCAGGTGGCGCGCATCACGTCGGCGGTGAGCGCGAGGTCGTACTCGCCGACCAGGACGAGCACCGGCACCGTGTTGCCCTTGACGGCGTCGGACAGGTCCAGGGACTGCCAGCTCGCGAGATAGTCGGCGAAGGCCTCCGGGCGGGAGATTTCCAGGGAGTGGGCGACCATCCGGTCGATCCAGCGCCGGCTCGCCCGGTTGCCGGTGACGAGGTCGAGGATGGCGCGCCGGTTCTCGGGGCTCTCCGCGGCGCCGAAGAAGAGGATGCGGGTGGCGTCGTCCATCTCGTACGGGGCGGCCGGCACCGGATTGATCCCGACGAGCTTCTCGATCCGTTCGGGGGCGCGCACGAGGACCTGCTGGGCGGCCTTGCCGCCCATGGAGTGGCCGAGCAGGGAGAAGGTGTCCCAGCCGAGCTGGTCGGCGAGTTCGAGGACGTCGTCGGCGATCTCGCCGAGGGTGTGACGGCCCGTCACGTCCCGCCTGTCGCCGTAGCCCCGGTAGTCGGGGAAGGCGTACGAGAACCCCTCGGGGTCCAGGTGGTCCAGCACGGAGCCCCAGTTGGCGGAGGTGCCGAACCAGTCGTGCAGCACGATGACGCGAACGGGTCCGGTACCGATCCTGCGGTGGGCGATGGCCATGCGTTCTCCCTCGGTGACGGGGGCGACGAAACGGACCCGTACGTTCTGCCCATCGGGCCTACGATCACACCGTGAAGCCGACATCGCGCACGGTGCGCATCGCCGTCACGGTCTCCCGGACCGGCACCGACCACCCGCATCACCCGCACCACCCGGAGGCGTACGAGGTCCTCGACCGCGCCGAGATCGCGGAGGTGGTCGCCCTGTGGCCGCGGCGCGAAGCGCACGACGGCTTCGAGTGCATGTGCCACGGGGCCGGCGGGCTCTCGCTGTACGAGGCCGGCGGTGAGCGCATCGGATCCGCCGCGCCGACCGGTCCGCTCCGGCCGCTGTTCGATCCGCTGGACCCCGCCGGCCTCCCGGCCCGGCACCGGGACCGGTGGGCGGCCGCGGCGCCCGAGGGGCTGCGGGAGTTCGCCCGGGTGCTGTCTGCGGGCGGGGAGGAGCCGCCTGCGCCGCTCGGGGTGCCGCCCCGCGTGGTGTTCGGCTGGCTGGGCGCCGTACGGAAGGAGCCGCGCGACGCGGCGTGGCTCCTCGCGGAACGGGCACCCGTCCTGCTGCTGGCCGGGAGGTCCACGGAGGAACTCGCCTGGGCGGTGCGCGAGACGGACCGCACCGGGCTGGAGGGCGCCGTGCGGTTCTTCGCGGGCGAGGAGTTCACCACCCGGCACCCGAAGCGGCGGCGGGTCCCTGACACCGCCCGCGACCTGCTGCTCCGGTACGCCCGCAGCCACCGCCCCGAGGACCTCCCGGTCCTGGAACGGCGGCTGCTGCGCACGCCGGAGGACCGCGTCAGACGGTCTTGATCGCCGGGTCGGAGACGCCCGGGGCGCCCGTCTCCACGTGGCCCGCGAAGCGGCGGAGGAAGGTGGCGTCGGCGTCGGAGACGACGTTCACGTCGTACCAGCGGCCCGTGGCGCCGAGGGCCACCGTGTGCGCGGCGGTTCCGCCGGCCGGGACCCTGATGACCTGCGCGGCGCCGCCGTAGGCGTTGGTCACCGTGAGGTTGACGGCCGCCGTACCGGAGTTGGTGAGGGTCAGGGCCAGGTCGCCGGTGCCGGCGACGTGGCGGGCCGTGACCTCGGGGCCGGCCTTCTTCGCCGGGCCCTTCCAGGTGCGCAGGAAGCCGTTGGGGCCCCACACCGTCAGGTTGATCTGGTTGCCGGTGGAGCTGCTCGTGGACCACGTGTCCGAGAGGGTCTTGCCCGCCTCGACCGTGTAGGGCCAGGGGCCGTCCGTACGGTTGCCCGAGGTGCTGTGGAAGTGGGCACCGAGGGTGGGGCCGGAGGAGAAGGTGAGGGTGAACTTGCCCGTGGAGAGGGTGCGGGCGCCGTCCACGTACGGGCTGTAGCCCAGGGCGCGGGTCGGCTTGGAGCCGGCCTCCTGCTTGGGCAGGGTGCCCGTGGCCGGCGGGGTCGGGTGGTAGGACGGGTGACGGTTCTTGTCCGGCGGGACGTACCCGGCAGTGGAGGGCAGGGCGGCGGGCGCGGCGTCGGCGCGGGTGAAGTCGAAGGCCGAGGTCAGGTCACCGCAGACGGCGCGGCGCCACGGGGAGATGTTGGGCTCCTGCACGCCGAAGCGCTTCTCCATGAAGCGGATCACGGAGGTGTGGTCGAAGGTCTCGGAGCAGACGTAACCGCCCTTGCTCCACGGGGAGACCACGATCATCGGCACGCGCGGGCCGAGGCCGTACGGTCCGGCCGCGTAGCCGCCGCCACCGGCGTACAGGTCCTTGGACACGTCGGCCGTGGACAGGCCCCAGGCCGAGGAGGCGGGCGGGTACGGCGGCACCACGTGGTCGAAGAAGCCGTCGTTCTCGTCGTAGGTGATGAAGAGGGCGGTCTTCGCCCACACCGCCGGGTTCGCCGTCAGCGCGTCCAGTACCTGCGAGATGTACCAGGCACCGAAGTTCGTCGGCCAGTTGGCGTGCTCGCTGAAGGCCTCGGGGGCGGCGATCCAGGAGACGGAGGGCAGGGTGCCGTTCACCACGTCCGCGCGCAGCCGGTCGAAGTAGCCGTCGCCCGCCTTGACGTTCGTGCCGGTGCGCGCCTTCTCGTACAGGGCGCTGCCGGGCTGGGCGCCCCGGTAGGTGTTGAAGTACAGCAGCGAGTTGTCGCCGTAGTTGCCGCGGAAGGCGTCGTTGATCCAGCCCCAGGAGCCGGCCGCGTTCAGGCCGTCGCCGACGTCCTGGTAGACCCTCCAGGAGACCCCGGCGGACTCCAGGCGCTCGGGGTACGTCTTCCAGCCGTACCCGGCCTCCTGGTTGCCGAGGACCGGGCCGCCGCCCACTCCGTCGTTGCCCGTGTAACCCGTCCACATGTAGTAGCGGTTCGGGTCCGTGGCGCCGATGAAGGAGCAGTGGTAGGCGTCGCACACCGTGAAGGCGTCGGCGAGGGCGTAGTGGAACGGGATGTCGTTCCGGGTCATGTACGACATGGTGGTGGCCGTCTTCGCCGGGATCCACTTGTCGTACTTGCCGTTGTTGTGCGCCTGGTGGCCGCCGGCCCAGTCGTGGTTCAGCCCCTCCAGGAACTGCATCCCGAGGTCCGCGACCTGCGGGTTGAACGGCAGGACGTCCTTGGTCCCGTTGGACTGGAAGAAGACGGACTTGCCGTTGTCCTGGAGGACGGGGCGCGGGTCGCCGAAGCCCCGGACGCCCTTCATCGCGCCGAAGTAGTGGTCGAAGGACCGGTTCTCCTGCATCAGGACGACGACGTGCTCGATGTCCTGGATCGTGCCGGTGGTGCCCTGCGCCGGGATGGCGGCGGCCCGCGCGATGCTGTCGTTCAGCATCGTGAGGGCAGCGGTGCCGCCGGCTATCTGCAGGAACCTGCGACGGTTGAGTTCTGCCATGGCGTGACGACCTCTGCGGGTGAGGGGGGAGTCGAGGGGCGCCCCAAGGACAGCGGCCCCGGGGTACCGGCCGGGGATCCCCTCGTGACGCGGTGCCGTACACCTGGAGAACGGACGGCGTTCCTCCGCCCGCCGCGGCCGCGCTGGTGGGAGGGTAGGGGAACTCCCCGCAACACAACAGCCCCTCGGCCCCCCTTCAGCCGCCGGCGGCCGCCGGTGTCCGGGCCTTGACGATGAGCCGGTCGAGCAGCGCGAGCAGGGAGGCGCGGACGTCCTCCCGGGAACGGGCGTCGAGCATGAGGACGGGTGTCCGCGGATCGCGCAGGTGCAGGGCCGCCGCGATCTCCTCGGCGGTGTAAGGCTGTTCGCCGTGGAAGCAGTTCGCGCCGACCACGAACGGCAGGCCGCGGCTCTCGAAGAAGTCGACGGCCGGGAAGCTGCGGTCCAGGCGCCGCGTGTCGACCAGCACGATCGCCCCGAGGGCCCCGTTCAGCAGGTCGTCCCACATGAACCAGAAGCGTTCCTGGCCGGGCGTGCCGAAGAGGTACAGGACGACCCCGGCGTCGGTGAGGGTGATCCGGCCGAAGTCCATCGCCACCGTGGTGACCGTCTTGGACTCGATGCCGCCGAGGTCGTCGACCCCGGCGCCCGCGGCCGTCAGCCGCTCCTCCGTACGCAGCGGCTCGATCTCGGAGATCGTCTGCACCAGGGTCGTTTTGCCGACCCCGAACCCGCCGGCGACGAGGATCTTGACCGGGTCGGGTTCCCCGGAGGCGGGCGTGTCATATCCGGGCAAGGTTGTCCCTGATTCTCATGAGCAGGTTGACGTCGGTGGTGTCGGTGGCCGCCAGGGGCGGCCGGTGGTCGATCAGCCCGCGGTCGGCGAGTTCCCCGAGGAGCACCGTCATCGGGGTGAGCCGGATGTGCATCCGCGCCGCTATCTCGGCGACCGCCCGCCCGCCCGGCGGCGCGCACATGGCGAGGATCTCCTGCCACTCGGTGGGCAGCCCGCCGAGCCCCTCCTCGGCGACCGCCGCCGTGATGGTGGTGTCCATGGTGAGGACGGTCCGCGAAGCGGCCGTACGTCCGTCGGTCAGGGCGTACAGCCGCGTACGGCGGCGGCTCGCGGGCTGCGACTCGTCCTGCGGCATTACGAGGACGGCACCTGACCGCGGTCGGGGGTGCCCAGCCACTCGCCGAGCGCCTGGGCCGTGCGTACGGCCTCGCCGCCCAGCTCGCCGAGGCGGGCCTTGCGGGAGGTCACCACGATGAGCGTGCTGCCCTCCCCGCACCCGACGATGCAGAGGTACCTGTCGTCCATCTCGACGAGCTGGCGGATGACGCCGCCGCCGTCGATCTCCCGCGATATCGCCTTCATCGTGGAGGCGATGCCGGAGGCCGCGGCCGCCATGCGCTCGGCCTGCGGCTGGTCCAGCAGGTAGGCGCTGAGCCGGATGCCGTCGTTGGACAGGAGCACGGCGCCCTGGATGCCCGCGATCCTGCTCAGGTTGTTGTCCAGGACGCTGTAGATGGCGTCGTTGGATGCGGTGGTGTTCGATGAGATGGTCATGGCTGATCCCGTCGGAGCTCTTCTTCCACTGTCTGGGTCCCCTGTTCGTAGTCCGCCCAGGCGTCGGCCACCTCTTCGGGTGTTTCGGTGTCCGGCCGCACGGGTGTTTCCGGCGCGCGGGGCGCGCGCAGCTGGTCTGCGATGTGGGTCTGCGGGACGCGCTCGGGGAGGGCCGGCCGCGCGGGGGCGTCCGCCGGAGCCGGCCGGACCGCGAGTGCGGGCGCGGCGGCGGGCGTCTTCGTACGGCGGCTGGGCAGGCCGGCGCCCGTGAGCAGGACCGGCTCGGGCTCGGCCGCCGGCTCGGCCTCGGCCACCGGCTGCGGCCCGGGCTCGACCGCGGGCTCGGGTGCGGCCAGGGCCCGGGGTGCGGGTTCGCGCTGGGCGGGCTCGCGCGGGGTCTCCGCCTCGGTCTCCAGCAGTTCCCCGGGGAGGACCACCACGGCGCAGGTTCCCCCGTACACCGAGCGGCGCAGGGTGACGGTCGCCCCGAGCTGGTCGGCGAGGTGGCCGACGACGAAGAGGCCGAGCCGGTGCGCGTTCTGTGCCAGGACGGAGTACGGCGGTGCCTGGTGCAGGCGCCCGTTCATCTCCTCGTAGCGCTCGGGGCTCACCCGCGGTCCGCGGTCCTCGATCTCGACCGACAGTCCGTCCGCGACCAGTTCGGCGCGGATGACCACCTTGGCCTTCGGCGGGGAGAACCGGGTGGCGTTGTCCAGCAGCTCGGCCAGCAGGTGGCTGATCTGGCTGATCGCGCTCGGTTCCACGCTGGTCTCGTCCAGGGCCTGCCGCTCGATGCGCCGGAAGTCCTCGACCTCGGCGGCGGCTTCGCGCAGCAGGTCGGCGACGCGCATGGGCTCGGTGTGCGGGTCGGGGACCTCGCCGCCCGCCAGGATGAGGAGGTTCTCGATCTGGCGCCGCATGCCGACCGTCAGCTGGTCGGACCGCATCAACTGGGCGAGCAGCGCCTCGTCGTGGCCGAAGGTGTCCTGGAGGTCCTCGGTGAGGGTCAGCTGGCGGCTCACCAGGTTTCCGGTGCGCGAGGCGATGCCCGAGGCGAACAGGCCGAACCCGTGGCGTTCGGCGGCGAGCTGCCGGTGTCCGTCGACCGATACGGCGACGGCGCGGGCGAACGCGTCGCTGATGCGTCCGACCTCGTCCCGGTCCCCGCTCACGGCCGGCAGGGCCGCCGGGTCCACGCTCTGTCCGCGCTGGAGCCGGGCGACGACGTCGGGGAGGGTCTCCTCGGCCACGGTCACCGTGCGTACGTGCAGCTGGTGCAGCCGGCGGAGCACCGACCGGGTGGTGAACACGACCACGATCACAACGGCCAGCAGCCCGCCGCCGCTTCCCCCGATCAGCCAGGCGACCTCGGTCTGCAGCTCCGCGGCCTTGGCCTCGCCGCGGGCGAGCACCGAGCGCGCCAGGTCGATGTTGAGCGTGGTCATCTGCACGGAGAAGTTGGCGTGCGCGGAGGACCAGCCGGCGACGTCGGCGGGCACCCTGATGCCCGAGACGCTGTCCTTGTGCCCGGAGAGGACCGCGTTCTCGATGCGCGTCTTCGTCTGCCAGTCCGCGGAGCCGACGACCCGCTCGTAGAACCGCTCGTCCCCCTCCGCGAGGTGCGGCACGATCAACGCCTCGTGCAGGTACCGCTGGGCGCCCAGGGAACTGACGAACTGGTCGTAGCCGAAGAAGCTCAGCTCGCCGGAGGGTCCGGCCAGGGCCAGGACGGTGTCCTCGCGCGCCACCATCTCGGTGGCCTGGAGCATCGCCACCACGGGCCGGCTCGCCTGCGCGAGTTCGGCGTCCTCCGCGTGGCTGAACTCCTGCTGGTACACCTGGATGACCTTGCCGATCACCTCGGAGTAGTAGGCCAGCGTGCTGTCGGCGGCGCCGCTGCGGGTGTCCGCGCGCTGGCGGTAGGCGGGCAGTTTGTCGAGCTGCCGGGTCACTTCCGCGAAGGACCTCGACGGATCGTCCGCCAGCCGGCGGAACTCGGCGGCGGCCAGGTCGGTGGCCGCGCGGCGGGCGCGCAGTTCGCCCTCGGCCCCGTCGTTGCCCGCCCACTGGGCGGCGGTCGCCGTCCGCTCCGCCTGCATGTCGACCATGAGCGTGTACAGCGGTGCGCCGACCCGCTCGGCGGCCTCCACGTCGGCCCTCAGCTGTTCCGACTGGGCGAGCAACCGCTGGGCGGTCACGGTGACCTGAGTGCCCATCGCCAGGGTGGGGACGACCGCCAGCCAGATGAGCAGGGTGCGCAGGCGCACGTTGCGCCACCGACGCGTCGTCGACTGCCCTCGTGCGCCTTCGGGTTCTATGGGAGACATCGGTCCTCGGGAGCGGGGGCGGCAGGGGGATGTCGGGGGTTGCCGAGCAGCCGGACGGCACGGTCCTGGGGAGGGGACGGCCACAACCGGTCCGGCCGCGGCGGGATGTGAGGGTGCCGATCATAACCAGACACATGGAGAAAACGGATAGGTGTCTTCACCGGCCAACCGTGCTACCGCCTTTGGATCACCGCAGGCCAGAGACCGGATCGGAATCGAACTGCGATGTCCTCGACACCTGGGCGGACCCGTTCCGGCCAGCCGCGCGAACGCCCGCCCGCCGCCGGCGGACCGGCAACCGGAACGCGGAACGCGCGCGGGCCCCCACCGACACCGCGAACGGGGTCGGTGGGGGCCCGCCGGGTCCCGCGGTGTCAGCCCTCGTCGGAGGAGGGGCTCAGGCGCAGGGAGATGCTGTTGATGCAGTACCGCTGGTCGGTGGGGGTGGGGTACCCCTCGCCCTCGAAGACGTGGCCCAGGTGGGAGCCGCACTTCGCGCAGCGGACCTCGGTACGGACCATGCCGTGCGAGGTGTCGGCGATCAGCTCGACCGCGTCGGTGTCCTTCGGGTCGAAGAAGGACGGCCAGCCGCAGTGCGACTCGAACTTCTCCGAGGAGCGGAACAGCTCGGCCCCGCAGCCGCGGCAGGAGTAGACGCCCTCCGTCTTGGTGTCGGTGTACTCACCGCGGAAGGCCGGCTCGGTGCCCGCGAGGCGCAGCACCTGGTACTCGGACGGGGTCAGCTCCGCCTGCCACTGCTCGTCCGTCTTCTCTACCTCGTAGGACATGACTCTCCCGCTCCCTCGTACCTTCAGCTCGACAGCCGGGCGAGGATGGCCGGACCGAGGTCCGTGACGTCTCCCGCGCCCATGGTGAGAACGAGATCGCCGGGCTTGGCCATTCCCGCGATGACGTCGGCGACGGCCGCCTTGTCGTGTTCGGCGGTGACGTCGGCGCCCGCGGACCGGGCGGCCGCGATGATCAGCTCGCTGGTGATGCCGGGGATCGGGTCCTCGCGGGCCGGGTAGATGTCCAGGACCACGGAGGCGTCGGCCAGGGCCAGCGCCCGGCCCATCTCCTTGCCCAGCTCCTGGGTGCGGGAGAAGAGGTGCGGCTGGAAGACGACCAGGATCCGGGAGTCCCCGGCGGCTCCGCGGATGGCCTCCAGGTCGGCGGTCATCTCGGTGGGGTGGTGCGCGTAGGAGTCGATGACCTGGACGCCGGCGGCCTCGCCCTTGAGCTGGAGGCGGCGCTTGACGCCGGTGTACTTGCCGAGCGCGCTCGCCAGGTTGTGCGCCGGGATGCCGAGGGCCACGCCGGCGGCGAGGGCCGCGACGGCGTTGTGCGCGTAGTGGCGGCCGGGGACCGAGACGGTGAAGGTGAGCATCCGGCCGTCGAGGATCACGGTGACCTCGCTGGTCAGCCCGCGCGGGGTGATCTTGGTGATCCGGACGTCGGCGTCCTCCTCCTCGCCGTACGTGACGACGGTGAGGCCCTCCCGGCCCGCGACGCGGCGGGCGATCTCGGCGGCGCCCTCCTGACCGTGGGCGACGACGAGGGTGCCGCCGGGCACGACCTTGCCGACGAAGGTCTCGAAGGACTCGTAGATCTCCTCGATCGACGCGTAGTTCGCGTGGTGGTCGAGCTCCGCGTTGAGGATGATCGCGACCTGCGGGCTGTACTTGTGGAAGGTGCGGTCGCTTTCGTCCGCCTCGGCCACGAAGATGTCGCCCTCGCCGTGGTGGGCGTTGGAGCCGGGGGCGTCCAGGTCGCCGCCGATGGCGTAGGAGGGGTCCAGGCCCAGGGCCGAGAGGGAGACCGCCAGCATCGAGGTGGTGGTGGTCTTGCCGTGCGTGCCGGCGACGGCGATCGGGCGCAGTCCGTCCATCAGGGCGGCGAGGGCGTCGGAGCGGTGCACGACGGGGATGCCGAGCTCGGCGGCGCGGGCGAGCTCCGGGTTGTCGGCGCGGATGGCGCTGGAGACGACCACGCAGGTGGAGTCGGCGGCGAGGTGGCCGGCCGCGTGACCGATGTGGACCGTGGCGCCGTGGGCGCGCAGGGCCTGGGCGGTCTCGGAGTCACGGGAGTCGCTGCCGGCGACCTGCGCTCCGCGCTGGGCCAGGATCTTCGCGATGCCGGACATCCCGGCGCCGCCGATGCCGATGAAGTGGGGCCGTTCCATGGCGGTCGGCAGGCCGGGCTTCATTCAGGTCGCTCCAGGATCGAGGGGTGGTGCTGTCGAGCTCTGACGGGCCCAGCCTATTCGTTGTGCGCGAAGAGCTTGAGCACCGGAACGCCGACCTTGTGCCGGGCCCGGGAGGCCCAGTCCCGGTGGAAGAACTCCTCCACGAAGTGCGGGGCGGTCAGAACGATCACCTCGTCGGCTCCGGTCTCGTCCACGACGGCCTTCAGCTTGTCGAGCGGGTGGTCCCCGATGAGCTGCCCGGTGGCGTTGGCACCCTTCTGCCGCAGAGCGTTCAGGGAGTGCGCGAGGGCGTGCGCCGCCGGGCCGCGGGCGGCGTCGCCCTCGGGTTCGTCACCCTCGCGGATGGCCTCGGGGAGCTCACCGAGCGCGACGTCGTCGATGGCGCGCAGCAGTCGGTCCTGATCGCCCCGGGGTCGCATGAGGACGACGAAGGAGACCGGGTCGTCCCCGTGCAGGGTGGTGACGAAGTCCACGTCCACCGTGGTCAGCGGCTGCTCGATCATCAATACGCTCGTGAACACGGACGCCCTCTCCTTCATGGGCCGAGGCCGGCTGGCCGGCCCCTGCGGAAACCATCCTGCCCCGCTTTCGCACGGGGCCTTGCGCAGACATGTCTGCCCAGTTATGTGCCCAGCGGAAGCAAAGCGGAACGCCAAATTCCGCCCCTATGTCAGATCCGACGGTAGCTCGTGAAGAGGAACCCGGCCTCTTCCAGCACGGAGGCGGGCGCGAGCCGGTGCGGAACCGTGACGGAGGGTCCCCCTGCGATCCGCTGGGCGTCACCGGCCGCGAGCATCGGCGAGATCGTCAGGCACAGCTCGTCCAGGGCGTCGGCGGCCACGAACTGGCCCAGCAGCCGGGGCCCGCCCTCGGTGAGCTGGCGGCGCAGCCCCCGCCCCGCCAGCTCCCGTACCGCGCGGGCCGGGTCCACGGCCGCGCCGTCGCCGGCCACCACGACCTCGGCCCCGGCCTTGACCGCCTCGGCCACCCGGTCGGAGGGCGCGGTGGCGCCGGTGACCACCAGCGTGGGCACCAGCGGGGAGGTGAACAGGGGGAGCGAGAAGTCCAGGTCCATGCGCGCGGTGACCACGGCGATCGCGGGGGCCGGGCCCTGTCCGGCGGCCGCCCGGCGGGCGGCGAAGGCCTCCCGGGCCCGGGCCGGGCGGTAGCCCTCCTGGCGAACCGTTTCCGCCCCGACGACCACCACATCGGCCAGCGCCCGCAGGGTGCCGAAGATCCTCATGTCGGTCTCGCCGGAGATCGGCTGCGAGCGGCCGTCGTGCTGGGCCGCCCCGTCCAGGGTCGAGACCATGTTCGCCCGCAGCCAGTGTGCGTCCGGCCCCAGAGCGGGGTACGCGTAGGCGTCCGCGAGCTCGTCGAGCGACCACTCCCGGTCGGCCCGGTCCTGGGGCGAGGCTGGTGTCTGATCGGTCACAGGGAACAGGCGTCGCATCCGGGCAGTGTGCCACGCCCCGTAGAGTTAAGGGCTGTGTCGACATCACTCTCCACCTCCGGTTACACCTCCGGCCGGCCTCCGATAGCCGACGCGGGACCCCAGGCCCTGTGTGCGCGCGAGCCGCGGGTGCCGGCCGAACGGCTGGTGGCCGAGATGGTGCCGCCGCCGCGCTTCGACTCGGTCCGCTTCGACACGTACAACCCGGACCCGACCCAGCCGAGCCAGTCCGAGGCCGTCACCGTGCTCAGCGCTTTCGCCGCCGGTCTGGGCGGGGCGCACGCGAGCGGCGCCGGCAAGAGGCGCTGGTTCTCCAGGAAGCCCGCGGCCCCCTCCGGCCCGCGCGGGGTCTACCTCGACGGCGGGTACGGCGTCGGCAAGACCCACCTGCTCGCGTCCCTGTGGCACGCCACTCCGGCCGAGCCGGCGCTCAAGGCCTTCGGCACCTTCGTGGAACTGACCAACCTGGTCGGCGCGCTCGGCTTCCAGCAGACCGTGCAGACCCTGGGCGGGCACCGGCTGCTGTGCATCGACGAGTTCGAGCTGGACGACCCGGGCGACACCGTCCTGGTGTCCTCGCTGCTCAGCCGCCTCGTCGAGCAGGGCGTCGCGCTGGCCGCCACCTCCAACACGCTGCCCGGCAAGCTCGGCGAGGGCCGCTTCGCCTCCGCCGACTTCCTGCGCGAGATCCAGGGGCTGTCGGCGCACTTCCGGCCGCTGCGGATCGACGGCCAGGACTACCGCCACCGCGGCCTGCCCGAGGCTCCCGCCCCGTTCTCCGACGAGCAGGTCGCCAAGGCCGCGTACGCGACCGACGGCGCGAGCCTGGACGACTTCCCCGGCCTGCTGGAGCACCTGGCCCGGGTGCACCCCAGCCGCTACGGCGCGCTGACCGACGGGATCACGGCCGTCTGCCTGACCGACGTGGGCCCGGTGCCCGACCAGTCGACGGCGCTGCGGCTGGTGGTACTGGCCGACCGGCTGTACGACCGCGAGATCCCGGTCCTGGCCTCCGGGGTCCCCTTCGACCGGCTGTTCAGCGACGACATGCTGAACGGCGGCTATCGGAAGAAGTACTTCCGCGCCATATCGCGGCTCACCGCGCTGGCGCGCGACGCGAAACCCCTGGTGTCCCAGTAGGTTTGGGAACGCCGGGCGCCCTCACCGGTGTCCGGCCGTTTCCACTTCTGCGAAGGGATCACCCATGGCCACCACGCGTCACGCGCACACCGTCTGGGAAGGCGACCTGCTCAAGGGCAAGGGAGTCGTCACCCTCGACTCCTCGGGCCTCGGCTCGTACGACGTCTCCTGGCCCGCCCGCACCGAGGCCGCGAACGGCAAGACCAGCCCCGAGGAGCTGATCGCCGCCGCCCACTCGAGCTGCTTCTCGATGGCGCTGTCCCACGGCCTCGCGGGCGCCGGCTCCCCTCCCACGCGGCTGGAGACCAAGGCCGACGTCACCTTCCAGCCCGGTGAGGGCATCACCGGCATCCACCTCACGGTGGAGGGCGAGGTCCCCGGCCTCGACAATGACGCGTTCGTCGCCGCGGCCGAGGACGCCAAGAAGAACTGCCCGGTCAGCCAGGCCCTGACCGGTACGACGATCACCCTGAGCGCCAAGCTCGCCTGATCCCTCCCGCTCCGCCGGGGGGGGGGGGGGGGGGGGGGGGGGGGGGGGGGCGGAGGGGGGGGGGGGGGGGGGGGGGGGGGGAGAGGGGTGAGGGCGCAACTACCAGGTCCAAGGACGGCGCGCGGTC
>NZ_JBVHWW010000014.1:108819-136368 GCF_055563995.1 Streptomyces sp. NPDC029164 | reverse complement strand
ACACCCCCCCCCCCACCCCCCCCCCCCTCCCCCCCCCTCCCCCGGGGGCGCTCCCCCCCCCCCCCCCCCCCCCCCACCCCCGTCAGGCGTTCGCCAGCTGCGGGATCAGGCGCAGCGCGTTCCCGTGGTAGATGCCCTGCAGCTGCTCCGGCGTGAAGGCCGGGTCCGCTTCCAGAGCGGGCAGCGCCAGGTCCGTGACCGTGTCGGCGGGCGCGGCGGGCCAGTCCGTGCCGAACAGGACGTGATCGGCCGGCACGTGCTCCAGCAGGGTCGCCGCGGGCGCCATGGGGCCCGCCGTGTCGTAGTAGAAGCGGCTCAGGTGATCGCGGACGGCGGCGGGTTCCACGCTCGGTTCGCAGAACCGTCCGAGGGCCTGAAGCCGCGTGGCGATGTACGGGAGGAAGCCGCCGGCGTGCGGCAGGACGACGGAGATGTCCGGGAACCGGTCCAGCGTCCGCCTGCTGATCATGTTCACGGCGGCCCGCGTGGTGTCCAGCAGGAAATCGCACATGAAGTTCGGAATGCCGGGGACGCTCGACGCACCGGGCGGGCAGCCGGGCAGGTTGTGCGGGTGGGTGTCCACCACGGCGGAGAACTCGTTCAGCTCGTGGAACAGCCGGTCGTAGGCGGGATCCCCGAGGTAGACGCCCCCGTAGTTGGCCGTCACGTTCACCCCGACGGCGCCGAGCCGCCCGAGGCCGCGGCGCACGGCCCACGACGAGGCCTCCGGGTCGTCCAGGAACAGGGGCACGTAGTACGAGAACCTGCCCGGATGCGAGGTCGCCACCTCGATCATCGACTGCAGCGTGATGTTGACGGCCTCGCGCAGCTGCGCCGAGGACCGGTAGCGCGCCGGCAGCATCGGCTTGAGGACCGCGGTCGTGATGCCCGCCCCGTCCATGAACCGGATCGCGTCCTCGATGCCGAGCCGCGTCCACGGGGGCAGCTGCTCCTGCGTGATCAGCCCGTGGTGCACGGCCCACTCGCGCCATTGCGGCGCGCAGTAGTGGTGATGCATGTCGATCTTCGAATGGACCGCGCGCGCCGCGTCCGGGCCCGCTGCGGGGCCCCGCCCGACGCGGATGACCTCACTGGTGCCCACCGCGGCGATGCGCAGTTCGTCCGCCGGCGTGCCCAGGAGGCGCAGCGCGGGAGTACTCACGGAATCCGTCATGCCGATCCACCGCCCATCGGGTCTGGGTTACTTTCCGGAGGCCACGGAGGCCAGGGTCGGCTCGCCGGGGTCTGCGTCCGGGCGCGAGGGCTCCAGGACGATCCGGAGGTGTTCGAGGCCCCGGAACGCCGCCACCGGCCCCTTGAGCCACGCCCCCTTGGTCTCCTCCGCGTCCGCGAGCTCCATGTCCGGGAACTCCCGAAGCAGGCAGGCGAACGCGATCTCGAGTTCGAGCCGCGCCAGCGGCGCCCCCAGGCAGTAGTGGGTGCCGTGTCCGAAACCCAGGTGCGTCCCCTGGAGTCCTTCGCGCGTCACGTCCAGGTCGTCCGGGGAGTCGAACTTTGCGGGGTCCCGGTTGGCCGAGGAGATCGCGATCTGCACCAGGGAGCCCTCGGGGATCAGCGTGTCCCGGATCCGGGCGTCCTGCGCCGCGTACCGGAAGGTCGACGTCTCCACCGAACCCTCGAAGCGCAGCATCTCCTCGACCGCCCGCGGGATCAGCCGGGGGTCCTCGCGGAGCTTCGCCGCCTGGTCGGGGCGGAGCAGCAGGTTGAGGACGGAGTTCCCGATCTGGTACGCGGTGGTCTTGTGGCCGGCGAAGAACAGCACCCACAGGGACGCGACCAGCTCGGGGTCCTCCAGCCGTTCCTCCGCCTGGATGAGGTCGCTGAGGAAGGAGTCCGACGGGTGCTCGCGGGTGTCGGTGATGAGCCGCTCCAGCCGGTGCTGCAGTCGCTCCTCGGCCACCTTCAGCTCCGCCCGCTTGCGGGGATCGAACCGGGAGCGCGTCACCACGGCGAACTGCTCCAGGATCTCCGGGCGGTCCTCCTGCGGGATGCCCATCAGTTCGCACAGGACCGCGATGGGCAGCGGGAACGCGAACGCGGCCATCAGGTCGACCGTGCCGGCCTTCCGGCACTCGCCGAGGATGCCCTCGGCGATCTCGGTGATCCGCGGGCGCATCTCCTCCACCCGCCGGGGGGTGAAGGCGCTGCGCAGGATGCGGCGCAGCCGCGTGTGCCGGGGCGGGTCCGAGAACAGCACGTTGTCGTCGAGCGCGTCGAAGAAGCTGCCGTACACGGCGTGGTAGGTGTCGATGGCGCCGCGCATGTTCTTGCTGAAGCGCGGGTCCGACAGTGCGTCGCGGGCGTCGTCGTGGCGCGTGATGAGGTACGTGTCGACCCCGTGCGGCGGAGTCAGCCGGCAGACCGGGGCCTGCTCGCGCAGGGCGGCGTACATCGGGTGGGGGCATTGCCGGTACTCGGGCGCGCCCCTGGACACGGCCGCGACGATGTCCCGCAGCTCTCCGCCGCCGTTCGGTGCCGCATCCTGCTGCGCCATGTTCCGCACCCTCCGTCGCACTCGCTCGCACTCGTCTTCTGCGGACACACCGGTTCCCCGTGCGGGTGCGTCGCGAAACGGCGCCGTTCCCGTTCGAGTGAGGCCCCCGGGCCCGGGCACGAGGTCGTCCGCGCACGGGGTCCGGCCGGCCCTCAGCCGATCGGCGGTCGGCCGTCCGGGGCCGCGTGTGTGGCGGGCGCCACCGCCCGGGGAAGGGGTAGGAGATCTCTCGCCAGCCCGTCGCAAGGAGCCCGCGCATGGCCCGCAGTCTCGCCCTGGCCCTCACCGCAGCCGCCTCGCTCGCCCTGGCGGCCGTCGCCGCCGCCCCCGCCTCGTCCAGCGTTTCGCCCCGTCCCGGCGCCGGCGCCGACGGTGGCGCCGGGCGGGCCGTGGCCGGCCGGGCCATCGTGTACAAGGCGACCGCCAAGTACCAGGTGCACGCCAACGGGGTGGCGGCCGGCTACAAGCCCGACAAGTACTGCGTCGTCGACAAGGCGGGGGGAACGGGCGCGCTCGGCTACCCGCACTTCAATCACGCGTACGACAACTCCCTCGACCCCGCGAAGCCCGCCGCGCTGTACTACGAGGACGACGGGCGCGGCGGCAAACGCCTCGTCGGAGTCCAGTGGCTGGTCTACGACCGCGACCAGAAGCTGACCACGGACGATGACCGCCCGACGCTGTTCGGCGTCCCCTTCAAGGGCCCCAAGCCCGGCAACTTCCCCGGCCAGCCGGTCCACTACGCCCTGCAGCTGTGGCTCTGGAAGGACAACCCCGGCGGCCTGTTCCAGACCTTCAACCCGGCGGTGACCTGTCTTCCGGGCACCGTCCGCCCCTGACACGGTCCCCGGCGCCACCCCCGGAGCCCTTCCTGAACACCGCTGCCGAACACCGCCCGGAGCCGCCGATGTCCGTCACCCGACGCAGCCTGCTCGCCGCCGGCGCGATCGCCTTCAGCGGGACGCTCGGCGCGCTGTTCGCCGGCGGCTCCCCCGCCGCCCTGGCCGCCCGCGCCGGGCGCGGGTACGGGCCGTTGCTCCCCGACCCGCGCGGGCTGCTCGACCTGCCCGCGGGGTTCGGCTACCGGGTGCTCTCGCGGGCGGGCGGTCCGCTGCGCTCCGGCGAGGGCACCGTCCCGGCCAACTGCGACGGCATGGCCGCCTTCGACGCCGGCGGCGGCCGCGTGCGGCTGGTCCGCAACCACGAGAACCGCACCACCGCAGCCCTGCGCGTCCCCGCGGTCCCGGGGCTGACCTACGACCCCGAGGCCCTCGGCGGCTGCACCGCCCTGGAGCTGGACGCGGCGGGGCGGGTCACCGGCGAGCGGGTCGCCCTCGCCGGCACCGCCGTCAACTGCGCGGGCGGCCGCACCCCCTGGAACACCTGGCTGAGCTGCGAGGAGACCGAGGACCGCGCGGGCACCTCCGGTTACGCCCGCGACCACGGCTACGTCTTCGAGGTGGACCCCGCCGACCCGCACCGCTCGGGCGCGGTCCCGCTCACCGCGATGGGCCGCTTCGCTCACGAGGCCGTCGCCGTGGACCCGTACCGCGGGGTCGTCTACGAGACCGAGGACGCCTTCGTCAAGCCGTTCGGGCTGTTCTACCGCTTCCTGCCCGCGCGGCCGCTCGGGGGGCTCGGCTCGCTGCGGGCGGGAGGCGCCCTGGAGGCCCTGCGCGTACCGGGGATCGCGGACCTCGCGGTGGTGGACGAGCCCGGGGCGGAGTTCCCGGTGGAGTGGGTGCCCGTACCGGATCCGTCGGCGGCCTCGACCCCGGTCCGGCTCCAGGACTTCGGGCCGGGCGGGATCACCCACGCGCAGAAGCTGGAGGGCTGCTACTGGGGCGGCGACGGCGTCCACTTCGTGTCCAGCTTCGCCCGCACGGGCGAGGGTGCCGCCGACGACCACCACGGGCAGGTGTGGTTCTACGATCCGCGCCGGGCCCGGCTGCGGCTGGACGTGCTCTTCGGGCCGGCCGCCGACATCGCGCTGCCCGGGGACTCCCCCGACAACATCTGCCTGGCCCCGGACGGCGGCCTGATGGTGTGCGAGGACGGCGGCGGCGCCCAGTACGTCTTCGGCGTGACGGCGGGCGGCGAGGTCTATCCGGTGGCCCGCAACGCCCAGGACATCGGGCAGCCGGGAGCCCCGGAGTGGGGGGAGTTCGCCGGGGTCGCCTTCTCCCCCGACGGGCGGACGATGTACGTCAACGCGTACACCCCGGGCACCACCTTCGCCGTGACGGGCCCCTGGCACTGACCCTTGATTCGTATGACTGTATGACTCCACACCCGCGTGACCGCCTGTCGGGCAGCTCGTTTGTCGGATAGTCATATAGTTTGCGTACGTGACCATTTCCGTACGAAAAGTAGCCGCCGCGGCTGTCACGGCGGTGCTGGGTGCCGCCCTCGCCGGCTGCGGGGGCGGCGCCGCGCCGGACGCCGGACGCGACGCCCGCCTGGGCACTCCCGCCGCCTCGGCCCCCGGCACGCCCACCGCGTCCTCCCCGAACAGCGCGCCCCCCAGCCCGCAGGCCGGTGCCCCGCAGGCCGGTGCGCCCGCCAAGGCCCCGACCCTGGCCCCCGGCCCGAACGGCCTGACCCCGGTCTTCGAGCGGGCGACGCAGCGGACGGACAAGACCGTGGCGCTGACCTTCGACGCCGACATGACCTCCGACCAGGGGCCGCGCGCCGCGGACGGCGAACACTTCGACAACCCGCAGCTGATCTCGACCCTGCGCACGCTCAAGGTGCCCTCGACGATCTTCATGACGGGCCGCTGGGCCGAGGAGTACCCGGACCAGGCGAAGTCCATCGGCACCGACCCGAACTTCGAGATCGCCAACCACTCGTACAGCCACCACGCCTTCAAGTCCCCCTGCTACGGGCTGCCGGCGCTCGACGGCGCCGCCGCCCGCGCCGACGTGGACCGGGCCTTCGCCGCCTTCCGTCAGGCGGGGGCCGTCAACACCGTCCCGTACTTCCGCTTCCCCGGCGGCTGCTACGACGACCAGGCGCTGCGGGCCCTGTCCACGGCCAAGGTCACGGCCGTCCAGTGGGACGTGGTCAGCGGGGACGCCTTCGCGAAGGACCCCGACGCGGTGGCCGAACAGGTGCTCACCGGGGTGAAGCCCGGCTCGGTGGTCGTCATGCACTGCACGCGCAGCGCCGCCCCCGTCACCGAGGAGGCCATCCGCAAGATCGTCCCGGAGCTGCGCAAGCGCGGCTACCGCTTCGTGAAGGTCTCCGAGCTCATCGGGAAGTGACCGGGCCGGGGACGGCCGGGCCCCTCATCCGGAACAGGCGGTGCGCTGCGCGTCCTGCCACTCGCACACCGGGCAGAGCACCACGCCCGGCGTGGCGACCCCGTACTCGGTGGGCTTGCCGCACTCCAGGCAGTCCGCGTACGGCGGCCCGTCCACCCGCCCCACCGGGGCGGCGGGGGCGGGGCAGTACGACGCGGTCGGCTCACTCGGCGTGGTCGGCGCGGTCTCGTCCGGCTGGTCCATGTCCACGAGCGTACCCACCCCCGCCGCGCGCTGATATGACAGGCCGCCGCGCCCGCGACCCGCGAGGGCCGTGAGCGGCAGCGGTACGGCGCCAGAGCGCGCCCGAGCACGCCCCCGCGACCAGGGCGGACAGCGCACCGTGGGCCGGGGAGGACGCGGCCGTGAGCGGCAGCGCCGCCGGGAAGCGCTCGGGGACGCAGGCGGTGCGGCGCGGGCGGCCGTCGACCCGCCCCTCGGTCGGGGTGTCGATCCCGGCGACGAGCCGCAGCAGGGTGGACTTGCCGCCGCCGTTGCCGCCCTCGGTCCGGACCAGCGTGCCGGGCGGCAGTTCCAGCGAGACCCCGCGCAGCACCCAGGGCCGGCGCCCTCCGTAACGCCCGGCCCACACCCATGAGGTTCAGTGCGCGGCCGCCGTCTCGGTGACCTCGCTCGGACGGACGATGACGAAGCCCTCGCCGCGCAGCATCAGCTGGACGGCCTCGCCGGAGCCGCCGCGGATCATCGAGCCGACCGACTGGGAGCGGTGCAGGCCGGTCTCCAGCTGGGCGCTCCAGCCGACGACCGCGTCCGTGTCGACGTAGACCGGGGCCTGGGCGGTGACCGGGATGATGATCGGGTTGCCGTCGCAGATCACGGCGAGCTTGCCGGTGCCGGTGAAGACGCTGTTGAAGAGGCCGCCGCCGGTCATGCCGGCGCCCTTCACCATCTTGATCTCGTAGGACAGGGTCGGGTCGAAGCAGAGCACGTTGCGGCCGTTGACGGTGAGGGAGTCGCCCGGCTCGAAGTCGATGATGAAGCAGTTGCCCGCCTGGTGGGCGAACCAGGCCTCGCCCTGGCCCCGTACGGACATGAGCGCCAGGCCCTCGCCGGTCACGGCGCGCTTGAGCATGCCGCCTATGCCCTGGCCCTTGCGCTCGAACTGGAGGTTGCCGCGGAAGGCCACCATCGAGCCCTGACGGGCCAGCATTTCACCGTTGACGTTGTACTTGACGGACTTGGCGTTCTGCAGGCTCATGCCAGGGGTGACGGCGGCCTGGGCCAGGTTCTCGGACGCGAAAAGATCACTCTTCATGCCGCCGATCCTCACCCGCGGCGAGCACCCGGGGCATCCTCCTTGAGGTGGAGCCTGGCATCCTTGGCGGGATGAGCAGCCAGCACACGAACGACATCTCCGACGTGCCCGCGGTCGGCGCGGACAGCCCCTTCCGGCAGGAGCACGCCCTGCGCGACGAGGCCCCGCAGTTCGTCCTGCCGCTGGTGGTCCGGATCGAGAAGGCCGAGCCGCCGGCCCGGACCGACGCCCTGGAGACGGCGGCCCGCGCGGTGCTGGTCCTGCTCACCGACGAGCGGGCGCGGGGCGAGGGCGAGTGGGCCGAGGCGGTCCGCGACTGGCAGGACGCGCGGATCCGCAAGGTGGTCCGGCGCGCCCGCGGGGCGGAGTGGCGCAAGGCGCAGACCCTGCCCGGTGTCACGGTGCACGGTGACACCTCGGAGGTACGGGTCTTTCCGCCGGTGCCCCTGGACGGCTGGCCCAAGGAGCTCGCGAAGCTCCAGGTGTCGGGGACCGATCTGGACGATCCGGAGCCGGTGGCCGCGGTCGGGGACCCGGAGCTGCCGGTGCTGTGGCTCAACCCCGGCCTCGACATGTCGGCCGGCAAGGCGATGGCCCAGGCCGGGCACGCGGCGCAGCTGGCGTGGTGGGAGCTGACCGGTGCGGAGCGCGCCGCCTGGCGGGAGTCCGGCTTCCGGCTGGCCGTACGGACGGCGCCGCGCGAGCGGTGGGCGGAACTGGGCGGAAGCGGGCTGCCGGTGGTCCGCGACGCCGGGTTCACGGAGATCGCGCCGGGCAGTGCGACGGTGGTCGCCGACCATCCGGCGCTGCGCGCCCGGCTCTGACGGCGCCGGCCCGAGGACCCTGGGCGTCCGCGGGAACCTCAAATGTTGCTCTGAACGTCCCCTGCTGCGGTTGGCTCGACTCCGTCGGGGCCATGACATCGGCACACGATGCGTTGAGAGGGGGCGAGGGGACATGAAGCCCATGGCACACCTGGGGGTGGGCATCGGCTGGCGGCCGGAGATCGCGGACGCCGTCGAGCGGCTGCCCGGCCTCGACTGGGTCGAGGTGGTGGCCGAGAACATCTGCCCGGGCCACCTGCCCGAGGCACTGCTGCGGCTGCGCGAGCGCGGCACGAGCGTCGTGCCGCACGGGGTCTCGCTCGGCCTCGGCGGCGCCGACCGGCCGGACCCCGCGAAGCTGGCGGCGCTCGGCGAACGGGCGGTGGCGCTGGGGGCGCCGCTCGTCACCGAGCACATCGCCTTCGTACGAACCTCCTCGCCGGTGCTGGAGGCCGGGCACCTGCTGCCGGTGCCGCGCACGCGCGACGCGCTGGACGTGCTGTGCGAGAACGTACGGATCGCGCAGGACGCGCTGCCCGTACCGCTGGCCCTGGAGAACATCGCGGCGCTGCTCTCGTGGCCGGGCGAGGAGCTGACCGAGGGGCAGTTCCTCACGGAGCTGGTCGAGCGGACCGGTGTCCGGCTGCTCATCGACGTGGCCAACCTGCACACCAACCGGGTCAACCGGGGCGAGGACCCGGCCGCCGTCCTGGACGCGATCCCGCTGGAGGCGCTGGCGTACGTGCACGTGGCGGGCGGGGTCGAGCGGGGCGGCGTCTGGCACGACACGCACGCGCACCCGGTGCCGCCGGTGGTGCTCGACCTGCTGGCCGCGCTCCGCTCCCGGGTGGACCCGCCGGGCGTACTGCTGGAGCGGGACGACGACTTCCCGCCGGAGGCCGAGCTCGCGGGCGAACTGGAGGCGATCCGGGCGGTGGTGACGGCCGGCCCCGCGGCGGGCGTCCGGGCGGAGCCCGCGCCGGAGGCCGCGGCCGACCCGGAGGCCGCCGCCACGCCGGAGGCCGCCGCCACGCCCGGGTCCCCCGTCGCCACCGAGCCCGCCCGGACCCGGGTCGCGCTCGGGCAGGCCGCGCTGCTGTCGGCGCTGGTGGCCGGGACCCCCGTACCCGAGGGCTTCGACCGCGCGCGCATCCGCGTGCAGGGCCGGGCGCTGGCCGCCAAGCGGGCCGACGTGGTGGCCAAGGTGGCACCGGAGCTGCCCGGGCTCCTGGGCGGCCGCGGCCCGTACCGCGAGGCCTTCCTCGCGTACGCCAAGGGCCGCCCGATGACCGCCGGGTACCGGCGGGACGCGCTGGACTTCGCCGAACACCTGCTGGTCCGGGACCTGCCGGCCGATCCGGCCGCCCGGCGCCGGCTCACCGCCTGGTGGCGGGAACGGGCCGGGGTGCGGCCGCCCCGCCGGGTCGTCCGCTGGGCCCGCGCGCTCGCGGGGAGGGCGGCATGAACCTCCTCGCCCTGGCGATCTGGACCGCCGTCGCCGTCTCCTCCTTCCTGCTGCTGCGCGGCGCCCGCAGCGGCCGTCCCGCCTCGGCGGGACCCCCGGGCGGTCTCCACGACCTGTCCGAGGCCGCCTTCGTGGTGGGCGGGCCCGCCACCGTCGTGGACGCCGCGCTCGTCTCGATGCTCGGCGACGGCCGCCTCGTGGTCGGCGGCCCGGGCATCGTCCAGGCGCGTCCCGGGGCCCGGGCCGGCGACCCGGCCGAGCGCGCCGTGCTCCAGGCCCACGCGGGGGCTCCCTCGGGCTGGCTCTACCAGGTGCGCTACGCCGCCATGTGCGACCCGGCCGTCCAGGAGATCGGCGACGTACTGGCCGACCGCGGGCTGGTCCGCCCGCCCGGATCCGGGCGGACCCGGCGCCGCTGGGGGCTGGTCCAGACCGTCGTGTGCGCGCTGCTGATCCCGGTGTCGCTGGTGCTGACCTTCGTGGGGCTCGCCCTCGACAGCGGCGCCCAGGTGCCGTTCATCGTGAAGGTGCTGCCCGCGCTGGTGATCGGCATCGTCGTGGGCGTGATCGGCTCGGTCCGGGCCAGGAGCCGGGTCACCGGGGCGGGGCTGCGGGCACTGCGGGCGCTGCGTTCCGCGTACGTGAACGACCGGACCCCGCACGTGCAGACCGCCCTGTTCGGGCTGCGCGGCCTGCGGGACCCGTATCTGCGGCAGCAGCTGGTGCCCGCCGCCCGCGGCACGCGGCTGGCCGCCGCGCAGTCGGGCGCGCGCTCCCACCACACCCACGGCTCGTCGTCCGATTCCCCGGACATGCTGCTGCCGGTGGTCTGGTGCGCCGCGAGCGACGGCGGGAGCGGGGGTTCGGGCTGCGGGGCCTCGGGCGGCGGCTGCGGCGGCAGCGGTTCGGGCTGCGGCGGCTCCTCCGGTTCCAGTTGTTCGAGCAGCTCGGGCTCCAGTTGTTCGAGCAGCTCGGGTTCCAGCTGTTCCAGCAGTTCGAGTTCGAGCTGTTCCAGCAGCAGTTCCTGATACGCCGACGGGGGCCTTGGCGGGCGACACCCACCGGTGATCCTTTACATCGAACAAGGTCCGGCCTCTCATCACTTCATACGATGAGAGGCAGGCCCCCGTCATGCGGACGCGACTCGCGCGCCACGGAGCCGCCGTGGCGGCGCTCTCCCTCGCCCTGTGCACACCGGCCGCCGGCGCCGCACCGGTCCCGCCGGCCGCCGAGGCCGCCGGGACCGGCGAGGCCGCCGGGACCGGCGAGGCCGCCACCGCCGACGCCGAGTCGGCCGGAGCCGCGCTCGCCGCCCGCCGCGCCGCCACCGCCGGCCTCGACTTCCGCGCCTGCCCCGGCGTCGAGGGGCTCCCCGGCCCGGTCCGCTGCGCCGAGCTGCGCGTACCGCTCGACTACGCCCGCCCCGACGGCCCGCAGATCTCCCTCACCGTCAGCCGGGTCACCGCCACCCGGGCCCGCGGAGCCGTCCGCCAGGGCGCGCTCGTCCACAACCCCGGCGGCCCCGGAGCCTCCGGGATGCACTTCCCGCTCGTGGCCGAACTGCCCGGGTGGCAGCGGATCGCCGCCGCCTACGACCTCGTCGGCTACGCCCCGCGCGGTGTCGGCCGCTCCGCCCCGCTGTCCTGCCAGGACCCCGCCGCCCGGGCCGCGGGCCCCACGCAGGAGCCGGCCGACCCCTCCCCCGCGTACAAGAGGCAGCGCGTCGAAGCCGCCCGGGCCTACGCCCGCGGCTGTGCGCGGCGGGCCGGCGCGGCCCTGCCGTACTACTCGACCCCGGACAACGCCCGCGACCTGCACGTCCTGCGCGCCGCGCTCGGCGAGGACCGGCTGACCTTCATGGGCGCCTCGTACGGCACCTACCTCGGCGCCGTCTACGCCACCCTCCACCCGGGCCACGTCCGCCGGATGGTCCTGGACTCGGCGGTCGATCCCGACCCGCGCCGCGTCTGGTACCGCAACAACCTCGCCCAGGCGCGCGGCTTCGAGCGCCGCTGGTACGACTTCCGCGCCTGGGCCGCCCGGCACCACGGCACGTACCGCCTCGGCGCCACCCCGGCGGCCGTGCAGGCGAGTTACGCGCGGGTCCGGGACGCGGTGGCCCGTACCCCCGCCGGCGGGAGGGTCGGCACCGGCGAACTCCGGGCCGCCTACCTCCAGGCCGCGTACTACGACGACGTCTGGCCGGAGCGGGCTTCGGCCCTGGCGGCCTTCCTGCGCGGCGATCCGGCGCAACTGGCCGCCCAGGCCGCTCCGGACCCGGCCCGGGCGGCCGCGGCGGAGAACGCGACGGCCGTCTACACGGCGGTGCTGTGCAACGACGCCCCCTGGCCCGCGGACTGGAAGACCTGGGACCGCGACAACACCGAGCTGGCCCGCACGGCCCCCTTCGAGACCTGGGCCAACGCCTTCCTGAACCTGCCGTGCGCCTCCTGGCCGGTGGCCCGACGGCAGCGGCCGGTGGCGGTCGAGGGGCCGGTCCGGCTGCCGCGGACGCTGGTGGTCGCGGCGGAGCGGGACGGGGCGACCCCGTACCCGGGAGCGCTGGAGCTCCAGCGGCGGCTGGGCGCCGGGGCCGCGCTGGTGACGGAGGCGGGGGCCGGCTCGCACGGAGTGGCCGGCGGACGCAACGACTGCGTGGACCGTCACGTGGAGCGGTATCTGCTGACGGGCGCCACCCCGGGGTGGCGCGTCACGTGTGCGCCGCATCCGGAGCCCGCACCGGTGTCGCTGGACGACCGGGCAGCGGGCGCCCGCGGGGCGCTGCTGCCGCCAGTCGTCTGAACTTCCGGGCGGGATCTCCGGCTGCGTCGTTTCGGGGGCAGGGCCTCCCGATCCACCGGAGGAACTCACCTGACGGTGTGGTCGTCCTCCGGTCCTTCCCCCCAGGGGAGGTATCAGGCGAGCCCGGCCACCAGATCGGCGACGGACTTGCGGCGTCCGGTGTAGAAGGGCACCTCTTCCCGGACGTGCATGCGGGCCTCGGAGGCGCGCAGGTGACGCATGAGGTCGACGATGCGGTACAGCTCGTCCGCCTCGAAGGCCAGCATCCACTCGTAGTCGCCCAGCGAGAAGGAGGCGACGGTGTTGGCACGGACGTCAGGGTAGCCGCGGGCCATCTTGCCGTGGTCGGCGAGCATACGGCGGCGGTCCTCGTCCGGCAGCAGGTACCAGTCGTAACTGCGCACGAAGGGGTACACGCTGACGTAGTCGCGCGCGACCTCGTCGGCGAGGAAGGCCGGGATGTGCGACTTGTTGAACTCGGCCGGGCGGTGCAGGGCCATGTTCGACCACACCGGCTCCAGCGCGCGGCCCAGCTTGGTGCGGCGGAACAGGTTGTACGCGCTCTGCAGCTCGTCCGCGGTCTCCGCGTGCCACCAGATCATGATGTCGGCGTCGGCGCGCAGGCCGGAGACGTCATAGGTGCCGCGGACGGTGATGTCCTTGGCGGCCAGCTGGTCGAACAGCTCCTGGACCTCGTCGGCGAAACCGGCGCGGTCCTCCGGCAGGACGTCCTTCAGCTTGAAGACGGACCACAGGGTGTAGCGGATGACCTCGTTGAGGTCCTTCGCCTTCTTCCCCGCGTTGGGAATCTTCTCTGGTGCAGTCATGTTCCTATTGTCCCGTGCGCTGATCAGTGGTCGGCGCCAGGGGTGCCGTCCGCGCACCGAGGGAGGCGAGGACCGTCTCCGCCGCGCGGCCGGCGCTGCCGATACAGGCCGGGATGCCCACCCCGTCGTAGAGCGCGCCGCACACCGCGAGGCCCGGCAGGGCGGCGACCGCGCCGCGGATCCGGGCGACCCTCTCGAGGTGGCCGACCGGGTACTGGGGCAGCCCGCCGTCCCAGCGGGTGACCGTGGAGGCGACCGGGCGGGCCGCGAGGCCCACGGCCTCGCCGAGGTCGGCGAGGGAGACGTCGACCAGCTCGCCGTCCTCGCGCGCCAGGTCGGCCTCGTCGGCGTACCGGCCCACCGAGGTGCGCAGCAGGAAGAGCTCGGGATCCGCCCCGGCCCAGGCCCACTTGCTGCTGGAGAAGGTGGAGGCCTTGATGGTCCGGCCGTCGACGGGCGGTACGAGGAACCCGCTGGCGCCCCCGCCGGCGACGGCGGCCGGCAGGTCGGAGCGGCGGAAGGCCATGGTGACCAGGGCCATCGAGGCGTACTCGACGCCCCGCAGCTCGGCCGCGGCGGTGGGCGCGAGCCCGTCCAACAGGCGGGCGGCGGGCCCGGCGGGGATGGCCAGGATCACGCCGTCGGCCTCGATCGTCTCGCCGGTCCCGGCGGTCCCGGCCGTCCCGGCTCCGGTCACGATCCGCCAGCCTGCGGCCGTACGCATGACCTCGGTGACGGGGGCGCCGGTGACGATCCGCGCGCCGGCCGCGCGGCAGGCCCCGGCCACGGCGAGCGGGAGCCGTCCGATACCGCCGTCGATGCCGGCGAAGACCGGTCCGGCCTGCTGGGGCTGCGCCGCGGCCCTGCGCTGCAGTTCGCGTACGCCGTCGGACAGCAGGGCGTGCGTGCGGGCGGCCTCGAAGAGCTGGGGCACGGCGGCCCGCATGGAGATGCGGTAGGCGTTGCCCGCGTAGACCCCGCCGAGCAGCGGCTCCACCAGCCGGTCGACGACCTCGTGGCCGAGCCGGGCGGCGACGTACGCGCCGACGGCGACGTCCTCGCCGATCTCGGCGGGCGGCAGGTCGCGTTCGGCGTCGATGCGGGCCAGGCCCTCCGCGGAGAGCACCCCGGAGGCGGCGAGCGGCCCCAGGTCGCCCGGGACCCCCATGACGTGCCCGCGCGGCATCGGCCGCAGGGCGCCGCGGGTCCACAGGTGGGCGGTGGCGGTGGCGGGCGGCTGCACGGCTTCGCCGAGGCCCACGGCCCGGGCGAGGTCCACGCCTTCGGGGCGGCGGGCGAGCATGGATTCGGCCCCGAGGTCGACACGGGCCCCGGCGAGCTCGCCGGCGTACAGCTTGCCGCCGAGGCGCGGTCCGGCCTCCAGCAGCGTGACGCGGGCGCCTTCGGCGAGCAGCCGGTGGGCCGCCGCGAGGCCCGCGATGCCGCCGCCGATGACGACGACGTGGCCGGGGGAGCCCGGCCGGCCCGGCCGATCCGTACGCATGTCCGCTTCGTGCATGGACACATCGTCTCAGACCGATCTCCGAGGCCGGACCGTGACCGCATCGGGACCGGCCCGGGACCGTGCGAGCGAAACCCGCGACGGGACTCTGTACGTCGAAACGGCAACACCAGCCGAACACCGGGGGTTTGCAAGATGCGTGCTCCGCACAGACACCGTTCCGCGGCGGCCCTGGCCGCCCTCTCCCTCGCCGGGGCGCTCGCGCTCACCGGCTGCGGCGCGGACGCCGGGGACAAGACGTCCTCGGCCGACCGGGCGGCGGTCGCGCCGGCGCCCGCCCAGGACGGCAAGGCCCAGGAGGGGGCGAAGGGCGCCGCGGCGGCCCCGGCCGCGTCCGCGGCTCCGGGCGACAAGAACGCCCCGCCGGCGGGCGCGGTCCGCCCGAACGTGATCCGTACGGCGACGCTCGGCATCGAGACGACGGACGCCCAGAAGGCCCTCGCCGCGGCCCGCGCCGCGGCCGACGGGGCCGGCGGCTACGTCGGCAACGAGTCCACCCGGCGCGGCGAGGACGGCCGGATGACCTCGACGGTGACCCTGCGGGTGCCCGGCGAGCGCTACGACGCGGTGCTCGGCGCCATGGAGGGCAGCGGGAAGCTCCTGCACCGCAAGGTCGACGCGCAGGACGTCACCGAGAAGGTCGCCGACATCGGCAGCCGCGTCGCGTCGCAGCAGGCCAGCGTGGCCCGGGTGCGGGAGATGATGGGCAAGGCCACGGCGCTGAGCGAGGTGGTGATGCTGGAGAGCGAGCTGAGCCGGCGCCAGTCCGACCTGGAGTCGCTGCAGGCGCAGCAGACGGCGCTGAAGGACCAGACCTCGATGGGCACCATCACGCTGGAGGTCTCGGAGCCCGCGCCGAAGCCGGCGGCCCCGGAGAAGAAGAAGGAGAAGGAGCCCACCTTCCTCGGCGCCCTGAGCGGCGGCTGGGAGGTCTTCACCAAGATCGTGCGGTACCTGACGGTGGCGGTGGGCGCGCTGCTCCCGTTCGCGCTGACGGCCGCCGTCGTGGCGCTGCTGGTCCGGCTGTACCGCCGGCGGCGCCCGGCCCGCCCGAAGGCGGCCCCGCTCACGCCCCCGGCCCCGCTCACGCCCCCGGCCCCGGCCCCGGCCCCGCATCGGACGGCGGCCCAGGTCCCCGCGCCGCGGACGCCGGCTCCGGACACCGAGGCCGACGTGCAGGACTGAACGCGCGTTCGCCCGTAGCGTGTTCACCATCCGATGTCGGGGTGAAGGGGCGGTACGGACGATGGCGACGGAACGACTGGTGGTGGTCGGCGGTGACGCGGCGGGGATGTCCGCCGCGTCACAGGCCCGCAGGCTCAAGGGCCCGGAGGAGTTGGAGATCGTCGCCTTCGAACGCGGGCACTTCACCTCGTACTCCGCGTGCGGCATCCCGTACTGGATCGGCGGCCGGGTCGCCGAGCGCGACGACCTGATCGCCCGCACCCCCGAGGAACACCGCGCGCGGGGCATCGACCTGCGCACCCGCACGGAGGTCGTGGAGCTGGACCTGCCCGGATCCCGGGTCCGCGCCCGCGATCTGGACACCGGATCCGAATCCTGGACGGGCTACGACAAGCTCGTCCTGGCCACGGGCGCCCGCCCCGTCCGCCCCCGCCTCCCCGGCATCGGCGCGCACGGGGTCCACGGCATCCAGACCCTGGACGACGGCCAGCGCCTGATGCGGTCGCTGGAGCGCACGAGCGGCCGCCGGGCGGTCGTGGTCGGCGCGGGCTACATCGGCGTGGAGATGGCGGAGGCCCTGGTGGAGCGGGGCTACGAGGTGACCGTGCTGCACCGGGGCGCGCAGCCGATGGCCACGCTGGACCCGGACATGGGCGGCCTGGTGCACGGCGCGATGAACCGCATGGGGATCCGTACGGTCTCCGGCGCCGAGGTCACGAAGATCCTCACGGACGAGCAGGGCCGGGCCCGCGCGGTGGCCACGGCCGCGGGTGAGGAGTACGAGGCGGACGTGGTCGTGCTCGGCATCGGCGTGGAGCCCCGTACGGCCCTCGCCCGCGCCGCGGGCCTGCCGCTGGGCCCGTCGGGCGGCATCCTCACGGACCTCTCGATGCGCGTGCGCGGCCACGAGGACATCTGGTCGGGCGGTGACTGCGTGGAGGTTCTGGACCTGGTCGCGGGCCGCACCCGGCACATCCCGCTGGGCACGCACGCCAACAAGCACGGTCAGGTCATCGGCTCGGGCGTGGGCGGCGGCTACGCGACCTTCCCCGGGGTCGTCGGCACCGCGGTCAGCAAGGTCTGCGACCTGGAGATCGCGCGTACGGGACTGCGCGAGCGGGACGCCCTGGAGGCGGGCCTGCGCTTCGTGACGGCCACGATCACCTCCACCACGACGGCGGGCTACTACCCGGGCGCGGCGGAGATGACGGTGAAGATGATGGCGGAGCGCCGCACGGGCCGCCTGCTGGGCGTCCAGATCGTCGGCGGCGCGGGATCCGCGAAGCGCGTGGACATCGCGGCGGTCGCCCTCACGGCCGGCATGACGGTGGACCAGATCGTCACCCTCGACCTGGGCTACGCCCCACCCTTCTCCCCGGTCTGGGACCCCATCCTGGTGGCCGCCCGCAAGGCCGTCGCCGCGGTCCGCTCGGCGGGGGTCTAGCCCGCGTCCGAGTCGGACATGCGAAACGCCGGCCCGTGCCGTGCACGGGCCGGCGTTTCGGTCCTGCTCGGGTCAGACGGCCGTCCTGGTGTGGACGTAGTCCACCAGGCGGGTCAGCGCGTCCGGGTCGGTCGTCGGGAGGACGCCGTGGCCCAGGTTGAAGACGTGGCCCTCCAGGCCGGCCGCGGCCGCGAGGACCTCGTCCGTCTTGGCCTCGACCGCCTCCTGCGTGGAGAAGAGCACCGCCGGGTCGAGGTTGCCCTGGAGCGCCTTGCCGGGGCCCACGCGGCGGACGGCCTCGTCCAGCGAGACCCGGTAGTCGACGCCCATGACGTCAGCGCCGGCCTCGCCCATGAGGCCGAGGAGCTCCCCCGTGCCCACGCCGAAGTGGATCCGCGGGACCCCGTACGAGGCGACGGACTCCAGGACCTTCGCCGAGGCGGGCATCACCGAGCGGCGGTAGTCCGCCGGGGCGAGCGCGCCGACCCAGGAGTCGAAGAGCTGGACGGCGGAGGCGCCGGCCTCGATCTGGACCTTCAGGAAGGCGGAGGTGATCTCCGCGAGGCGGTCCAGCAGGTCGGCCCACAGCTCCGGGTCCCCGTACATGAGGGCCTTGGTGTGCTCGTGGTTCTTCGAGGGGCCGCCCTCGACGAGGTAGCTCGCGAGGGTGAAAGGCGCACCCGCGAATCCGATCAACGGCGTGGCGCCCAGTTCACCCGTGAGCATGCCGATCGCCTCGGTGACGTACGAGACGTCCTCGGGGGTGAGGTCGCGCAGCTGTGCGAGGTCCTCGCGGCGGCGGATCGGCTGGGCGACGACCGGGCCGACGCCCGGCTTGATGTCCAGGTCGACGCCGATGGCCTTCAGCGGGACCACGATGTCCGAGAAGAAGATCGCCGCGTCGACGTGGTGGCGCCGCACCGGCTGCAGGGTGATCTCGGTGACCAGGTCGGGGCGCATGCAGGACTCCAGCATGGCCGTGCCCTCGCGCACCTTGCGGTACTCCGGGAGGGAGCGCCCGGCCTGCCGCATGAACCACACCGGGGTGTGCGGCACCGGCTCGCGCCGGCACGCCTTCAGGAAGGCGGAATCGTACGTCTGACTCGGCGTGCCCTGGGGGCGGTCGTTGGCGCTCACGACCCAAATCTTCGCACGTATGAAGAAGTGCCCGACCCGGCGCGGGTGTCCCTGCGCCGTACGGCCGCACATACCGCCTAGTCTTCCCCGCATGGCTGCGGCTCAGGGACGATTTTCAGATGGCGCTGACGGTATGGACAGCGCGAAGGAGAGCTCCGTCCCGCTCCCGTTCCGCCGGGCGGTCGACGGCTTGAAGAAGGCGCGGCTGCGCCCGGGCATCGAGATCGACCCGACGAAACCGCCCCAGAGACTGGCCCCGCACGCCTACGCCCTGGAAGCCGCGGTGGTGGACGGTGAGGACGACCTCGCCGACGGCCGGCTGATCCTGCTCCATGATCCGGCCGGGCACGACGCCTGGCACGGGACCTTCCGGCTGGTGACGCTCGTACGGGCGGAGCTGGAGCCCGAGATGGCCGCGGACCCGCTCCTCCCCGAGGTGTGCTGGTCCTGGCTGACGGGCGCGCTGGACGCGCGCGGGCTGACGTACGGGGAGGCGAGCGGGACCGTGACCATGGCCGGCTCGCACTACTTCGGCGGGCTCGCGGAGCGGCGCCCGGCCACGCAGATCGAGATCAGAGCCTCGTGGACGCCCCGCGAGGGGGTGGGCGGGGTGCCGGACACCTCGGCGCACCTGTCGGCGTGGTGCGAGCTGCTGTGCCAGATCGCGGGGCTGCCGCCGGTGGGTCCGACGGACACCGTCACGGGGGTCGTCTCCCTGCCACAGCGGCGCGGTCCGCACCACCCGTAGCCGCAGGGCCGTACGGCCGCCTCCGCGGACCACCTCGCGCAGGGGGTGTCGGAAGGCGGCGTCCGATGCGGGCTTCTGATCACCCGATGATCGATCGTGCGTCCGAATTGCCCGAATTGTTACTCACCAAATCGTGATCATTCCCTAAAGCCGGGCGGGTGACGTGCCGAAGGAGTCAGTGACCATCCGTACGGTTCGCACCGGCTTCCTTCCCCGAGCCGGCCGTCCCGCCACTCCCCCAGGAGGCCTAGGTGTCCGTTCTTCTCGAGCAGCCCGCAAGCCTGGTCGCCTACCGCCCGAACAAGCCGACGGCCATGGTCGTCGTGGCCGACCCGCGCGTCCGCTCCACCGTGACCCGCCATCTGTGGGCCCTCGGAGTACGTGACGTGATCGAGGCGTCGTCCATCGCGGAGGCCCGCCCCCGCGTCGGCAGCCCGCGCGACATCTGCGTGGCCGACGTACACCTGCCCGACGGTTCCGGTCTCACCCTGCTCTCCGAGACCCGCGCCGCCGGCTGGCCCAACGGCCTGGCCCTGTCCGCCGCCGATGACATCGGCGCCGTGCGCAACGCCCTCGCGGGCGGAGTGAAGGGCTACGTCGTCACCGGTACGCGGACCAACATCGGGCTCCCCACCCGCCCCGGCGCCGCCCCCATCGGCGCCGCGGCCGCCCGCATGCACCGCCGCCCCCCGGGTGCCCCGAGCCACCCGGGCGGTTACCGCGAGCTCTCCGGCCGCGAGGTCGAGGTCCTGCGCCTCGTCGCGGAGGGCCAGTCCAACAAGGCCATCGGCGTCTCGATGGGCCTGTCCGCCCTGACCGTCAAGTCCCACCTCGCCCGGATCGCCCGCAAGCTGGGCACCGGTGACCGCGCCGGAATGGTCGCCGTCGCGCTGCGCACCGGGATCATCCACTGAGCGCGGGCCCGAGCCCCCGGATACCGTCCCCCGGACCCGGTCCGGGGGAACCTCCCGGGATACCCCCGGAAAACTCCCCGCATACTGCTCGCGCCCGTCGCCGGAACGTTCCGGCGACGGGCGCGTCGTATACACGGATACCCTTGACCGGTGACCGACGCCCAAGAGACCGCAGCAGACCTGCGCACCACCACCGGGGGCGGCCCCCCGGACGACGTCGTTGTTCCGCCCGGTGGGCTGCCGATCCCGTTGCTGGAGCCCCGTGAGGGGATCCCGCCGGTGGTCGCCGACGCGGACGCCCTCGCCGAAGTGGTCGCGGCCTTCGCCGCGGGCACCGGCCCCGTCGCCGTCGACGCCGAGCGAGCCTCCGGATACCGCTACGGCCAGCGCGCCTACCTGGTGCAGCTGCGCCGCGAGGGTGCGGGGTCCGCGCTGATCGACCCGGTGGGCTGCCCCGACCTGTCCTCGCTGGGCGAGGCCCTGTCCGGCACCGAGTGGATCCTGCACGCCGCCACCCAGGACCTGCCTTGCCTGCGGGAAATAGGCATGGTGCCCACCTCCCTCTTCGACACCGAGCTGGCCGGCCGCCTGGCCGGCTTCCCCCGGGTCGGGCTCGGCGCGATGGTCGAGAGCGTGCTCGGCTACGCGCTGGAGAAGGGCCACTCCGCCGTCGACTGGTCCACCCGCCCGCTTCCCGAGCCGTGGCTGCGCTACGCCGCTCTGGACGTGGAGCTGCTGGTGGACCTGCGGGACGCGCTGGAGAAGGAGCTGGACCGGCAGGGCAAGCTGGAGTGGGCCCACCAGGAGTTCGACGCCATCGCCTCCGCCCCGCCCGCGCCGCCCCGCAAGGACCCCTGGCGCCGTACGTCCGGCATGCACAAGGTGCGCCGGCGCCGCCAGATGGCGGTCGTACGGGAGCTGTGGGAGTCCCGGGACCGGATCGCGCAGCGGCGCGACGTGTCGCCCGGCAAGGTGCTGGGCGACGCCGCGATCGTCGAGGCCGCGCTGGCCCTGCCGGCGAACGTGCACACCCTGTCCGTCCTGCCCGGCTACGGGCAGCGGATGGGCCGGCGTCAGCTCGACCAGTGGATGGCCGCCGTGGACCGGGCGAAGGCCCTGCCCGAGAGCGAGCTGCCGCAGCCGGGGGCGACCCCGGCCGGTCCGCCGCCGCCGCGTTCCTGGGTGGACAAGGACCCGGCCGCCGCGGCCCGGCTCTCGGCGGCCCGTGCCGCCGTCTCGGCGCTGGCGGAGGCGCTCAACCTGCCCCAGGAGAACCTGATCACCCCGGACACGGTCCGCCGGCTGTGCTGGGAGCCGCCGCAGCGGCTCGACGCGGACACCGTGGCGCAGGCGCTGGCCGGCTACGGCGCCCGCGCCTGGCAGGTCGAACAGGTGACGCCGGTCCTGGTCCCGGCCCTGGCCGCGACCGCGTAGGAGGACGCCGCTGTGCCCCGGGCCGGGACGCCCGGACCGGGGCACAGCCGGATCAGAGTGGCTGCTCGGTGTAGTCGCCCTCCGTGTCCATGTAGAAGGTCCCCTTCGTGTGGCCGTCGATCTCGGTGTGCTTGAGCCACTTCCGGGACAGGTGGTGGACGTGCTTGACCACCCGCTCCCAGGGGATCTGGTGGCCCGCGCAGGCGACCTCGAAATGCATCTTCTTCGGACCCGGGATGGCCTTGTAGAGCTCGGTGACCGAGAGGAAGGGATTGGTGCCCGGAACGCTGTTCACCGTCTTGTCGTGCTCGCCGACGACGATGAGCACCGGCACCTTGTGACCGAGGATGTTGTCCACCTTGGCGCCGGCCTTGTTCCAGCCCCACCAGAAGGCGTTGCGGAAGCGCAGTACGCCCGAGGGCACGCCGGACAGCGGCGGCCCCCAGTTGCGGCCCACCACGTCACTCTCCATGATCGCCGCCCACACCGTGTCGACCATGCCCTCCTCACGCTGCTCGTCGACGCAGCCGATTTCCTTGTCCCAGGCGTCTTCGAAACCGTCCCGGCCGACGATGTTCATCGGGAAGGTCCACAGGGAGGGCGGAGGGGGCAGCGCGTCCGGCCGGTCCCACTTGGTGCCGGGCTTGCTCGTGGGTCCGTCCGGCCGGAAGACCGGGGCGAGCAGGAACAGGCTGGAGACGTTGTCCGGGTACTGGATGGCGTACGGACCCAGCGCCACCGCGGCGGCGGACCAGCCGAAGAGGGCGACCTTCTCCACACCGCGCTCGGCCTTGATGTATTCGACGACGCTGTGGACCTCGGCCCAGTCGCTCGCGGAGTCGCCGAGGTGCTTGGCGTACGAGGGGGTGCAGGGGGCCGCCAGCGGGTGACCGTCGAGCAGGAGCTTCGCCTGCGGGGCGGCAGCGGTGTTGCACGGCTCGTTCATGACCGCCGGGCGCGGCGAGCGGCCGTGGCCCTGGAGGTCCATGGCGAAGACGTCGAAGCCCGCCTTGGCGAGGAACTGCATCCAGTTGTACTCGCCGGTGCCCAGGTCCGCGCCGGGCAGCACGGGGACGCTGCGACCGTGCAGCATCAGGACGGCCGTGCGTTTGGTGGGATTCTTCGTGCCGTCGCGTTCCCGGACGAAGAGTTTGATCACCTCGCCCTCGTTGACGGGGAGTTTGGAGGCGTGCTTGACCTCGTGGTCGACCGCCTTGATCAGCATGGCGGGGGTCTCCGTTTCAGGTCGGCCGGGTCCGGGGCGGGCGCCCCGTACCCGGCCAGAATCGGCAGGCGCCCGCGCCCGGTGCCATCGACAGGGCCGCCCGGACCGGGTGTCCGACCCGTTCGGGTAGCCCGGGGCGCGCCGATCGGACGGGCGCGCGGAAGGGGCGCGCGCGGGACGTGGAGTGTGACCTTCGCCGCTGTTCGGGGAGGGGGTGTGCACGTCGGTTACCGACAAGTAGCATGGCCGGGTGAGCGGGCGCTCAGCGATGGGCGCCCCCGCGCAGCAGTGCACACCCGCACCTGGAGGAGAGCCAACGTGCCTCGTACCGTCAGGGACGTCGTCTTCGTCGACGGCGTCCGCACCCCGTTCGGCAAGGCGGGCCCGAAGGGCATCTACCACGAGACCCGCGCCGACGACCTCGTCGTGAAGGCGATCCGGGAGCTGCTGCGCCGCAACCCGGACCTGGATCCCAAGAAGATCGACGAGGTCGCCATCGCCGCGACCACGCAGATCGGCGACCAGGGCCTCACGCTGGGCCGTACGGCCGGCATCCTCGCGGGCCTCCCGCAGTCCGTCCCGGGCTACTCCATCGACCGCATGTGCGCCGGCGCGCTGACCGCCGTGACCGCCGTCGCGGGCGGTGTGGCCTTCGGTGCGTACGACGTCGCCCTCGCCGGCGGTGTCGAGCACATGGGCCGCCACCCCATGGGCGAGGGCGTGGACCCGAACCCGCGCTTCGTCTCCGAGAAGCTGGTCGACGAGTCCGCCCTGTTCATGGGCATGACCGCCGAGAACCTGCACGACCGGTACCCGACGATCACCAAGCTCCGCGCCGACGAGTACGCCGTGCGCTCGCAGGAGAAGGCCGCCAAGGCGTACGCCGACGGCAAGATCCAGCAGGACCTGGTCCCGATCTCGGTGCGCAACACCAACGAGGCGGCCGGTGAGACGGGCTGGGGCCTGGTCACCACCGACGAGCCGATGCGCCCGGGCACCACGCTGGAGAACCTGGCCGGCCTGAAGACCCCGTTCCGTACGCACGGCCGGGTCACCGCGGGCAACGCCGCCGGTCTCAACGACGGTGCCACCGCCGCGATCATCGCGTCCGAGGACTTCGCCCGCGAGAACAACCTCCCGGTCAAGATGCGCCTCGTGTCGTACTCCTTCGCCGGTGTCGAGCCGGAGGTCATGGGCTACGGCCCGATCCCGGCCACCGAGAAGGCCCTCGCCCAGGCCGGCCTGTCCATCGAGGACATAGGCCTGTTCGAGATCAACGAGGCGTTCGCCGTGCAGGTGCTCGCCTTCCTGGAGCACTACGGCATCGCCGACGACGACGCCCGCGTGAACCAGTACGGCGGCGCCATCGCCTTCGGTCACCCGCTCGCCTCCTCGGGCGTGCGTCTGATGACGCAGCTGGCCCGTCAGTTCGAGGAGCAGCCGCACGTCCGCTACGGCCTGACCACCATGTGCGTCGGCTTCGGCATGGGCGCCACGGTCATCTGGGAGAACCCGCACTTCACCGCCGAGGGAGACGCCAAGTGAGCACCACCGCCGAGCTCCTGAAGGGTGCGGCCGAGCTGTTCCCGGACGAGGTCGTCACCTCCGCGCACGTCCGCCACCTGGACCTGCCGTTCGGCGCCGGGCGCTTCGCGCTCATCACGCTGGACAACGGTTTCGACCACACCAAGCCGACCACCTTCGGTCCGCAGTCCCTCGCCAACCTGAACGCGGCGATCGACCAGGTCGAGCAGGAGGCCCTCGCGGGCTCCATCGTCGGCGCGGGCATCACCGGCAAGCCGTTCATCTTCGCGGTCGGCGCCGACCTCAAGGGTGTCGAGCTGCTGAAGAAGCACGACGAGGCGCTCGCCATCGGCAAGGGCGGCCACGACGTCTTCAAGCGCCTCTCCGCGCTCGCTGTCCCGACCTTCGCCTACTACAACGGCGCGGCGATGGGCGGCGGCGTCGAGGTCGGCCTGCACTGCACCTACCGCACCGTCTCGAAGGCCATCCCTGCCTTCTCGCTGCCCGAGGTCTTCCTCGGTCTGGTTCCGGGCTGGGGCGGCTGCGCCATCCTGCCGAACCTGATCGGCGCCGACCGCGCGGTCTCGGTGATCATCGAGAACTCGCTCAACCAGAACAAGCAGCTGCGCGGCAAGCAGGTCTTCGACCTGGGCATCGCGGACGCGCTGTTCGAGGGTGCGGACTTCCTGGAGCAGTCCCTCATCTGGACCTCGAAGGTCCTGAAGGGCGAGACCGAGGTCGTACGCGCCGAGATCGACCGCGCCGAGGGCTGGGACGCGGCCGTCGCCCGCGGCCGCGCCATCGCGGACTCCAAGGTGCACGGCGCGGCCCCGGCCGCCTACCGCGCGCTGGAGATCATCGAGGCTGCCAAGTCGGGCGACCTCCAGGCCGGCTTCGACGCCGAGGACACGGCCCTGGCCGACCTCATCATGGGCGGCGAGCTGCGCTCGGGCATCTACGCCTTCAACCTCGTCCAGAAGCGCGCCAAGCGCCCGGCCGGGGCCCCGGACAAGTCCCTGGCCCGTCCGGTCACCAAGGTCGGCGTCGTCGGCGCGGGCCTGATGGCCTCGCAGCTGGCGCTGCTCTTCCTGCGCCGCCTGGAGGTGCCGGTGGTCCTCACCGACATCGACCAGGAGCGTGTGGACAAGGGTGTGGGCTACGTCCACGCCGAGATCCAGAAGCTGCTCGGCAAGGGCCGCATCAACCAGGACAAGGCCAACCGCCTGACCGCCCTGGTGACCGGTGTGCTCGACAAGGCCGAGGGCTTCGCGGACGCGGACTTCATCATCGAGGCCGTGTTCGAGGAGATGTCCGTCAAGCAGAAGGTGTTCGCGGAGGTCGAGGCGGTCGCCCCGGCGCACGCGATCCTCGCCACCAACACCTCCTCGCTGTCGGTGTCGGAGATGGCCTCGAAGCTCCGGCACCCGGAGCGCGTGGTCGGCTTCCACTTCTTCAACCCCGTCGCGATCCTCCCGCTGCTGGAGATCGTCCGCGGTGAGCAGACCGACGACGCCTCGCTGGCCACGGCCTTCGGTGTCGCCAAGAAGCTGAAGAAGACCGCGGTCCTCACCAAGGACGCCCCGGCGTTCGTCGTGAACCGCATCCTGACCCGCTTCATGGGCGAGATCCAGAACGTCATCGACGAGGGCACCCCGGTCGTCACGGCGGAGAAGGCCATCGAGCCGCTCGGCCTGCCGATGTCCCCGCTGGTGCTCCTGGAGCTCGTGGGCCCGGCGATCGGTCTGCACGTCTCCGAGACCCTGAACCGCGCCTTCCCGGAGCGCTTCACCGTCTCCCCGAACCTGGCGGCCGTGGTCAAGGCCGGCAAGCGCGGCTTCTACGTCTACGATTCCGGCAAGCCGGAGCTGGACCCCGAGGTCGCCGCCCTCCTGGTGCAGGGCGACTCCGTCCTGACCGAGGAGCAGGTCCGCGACCGCGTCCTGGACGCGGTGGCGCAGGAGATCGGCCTGATGCTGGAGGAGGGTGTCGTGGCCGAGGCCCAGGACATCGACCTGTGCCTCATCACCGGTGCCGGCTGGCCCTTCCACCTGGGCGGCATCACGCCGTACCTGGACCGTGAAGGCGTCTCGGAGCGCGTGAACGGCAAGAAGTTCCTCGCTCCCGGCCTGGCGAGCGTCCCGGCCTAGTCCGGGTCGCGGACGGGCATTCCACGGCCTGGCCCGCCCCCTTCGGGGGGCGGGCTTCGGCCGTTCGAATATCTGTCTAAGATTCACCCCCATGACGGAAACGCACGCGCGGCCCAGGCGCCGCCGACGCCGCATTCTGCGGATCACCCTGCTGCTGGTCGCCGTGCTGATCCTCGGCGCGGCCGGGGCCGGCTGGTGGACGTACAGCCATCTCAACGGCAACATCGACAGCGTCGACCTGGATCAGGCGATCGGGGACAACCGCCCCCCGAAGGTGGTCGCGAACGCGCAGAACATCCTGGTGCTCGGCTCCGATTCGCGCGCCGGCGCCAACGCCGACCTCGACCACGGCGACGTCAGCGGAGCCCGCTCGGACACCGCGATGCTGGTGCACATACCCGAGGGCCGGGCCAAGGCGACCGCGGTGAGCATCCCCCGCGACACCCTCATCACCCGGCCCGAGTGCAAGGACGGCAAGGGCAAGACCCTGCCGTCCGCCAAGCGGGTCATGTTCAACTCCGTCTACTCGCTCGCCGGTCCGGCCTGCGTGGTCAACACCGTGGAGCAGCTGTCCGGGGTGCGCGTGGACCACTTCGTCGAGGTGGACTTCGCCGGCTTCAAGGGCCTGGTGGACGCGCTGGGCGGGGTCAGCGTCACCCTCGACAAGCCGATGAGCGGGGCCAAGGGCGGCCTGAAGCTGGACGCGGGCACGCACCGGCTGAACGGCACCGACTCGCTCAAGTTCGTCCGTACCCGCTACGGCTACGGCGACGGCAGCGACCTCGGGCGCATAGGCCTGCAGCAGCAGTTCATGCTGGCGATGCTGTCGGAGATCAAGAAGCAGGACGCCCTCGGCAACCCGGCCCGGCTGTACAAGCTCGCGGACGCCGGGACCAAGTCGCTGACCACCGACTCCGACCTCGCCTCGCTCACCGCGCTGTCCGACTTCGCGCAGAGCATGAAGGGCGTGAACCCGGACACGATGGAGACGATCATGCTGCCGGTCGCCTACGACAAGGTGGACCCGAACCGCGTGGTCGTGGCCGAGCCGCAGGCCACCCAGCTGTGGGACGCCCTGCGCAAGGACGAGAAGGTCCCCGCCTCGGCGAAGGACTCCCCCGCCAAGGGCTGAGCCGCCTGCCGCACCGCACGCACGACGCAGCGGGGGGGGGGGGGGGGGGGGGGGGGGGGGGGGGGGGGGGGGGGGGGGGGGGGGGGGGGGGGGGGGGGGGGGGGGGGGGGGGGGTGGAGGGGA
>NZ_JBVHWW010000014.1:0-108810 GCF_055563995.1 Streptomyces sp. NPDC029164 | reverse complement strand
GGCCCAGCCCCCCCCCCCCACTCCCTCCCCCCCCCCCCCCCCCCCCCCCACACACCCCCCCCCCCCCACCCCCCCCCCCCCCCCCCCCCCCCGCTGCGTCGTGTGCGGCCGGCGGGCGGCGCTCAGAACTTCGCGTCCTGGCCGACCTGGTGCAGACGGCTGTTGCGGTAGCTGTAGAGGAAGTAGAGGACGATGCCGACGGCCATCCAGATGCCGAAGCGCAGCCAGGTCTCGGCCGGCAGGTTGAGCATCAGCCAGAACGAGGCCGCGATCGACACGATCGGGATGAACGGCACCCACGGGGTCCGGAAGGACCGGTGCAGGTCGGGGCGGGTCTTGCGCAGGACGATCACGCCCAGCGCGACCACCACGAAGGCGAACAGGGTGCCGATGTTCACCAGTTCCGCGAGGGTCTCCAGGCTGGTGAAACCGGCGACGATCGCGATGACCCCGCCGAGCAGCAGGGTCGCCCGGTAGGGGGTGCGGTACTTCGGGTGCGTCACGGAGAAGACCCGCGGCAGCAGTCCGTCACGGCTCATCGCGAAGAACACGCGGGTCTGGCCGAGCAGCAGGATCATGCACACGGTGATCAGACCGACGGCCGCGCCGAGGCTGATGGCACCCGAGAAGAACGGCTGGTTCACCGATTTGAAGGCTTCGGCGAGCGGCGCGGTCGGGGACATCTCCGAGTACTTCTGCATGCCGGTGACCACCAGGGTCACGGCGACGTAGAGCACCGTGCAGATCAGCAGCGAGCCGAGGATGCCGCGCGGCATGTCCCGCTGGGGGTTCTTGGTCTCCTCGGCCGCCGTCGCCACCACGTCGAAGCCGATGAAGGCGAAGAAGATGAGCGAGGCCGCCGTGAAGATGCCCATGACGCCGAAGTTCGTGGGCTCGTAGCCGAAGAGCAACTGGACCAGGGGCGAGTGCCAGCCGCTGACGCCCTCGGCCTGTGGCTGGGCCGGCGGGATGAACGGCGAGTAGTTGTCGGCCTTGATGAAGAACAGGCCCGCGACGATGACCAGCAGCACGACCGTGACCTTGATGGCGACGACGACCGCGGTGATGCGGGCCGAGAGCTTCGTCCCGACGACCAGGATCCACGTCAGCACCAGGACCAGCAGGAACGCCAGCAGGTCGAAGTGGCCGCCGGCATCGGGCCCGGACAGGGAGGTCGGCAGGGTCCAGCCGAGGTTGGTGTCCATGAGGTGGCGCACGTATCCGGACCAGCCGACCGCGACGACGGCGGTGCCGAGGGCGAACTCCAGCACCAGGTCCCAGCCGATGATCCAGGCGGGCAGCTCACCGATCGAGGCGTACGAGAAGGTGTACGCGGATCCGGCCACCGGCACGGTGGACGCGAACTCGGCGTAGCAGAGCGCCGCGAGAGCGCAGACGATGCCCGCCGCCACGAAGGCGAGGGCGGTGGCGGGTCCTGCGTTGTTCCGGGCCGCGATGCCCGTGAGGACGAAGATGCCGGTGCCGATGATGACACCCACACCGAAAACCGTCAGGTCCCAGGCGGAGAGCGACTTCCGGAGCGCGTGTTCCGGCTCCTCCGTGTCGCGGATGGACTGCTCCACCGTCTTGGTGCGGAAGGGGCTGTTCATATCCCTACTCACCGACGCACCTCCGAAACAGGTGTCGACGCACGCGAACGGGCCGGGAGGCCCACCCCTTCAAGGGTGATCTCCCGGCCCGTGACGTGCAACCGCGCGGCGATCTAGTGGCTGGTACCCGTCCTAGTCGACGGCGGTGGCCGGCTCGCTGTCGTAGCGCCCGTCCAGCTTCGCCACCAGGCCCGTGACCTGCCGTGCGATGTCCGGAGCGGTCAGCCCGATCTCGGCCATGACCTCCTTGCGGGAGGCGTGGTCGAGGAAGCGCTGCGGGATGCCGAAGTCGCGCAGCGGTACGTCGACGCCCGCGTCCCGCAGGGCCTGCGCGACGGCGGAGCCCACGCCACCGGTACGGCCGTTGTCCTCGACGGTGACGACGACCCGGTGCTGCTCCGCGAGCGGGGCCAGGGCCTCGTCGACGGGCTTGACCCAGCGGGGGTCGACCACGGTCGTGGAGATGCCCTGCTTGTCGAGCAGGTCCGCGATCTCCAGGCACATCGGGGCGAGCGCGCCGACGGAGACGAGCAGTACGTCCGGCCGGGTGACCTCGGGGGCCGGGGTGCGCAGCACGTCCATGCCGCCGATCCGGCCGACGGCCGGGACGGCCGGGCCGACTACGCCCTTCGAGTAGCGGACGACGGTCGGCGCGTCCTTGACCTCGACGGCCTCGCGCAGCTGGGCGCGCAGCTGCTCGGCGTCGCGCGGGGCGGCCAGCCGCAGACCGGGCACGACCTGCATGATCGACATGTCCCACATACCGTTGTGGGAGGCGCCGTCGGTGCCCGTGACACCGGCCCGGTCCAGGACGAAGGTGACCCCGCACTTGTGCAGGGCCACGTCCATCAGCACCTGGTCGAAGGCGCGGTTGAGGAAGGTGGCGTACACCGCGAAGACCGGGTGGGCGCCGCCGGTGGCGAGGCCCGCCGCCGAGGTGGCGCCGTGCTGCTCGGCGATGCCGACGTCGTAGATCCGGTCCGGGAAGGCGTCCGCGAACTTCTTCAGGCCGACCGGCTGGAGCATGGCCGCGGTGATGCCGACGATGTCCTTGCGCTCCTTGCCGAGCCGGACCATCTCGTCGGCGAAGACGGAGGTCCAGCTGGCGGCGTCGGTGGAGACGGGCAGGCCGGTGTCGGGGTGGATCGGACCGATGCCGTGGAAACGGTCGGCCTCGTCCTGCTCCGCGTGGGTGTAGCCGCGGCCCTTCTGGGTGAGGCAGTGCACGATGACCGGGCCGCTGAAGCGCTTGGCGCGCTGCAGGGCGGACTCCAGGGCCTCGATGTCGTGGCCGTCGATGGGGCCGATGTACTTCAGGCCCAGGTCCTCGAACATGCCCTGCGGGGCGATGAAGTCCTTGAGGCCCTTCTTGGCGCCGTGCAGGGTCTCGAAGAGCGGCTTCCCGACGACCGGGGTGCGCTCCAGGATCTCCTTGCCGCGGGCCAGGAAGCGCTCGTAGCCGTCCGTGGTGCGCAGGGTGGCCAGGTGGTTCGCGAGGCCGCCGATGGTGGGGCCGTACGAGCGCTCGTTGTCGTTGACGACGATGACCAGCGGGCGGTCCTTGGCGGCGGCGATGTTGTTCAGCGCCTCCCAGGCCATGCCGCCGGTCAGCGCGCCGTCGCCGATGACGGCGGCGACGTGGTGGTCCTCGCGGCCGAGCACCTCGTTGGCCTTGGCGAGGCCGTCGGCCCAGCCCAGCACGGTGGAGGCGTGCGAGTTCTCGATCACGTCGTGGTCGGACTCGGCGCGCGAGGGGTAGCCGGACAGGCCGCCCTTGGAGCGCAGGTTGCCGAAGTCCTGGCGGCCCGTGAGCAGCTTGTGGACGTAGGCCTGGTGGCCGGTGTCGAAGAGGACCTTGTCCTTGGGCGATTCGAAGACCCGGTGCAGGGCGATCGTCAGTTCGACCACGCCGAGGTTGGGGCCGAGGTGCCCGCCGGTCTTGGAGACGGCGTCGACGAGGAAGGACCTGATCTCTGCGGCGAGCTGGTCGAGCTCCTCCTGGCTGAGCCGGTCCAGATCGCGCGGTCCCTTGATGCGGGTCAGCAGCACCCGTGCCTCCTTGCAGTTGCTTGCTGGTCTGTCGAGTCTAATGTTCCGCTGCGGGACGCGGTCATCGGGCCGTCCCGGCGGAGTCACACCTTTGTCATACATGTACGCACCACCACGCGGCCACACATCACATACGGGCGTATACCCGCACAGGAGTGCCCGCACATGTACGCACGGATGCCCGGCGCCACGTGAAGTGGCGCCGGGCACTGTGACCGGTCTTACCGCCGGATGCCGCTCCGGCGGGCAGTCGGCCGCGCCGTCAGGCGCGTCCGGCCGTCTTCTGGGTCTTGCGCGAGACCGAGTCGATCACCACGGTGGTCAGCAGCACCGCACCGGTGATCATGTACTGGATCGGCGTCGCGATGCCTTCCAGTGCCAGACCGTACTGGATCGAGATGATGACCATGACGCCGAGGAGGGCGTTCCAGGTCCGGCCCCGGCCGCCGAAGAGGCTGGTGCCGCCGATGACGGCCGCCGCGATCACGTTCATCAGCAGGTCGCCGGCGCCGGCGCTCTGGTTGGCGGCCGCGATCTTGGAGGCCCAGAACAGACCGCCGATGGCGGCGAAGGTGCCGGAGATCGCGAAGACCGTGATCCGGATCCGGGTGACGTTGATGCCCGCGCGGCGGGAGGCCTCGACGCTGCCACCCAGTGCGAAAACGTTTCGCCCGAAGGTCGTGCGACGGAGCACGAAGTCCGTGACGACCAGCGCCAGCAGGAAGAGCACCACCGCGAGCGGCAGGCCCTTGTACTGGTTGAACACCACGGCGGGGCCGAAGGTGAACACCGCGAGCAGGCCGGTGCGCAGCAGGATCTCGGCGAGCGGCCGGGAGGGCATCCCGGCGGCGTCGCGGCGCTTCGCGTCGAAGAAGGCCGCGAGGAAGTAGCCGGCCACCGCGAGCGCGGCCAGCCCGTAGGCGACGGCCACGTCCGAGAAGAAGTACGTGGTCAGCTGGCCGACCACGCCGTCGGAGTCGATGTTGATCGTGCCGTTGCTGCCGAGGATCTGCAGCATCGCGCCCAGCCAGAACAGCAGGCCCGACAGGGTGACGGCGAAGGCCGGGGCGCCGATCCTGGCGAAGAAGAAGCCGTGGATGGAACCGATCACGGCGCCGCCGGCCACGGCCGCCAGGATCGCCAGCCACTCGTTCACGCCGTGCGTGACGGCGAGGACGGCGACGATCGCGCCCGAGACGCCGCTGACGGAGCCGACCGAGAGGTCGATCTCGCCGAGCAGCAGCACGAAGATGATGCCGATGGCGATCATGCCGGTGGCGGTCATCGTGATCGCGATGTTGGTGAGGTTCTCCGGGGAGAGGAAGTTCGAGTTCAGCCCCTGGAAGATGGACCAGATGACGATCAGGCCGATGACGACGGGGATGGAGCCCAGGTCGCCGGCCTTCATCTTGCGCTTGAACTCGCCCACGTAGCCGGCGAGGCCCTGCTCCCTGACGAGGAGGCGGGGGTCCACGGCCGGGATCGCGTCGTGGGCCGCCGCCGGGTTGACCGGGTCGATGTACTCCTGCGAGCCGGCGGGGCCCTTGCCCAGTGGATCGGTGGCGGGGTTCTGGGTGCTCACTTGCCGGCCTCCGAGGTGCGGGCCGCCCGGCGGGTCACGGCGTTGTCCGTGGCACCGGTGATGGCGGAGATGATCTCTTCCTGCGAGGTGTCGGCGACGTTGAAGACACCGTTGTTGCGGCCCAGCCGCAGGACCGCCACCTTGTCGGCGACGGCCTTCACATCGGCCATGTTGTGGCTGATGAGGATGACGGCGTGGCCGCGCTCGCGCAGCCGCTCCACGAGGTCGAGCACCTGTGCGGTCTGCTCGACGCCGAGCGCGGCGGTGGGCTCGTCGAGGATGACGAGCTGGGGCTCGCCCAGCATGGAGCGGGCGATCGCCACGGTCTGGCGCTGACCGCCGGAGAGCGAGGCGATGGGGATACGGACGCTGGGGATCCGGATGGACAGGGTGGTCAGGAGCTCGCGGGCGCGCCGCTCCATCTCCACCTCGTCGAGGACGCCGTGGCGCTTGAGTTCGCGACCGAGGAAGAGGTTGCCGACGACATCGATGTTGTCGCACAGCGCCAGGTCCTGGTAGACCGTCGCGATGCCCAGGTTCTGGGCGTCATGGGGCTTGCCGATGGAGACCGGACGGCCCTCCCACTCGATGACACCTTCATCGATGGGGTGCACGCCGGCGATCGTCTTGACCAGCGTGGACTTTCCGGCACCGTTGTCGCCGACGAGGGCGACCACTTCACCGGAGTGGATCTCGAGTTCTACGTCGGTCAGGGCCTGAACGGCGCCGAACCGCTTCGAGACCCCTCGCAACGCCAGCACGGGCGCAGCGGACACATGAACCATCTCCTTCGCCGCCTGACCGGCGGGGATGTCGTGCAAAAGAGCAGGAGCGGGGCGAATGGGGGGGAGGATCGTTTCTGCCCGGCGCCCCGCCGCGTGGCGGGGATGAGGTGGGCGGGGCGCCGGTCAGGCACGGGGGCCGCCTCGCGAGGAGGCGACGGGGGCCGCTACTTCAGGCCGGCCGCGGCGCAGGCCGCCGCGTACTTGTCGGTGCAGATCTCGGCGACCGAGTAGACGCCGTCCTTGACGACCGTGTCGTTGATGTTGCCCTTGGTCAGCGAGACGACCGGGATCAGCACCGACGCGACGCCCTTGGTGGTCGGGCTGTCGACGGTGGAGGTGGTGATTCCGTCGAGCTTCTCGCCCTTGGCGAGGGCGACGGCCATCTTCGCGGCGGCCTCGGCCTCGGGGGCGTACGGCTTGTAGACGCTCATGAACTGCTCGCCCGCGACGATGCGCTGCACACCGGCGAGTTCGGCGTCCTGGCCGGTGACCGGCGGCAGGGGGGAGACGCCGGCGGCCTTGAGGGCGGTGATGATGCCGCCCGCCATGCCGTCGTTGGCGGAGTAGACGCCGATGACCTTGTCCTTGCCGAGCGCGGAGAGCGCGGCCGCCATGTTGGTGTTGGCGTTCTCCGGCTTCCACTCGACGGTGTCGTACTCCTTGCCGACGTTCACCTTGCCGTCGAGGACGGAGTGCGCGCCGGACTTGAAGAGCTTGGCGTTCGGGTCGGTGACCGAACCGTTCATCATGACGATCTGGCCGTCCTTGGCCTTGTCGCCCAGCGCCTCCAGCAGCGCCTTGCCCTGGACCTTGCCGACCTCTTCGTTGTCGAAGGAGGTGTACGCGTCGATCGGGCCCTCGGCCAGGCGGTCGTAGGCGATGACCGGGATGCCGGCCTCCTTCGCCTTCTTGACCGAGCCGGCGATGGCCTTGGAGTCCACCGCGTCGACGATCAGGACGTCCACCTTGTTGGTGATCATCGTGTCGACCTGGGAGTTCTGCGTGGTCGCGTCCTGCTTGGCGTTCGCGTAGACGACCTGACCCTTGCCGCCGGTGAGCTCGGCGACCTTCTTCTCGATCAGCGGCTTGTCGAACTTCTCGTAACGCGCGGTCTGGTTCTCCGGCAGGAGCAGGCCGACCTTGATCGCGTCGCCCTTGGCAGCGCCGGAGGACTCCTTCGTCGTGTCGCCGGCCTCCTTCGCACTGCCGCAAGCGGCGAGCGAAACGGCCATGGCACCGGCGGCAACAGCTACGGCGGCTCTGCGCATACGCGTGTTCATTACTTGAACCTCCCTGACGAGGCCGCAGCACTGCGGCCGAGGTGGATGTGAGTCAACCCCGGCCGCGTTTTGCCGTCAAGGAGTGAATCCTTAACGAGATGACAACGGTGCCATCCGTTATCTACCTGAAGGCAAGACGGCGGGAGCTCGCACTCCACTTCCATGATCTGACAAAAGTGTCGAATCGCCCATCTCGCTGAGTACGAGCGCCAGCGCGCCCAGCACCTCGGCCCGCCCGCCCAGGGACCCGGTTAGCACCGACAGTTGCCGCGCCGCGCTGGGAATCGCGTACCTCCCCACTGATTCACGGATGGGGGCCAGGACGAGTTCACCGGCCTCCGCGAGCGAGCCGCCCAGCACCACGCGACTGGGGTTCAGGAGGTTGCACAGACTGGCCACGCCGCTGCCGATGTGGCGGCCCACGTCCGTGATCACGCGGCGGCAGCCCGGATCCCCGTCCCGGGCCAGTTCGACCACCCGCTCCATCGTCAACTCCGGCCCGTGCGTGCCCTGGAGCAGCGGCAGGACGTACCGGGCGGCGGTGAAGGTCTCCAGGCACCCGCGGTTGCCGCAGCGGCAGACCGGGCCCGATTCGTCCAGCGTGATGTGCCCGATCTCGCCCGCGGTGCCCCCCGGTCCGCGGTAGATCTCGCCGTTGATGACCAGGCCGGCGCCGACGCCGCTGGCCACCTTGATGTACGCCAGGTCCTTTACTCCCCGCCCGCTCCCCCAAACGAGCTCACCGAGGGCTCCGAGGTTCGCGTCGTTGTCCACGTACACCGGCACGCCGAGGCGCTGCGAGAGCTCCTGGCGGGGGTTGATGCCCGCCCAGCCCGGCAGGATCGCGGTCGAGCCCAGGGTCCCGGACTCCACGTCGATCGGGCCGGGCACGCCGAGACCGACGCCGATGACCTTCTCCAGCCCGACCCCGATGTCCGCGATGAGCCGCCCGACCAGGGCTTCGGCCCGGTTGAAGCCGTCCGCCCAGGAGGCGTCGACGTCCAGCGGCTCGGACTCCTCGGCCAGCACCTGATGGGCCAGGTTCCCCACCGCCACCCGCAGGTGGGTGTGGCCGAAGTCGACGCCGATGACGATCCCCGCGTCACCGCTGAGCGAGACGCTGCGCGCGCGCCGGCCCCCCGCCGAGGTGTCGGTGACCTCGACGGTCCCGCCGTCCTTCAGTTCCCGGACGATGTTGGAGACCGTGGCCGCCGACAGTCCGGTGGTGCGGGCGATCTCCGCCTGGGTCAGCGATCCCGCGAGCCGCACCGCCCGCACGACCCGTTCGAGATTCGCGCGATGCAGCGAGGACTGCGATCCGGGAGTCTGCACGACTCATCCACTCCTGCCCATAAGCGACGGCAAGCCGTCGCCCCCCGGCCGGGACACGTCGCGGTTTCGCGCTTCGAGACCCCGGCGTCTCTCCAACTTGTGAACCTTAAGTCGAGCCTTTGCGCATCCACACGTCAAGAGGCTGACACGGCACGAAACGGCCGTACTGGCCGAAAGGGGGAGGGAACCGGCCCCTGGATCGTGCTACGGCCGCTGAGGCGCCGGTCCTCTGCGGCCTTCCCGGCCGGATCGGGCGCCCGTCATGACAGCGCTGCGCGAGGAGGTGTTCGGGATGAGTCCCGATCGAAGTCCTTGCCGCGCTCTCCTCGGCTGACCTGTTGATCAGCTGAGCTCTGCCCGAGTGCGCACGGCCGCGGTTCACCGCTGTCCCGTGCCCGGTCGCGTTTCTTTCCATTCTCTTCCTTCCGCGTGCCCCGGCAGCTCCGCCGCGCACGCACCCCCGGGCTCCGCCCCCGGCCATGGCCGGGCGTGTCCCGGGACCCCTTCCAGCCGATGCTCGCGATCATCCTGCCGGTCCAGAACCTGGTCTACGACATCTCGCAGCCGGCGACCCCGTGGGACCGGATGGACGAGGACTACCTGCGCAGGCCCCGGAACTGGGACGCCAAGGGCATCGGCCGCTTCATGATCACCATCGGCCCGGTCAGCTCGGTCTTCGACATCTCGATGTTCCTGATCATGTGGCACGTCTTCGGGGCCGACAGCGAGGCGAGCCAGTCCCTCTTCCAGTCCGGCTGGTACTGGTACATCCGCACGTTCGGCACCTGGCTCTGAGCGGAGGACGAGCCGATGACCAGTGAGTGGATCATGGCGGGCCACATGGCCGCGGCGTTCGGCTTCGGGGCCGCGATCGGAGTGGAGCGGTGTGCCTGGAGGCGGAGGCGGCCCACATCCGGCACCGGCTGGCCGGCGCGCTCGCCAGGCCGGGGTACCAGCTCCGGTAGATCCGCAGTGCGGACGGGCCGGACCCCGGCAAGGTGACCGTGTCCGCGCTGCTGACCGCCGAGGGCGAGGGGGCCCGGGCGCTGGAGAAGGCGGTCGGCAACCTCTCGCTCGACCCCTCGGCCTCGGCGGTCGGCTGGTCGGTGGTCCCCGGCTGACCTACTTCAGGGTGGCGGACGTCAGGCCGGCCTGGATCTGGCGCTGGAAGGACAGGTAGACCACCAGCATCGGGATCATCGCGATCGTCACGCCGGCGAACAGCACCGGCAGGTCGGTCTCGTACCCCTGCTGTTGCTGGAGCTGGATCAGGCCCTGGGTGAGCAGGTAGCGCTCGGGGTCCGATCCCGTCTGGGGCTGCATCAGCACGGAGGGCAGGATGTACTGGTTCCACTGGCCCAGGATGTTGAATATCCCGACGCTGATCAGGCCGGGCTTGGCCATCGGCACCATCACCTGGAAGAAGATCCGGGTGTCGGAGGCCCCGTCGATCACCGCCGCCTCGTGCACCGCCGTCGGCAGCGTGCGGAAGAACGAGTGCATGAAGAAGACGGTGAACGGCATCGAGTAGGCGACGTACACGAGGATCAGGCCCTGGTACGTGTTCAGCATGTCGAAGCGCTTGACCATGAAGAACAGCGGGACCAGCGCGAGGAAGACGGGGAACATCGCCCCGCTGACGAAGAAGTAGTAGATGAACCGGTTCCCCGGGAAGGGGTAGCGGGCCAGGACGTACGCCGCCATCGAGCCGAGCAGCATGGTCAGCGGGACCGAGAACACCATCACGATGAGCGTGTTGGCGAAGTAGTCGCCGATGCCCTTGTCCCAGGCGCGGCCGAAGGCGTCGACGTTCCAGTTGGAGGGCCAGCTGAGGGCCGAGCCGCCGATCTGCGCGTCGGTCTTGAAGGAGCCGAGCGCCAGCCAGATCAGGGGCAGGACGATCAGTATGGCCCAGACGGCGAGGAAGCCGTGGGAGAAGACGTTGAGGACCATGCCCTCGGAGCCCTTGCCGCCCCGTTCCCCGCTCGGGCCGGCTCCCCCGGACCGCTCCGCGGCCTTTTCGCCCGGAGCCTTGATCACTGTGGTCATGAGGTTCTCCCGCTCAGAACTCGATGCGCTCGCGGCGGGTGGCGCGCAGCGTGATGACGGAAAGGATCATGGTGAGGACGAGCATGACCACGCCCATGGCACAGGCGTAGCCGCTCTTGCCGAAGTAGAGGAAGTTCCTCATCAGCACCGTGGCCATGACCTCGCTGTGGTGGTCGGGTCCGCCGCCGAACTGGCCCGAGGTCATGGTCGACACGAGGACGAACATGTCCATCGCGGCGATGCCCAGGTAGACCGCGGAGGTCTGTACGGAGTCCCACAGCAGGGGCAGCGTGACCTTGAAGAAGGTCTGGGCGCGCCCCGCCCCGTCGAGCAGGGCGGCCTCGTAGATGTCCTTGGGGACGGACTGCATGGCCGCCGAGAAGAGCACGAGGTAGAAGCCGACCCCGTGCCAGACGACCACGAGGAGCAGGCACCAGAGCACGAGCCTCGGCTCGTTGAGCCATTCGATGGGGTGCAGCCGGTCGACCAGGCCGAGCTTGATGAGGACGCCGTTGAGCAGGCCGCCCTCGTCGGTGCGGTACACGGCCCCGAAGAGCACCGCGAGGATGGCGAGGGAGAGCACCTGCGGGAAGAAGTAGACGATCTTGTAGAAGCCCGATCCCCGCACGCCCTGCACCCCGCCGGCCCCGCCCCGCCCGCCCGCGTTCACCATGAAGGCGAAGAAGAGGGCGAGCAGGATGGTGACCACCGGGACGAACACCAGGAGCAGCAGGTTGTGCCACAGGGCGCCGCGGAAGACCTCGTCCTTCATCAGGGCCGTGTAGTTGTCCACCCCGACGAAGTCGAAGGTCGGCGACTGGCCCGTCCAGTTGGTGAAGGAGTAACCGAACGTCTGTACGTACGGCCAGATGACGAAGGTCAGGTACAGCGCGAGGGGTGCGAGGAGGAAGCCGGCGATGAAGCCGCTCCGTCCTCTGCCCTGGGCTACTTGGCTCATGGTGTCCGTCCCTGGTGTGCCGGTGACCGGTGGGGCGTGCGATCAGCTGCGACGGTTGTTCTTGGCGTTCGGGTCCTGCGCCGCCTTGTTTACCGCAGCCTGAGCCCGCTTGATCCACTCCTTCGGCTGAATCCGCTTGGCCATCAGCTCATTGGACGCGTCCTGGATGGCCGTGTCCATCTCGCTGTACCAGTCGGGGTAAAGGTAGTTGAAGGTATTCGTCCCCGCCGCCTTGAGGGCGGTCACCGCGGACTGGGTGCCCGGCCGCAGCTTGACGCCCGGGTCCACGCCGTCCTTGACCACGGTGAGCGAGTTGGCCTGCTGGGCGAAGATCGTCGACCACTCGCGGGAGAGCATCGAACGGATGAACTCCAGGCCGCCGGCCTTGTTGGCCGCCTTCTCCGGAACGATGAAGGGCTCGCCGGCGCCGGCCCGGATGGCCTCGAAGGGCAGCTTGCTGTCGGCCAGCAGCGGGACCGGCAGGAACTGCATGTCGAAGTCGTCGGGCGTCTGCTTGAGCTGCTCGTTCTCCAGCCAGGAGCCGGAGGGGATGAAGGCGGCCTTGTACTGGTTCCACGCGGTCTGGGACTCGGTGTGGGTGAGGCCGTTGGTGCCCGGCAGCAGCAGGTCCTTCTCGACCACCTCGTAGACCGCCTCGACGGCGGCGAGGGCGGCCGCGCTGCCCTCGAAGGCGTTCGGCTCCAGGTTGTCGATCGCCTTCATGGCGTCCAGACCGCCCTTCTTGGCGATCAGGTCCATGATGACGACGTTGATGTAGTACGGGAACTTGCCCTGGTGGGCGAGTCCGCCGATGCCGGCCTCCTTTGCCTTCGCGCAGACCCCGAGGAACTCGTCCCAGGTCTTGGGCGGCGTCCAGCCCTTCTCCTTGAAGAGCTTGCCGGAGTACCAGAAGCCGAAGACGGTGTAGACGTAGTTCAGGGAGACGAACTTGCCGCCCTGCGTGCCCTGTTCGATGGTGCCCGCGATCAGCAGGTCGCGGACCTTCTTGCTCGGGTCGTCGAGCGAGGGCGCGTCGAGCACCGGGGTGAGGTCGGCGAGCTGGTTGCTCTTGAAGAGCACGTCGAGCTTGATCTTCTGGGCGCCGGAGTCGTCGACGACATCCGGCGGGTTCCCGCCGTTGAAGCGCGTCTGGAGCTTGCCGGTGATCTCCTGGGTGCCGAGGTGGGAGCTGGTGGTGCCCCACTTCTTGTCGAAGGCGGCCTCCCAGGCCTTCGCGTAGTCGTCACCGAACCCGCCCTTGAAGACGACGACGTCGAGCTTGCCGCCCTTGGCCACGCCGAAGGGGTTCTCCTTGGTCACCGCGGCCTTGTCCGGCCCCTTCGTCGTGTCCTCACCGCCGGAGGCGCAGGCGGACAGGAAGCTCATCGTGGGCACCGAGATCAGTCCCAGCGCCGCGGAGCGCTTGATCAGGTCACGGCGGCCGAGGCCCTCACCAGTGGATCCCATGCTCATGTCCTCGCCTTCGTCAGAAGTGTGAGGGAGGCCGGAAATCACGACGGCACCGCGCATGCGGACATCACCGCAGGTCCCCGCCATCCCCCGGTCCGGCGCCGCTCAGTACCGCGGCGATCCGGACGGGCACAGGTATAGTCCACTTCCGCTCGTGTGAGCAAGATCATGCACACGGTTGCCTGTCAGCTTTTCCGAGTTGAGACCTCCCCGAAACCTGGCCCCGGCCGGAAAAGGCGGAAGGGCCGTACCCCCTTAACGGGGATACGGCCCTTTGGTGCCGCTACGGTGCTCAGCCTCGGATGAGGTTCCGGAGCACGTACTGCATGATGCCGCCGTTGCGGTAGTAGTCCGCCTCACCCGGCGTGTCGATGCGGACGACCGCGTCGAACTCCACACCGGTGTCGGTGGTGACCTTGACGGTGCGCGGGGTGGTGCCGTTGTTCAGCTCCTCCACACCGGTGAAGGCGAAGGTCTCCTCGCCGGTGAGGCCCAGGGAGGCGGCGGTGGCGCCCTCCGGGAACTGCAGGGGCAGGACGCCCATGCCGATCAGGTTGGAGCGGTGGATGCGCTCGTAGGACTCGGCGATGACGGCCTTGACGCCGAGCAGCGCGGTGCCCTTGGCGGCCCAGTCGCGGGAGGAGCCGGAGCCGTACTCCTTGCCCGCCAGGATGACCAGCGGGATGCCGGCGGCCTGGTAGTTCTGCGAGGCGTCGTAGATGAACGCGACCGGCGCGCCGTCGACGGTGAAGTCGCGGGTGAAGCCGCCCTCGGTGCCCGGCGCGATCTGGTTGCGCAGGCGGATGTTGGCGAAGGTACCGCGGATCATGACCTCGTGGTTGCCGCGGCGGGAACCGTACGAGTTGAAGTCGCGGCGCTCGACGCCGTGCTCGGTGAGGTACTTGCCGGCCGGGGTGTCGGCCTTGATCGCACCGGCCGGGGAGATGTGGTCGGTGGTGACCGAGTCGCCCAGCTTCGCCAGCACGCGGGCGCCGGCGATGTCGGAGACCGGGGTGGTCTCCATCGTCATGCCCTCGAAGTAGGGGGGCTTGCGGACGTAGGTGGACTGCGGGTCCCACTCGAAGGTATTGCCGGTGGGGATGGACAGCGCCTGCCACTGGGCGTCGCCCGCGAAGACGTCCTGGTAGGACTTGCTGAACATGTCCTCGCCGATGGCGTTCGCCACGACGTCGTTGACCTCGGCCTCGGAGGGCCAGATGTCCTTGAGGAAGACCGGCTTGCCCTCGGTGTCGATGCCGATGGCCTCGGTGGTGATGTCCACCTTCATGGAGCCCGCGATGGCGTACGCGACGACCAGCGGCGGGGAGGCCAGGTAGTTCATCTTGACGTCGGGGTTGATCCGGCCCTCGAAGTTGCGGTTGCCGGAGAGCACCGAGGTGACCGCGAGGTCGTGCTCGTTGATCGCCTTCGAGATCTCCTCGTCCAGCGGACCGGAGTTGCCGATGCAGGTGGTGCAGCCGTACCCGACGAGGTTGAAGCCCATCTTGTCGAGGTACGGGGTCAGGCCGGCCTTGTCGAAGTAGTCGGTGACGACCTTCGAGCCCGGGGCCAGGGTGGTCTTGACCCAGGGCTTGCGGGTCAGGCCCTTCTCGACCGCCTTCTTGGCCACGAGCGCTGCGGCGACCATGACGTAGGGGTTCGAGGTGTTGGTGCAGGAGGTGATCGCGGCGACGGTGACGGCGCCGTGGTCGATCTCGAAGGAGGTGCCGTCGGCCAGGGTGACCTGGGTCGGGCGGCTCGGCACGCCGTTGGTGGCGGCCGGGGCGTCGGAGGCCGGGAAGGACTCCTTGCCCGCCTCGTCGTCGTCCTCGACGTAGTTGCGCACGTCCTGCGTGAACTGCTGCGCGGCGTTGGCGAGGACGATGCGGTCCTGCGGGCGCTTCGGGCCGGCGATGGAGGGGACGACCGTGGAGAGGTCGAGCTCCAGCTTCTCGGAGAAGTCCGGCTCGGCGGCCGGGTCCAGCCACAGGCCCTGCTCCTTGGCGTACGCCTCGACGAGCGCGACCTGCTGGGCGTCGCGGCCGGTCAGGCGCAGGTACTTCAGGGTCTCGTCGTCGATCGGGAAGATCGCGGCGGTGGAGCCGAACTCCGGCGACATGTTGCCGATGGTGGCGCGGTTCGCGAGGGAGGTGGCGGCGACGCCCTCACCGTAGAACTCGACGAACTTGCCGACGACGCCGTGCTTGCGCAGCATCTCGGTGATGGTGAGCACCAGGTCGGTGGCGGTGGTGCCGGTGGGCAGCTCGCCGGTCAGCTTGAAGCCCACGACGCGCGGGATCAGCATGGAGACCGGCTGGCCGAGCATCGCGGCCTCGGCCTCGATGCCGCCGACGCCCCAGCCCAGCACGCCCAGGCCGTTGACCATGGTGGTGTGCGAGTCGGTGCCGACGAGGGTGTCGGGGTACGCCTGGCCGTTACGGACCATGACCGTGCGGGCCAGGTGCTCGATGTTGACCTGGTGGACGATGCCGGTGCCCGGGGGGACGACCTTGAAGTCGTCGAAGGCGGTCTGGCCCCAGCGCAGGAACTGGTAGCGCTCCTTGTTGCGGCCGTACTCCAGCTCGACGTTCTGCGCGAAGGCGTCCTTCGTGCCGAACTTGTCGGCGATGACCGAGTGGTCGATGACCATCTCGGCGGGCGAGAGCGGGTTGATCTTCGCCGGGTCGCCGCCGAGGGCCTTCACGGCCTCACGCATGGTGGCGAGGTCCACGACGCAGGGAACGCCGGTGAAGTCCTGCATGATCACGCGAGCCGGCGTGAACTGGATCTCCTCGCTGGGCTGGGCCTGCGAGTCCCAGTTCCCGAGCGACCGGATGTGGTCGGCGGTGATGTTCGCGCCGTCCTCGGTACGGAGCAGGTTCTCCAGCAGGACCTTCAGGCTGTAGGGAAGGCGGGCGGAGCCCTCGACCTTGTCCAGCTTGAAGATCTCGTACGACTCGTCGCCCACCTGCAGCGTGCTGCGGGCGTCGAAGCTGTTCGCCGACACGACAGTCTCCTTCATGCATGAATTCGCGCGTATAACCGCATCCTGCCGCCACGCCCCTTGGCCAATCCGCTAAGGTAGGGCTAAGTTAGGTAACCCTTACCAGCGGGGGCGGCTGCGGTACGCCTTCGGCAGATATCTCGATGTCGAGATAACTCTAGTACATGTCCGGGTCCGGGGACGAGGCGCGCACCCGCGGACCGGCTCCGACCTGCCGCCGACCCGCCGCGGACGGGGCTCCAGGGGCTGCCGCGGCGGCGCCCCGGGCCGCGACGGGCGAGCCGCCGGGGGGCAGCCCCTCGGCGCGACTCGGCACGAGCCGCCGGCCCCGCTCCTCCCCCACGGGATCGGCAGCGGCGGCGACCCACTCACCCGTCTGCCCGGCCGGACCGCCGAGGCATCACGCGCATGCGGAGCCACTATGGGATCTGACGGTCAATAACCCCCAAATCGCCCACCTGACACACCCATCCGGCATACCCAGCGCGGGAGTCATCTCATATCTGAGATAACGTGCCCCCATGGCAGACGACTACCTCGTACGCATCGGCAAGCTCATCCGTGACGCCCGTCAACACCGGGGCTGGACACAGAGTCAGCTCGCCGAAGCACTCGGCACCAGCCAGAGTGCCGTGAACCGGATCGAGCGCGGCAACCAGAACATCAGCCTTGAGATGATCGCCCGCATCGGCGAAGCGCTCGACAGCGAGATCGTCTCCCTCGGCTACGCCGGCCCGATGCACCTGCGAGTGGTCGGCGGCCGCCGGCTGTCGGGCGCCATCGACGTCAAGACGAGCAAGAACGCGTGCGTCGCCCTGCTCTGCGCCTCGCTCCTCAACAAGGGCCGTACGGTGCTGAGGCGGGTGGCGCGCATCGAGGAGGTCTACCGCCTCCTGGAGGTGCTGAACTCCATCGGCGTCCGCACCCGCTGGATCAACGACGGCGTGGACCTGGAGCTGATCCCGCCGGCGCGCCTCGACCTGGAGGCCATGGACGCGGACGCGGCGCGCCGGACCCGGAGCATCATCATGTTCCTCGGCCCGCTGCTGCACCGGATGGACAGCTTCCGCCTGCCGTACGCCGGCGGCTGCGACCTCGGCACCCGCACCATCGAGCCGCACATGATCGCCCTGCGCCGCTTCGGCCTGGACATCACCGCGACCGAGGGCATCTACCACGCGAAGGTCGAGGCCGGGGTCTCCCCCGACCGCCCGATCGTCCTCACCGAGCGCGGGGACACGGTCACCGAGAACGCGCTGCTGGCCGCGGCCCGGCACGACGGCGTCACCGTCATCCGCAACGCCTCGTCCAACTACATGGTCCAGGACCTCTGCTTCTTCCTGGAGGCGCTGGGCGTCAAGGTCGAGGGCGTCGGCACCACCACCCTCACCGTCCACGGCATCCCGAACATCGACGTGGACGTGGACTACTCCCCCTCCGAGGACCCGGTCGAGGCGATGAGCCTGCTCGCCGCGGCGGTCGTCACGGAATCGGAGCTGACGATCCGCCGGGTGCCGATCGAGTTCATGGAGATCGAGCTCGCGGTACTGGAGGAGATGGGCCTCGACCACGACCGCTCGGCGGAGTACGTCGCGGACAACGGCCGCACCCGCCTGGTGGACCTCACCGTCCGCCCGTCCAAGCTCGAAGCCCCGATCGACAAGATCCACCCGATGCCGTTCCCCGGGCTGAACATCGACAACGTTCCGTTCTTCGCGGCCATCGCCGCCGTCGCGCAGGGCCAGACCCTGATCCACGACTGGGTGTACGACAACCGCGCCATCTACCTGACCGACCTCAACCGCCTCGGCGGCCGCCTCCAACTCCTGGACCCCCACCGCGTCCTGGTGGAGGGCCCCACCCGCTGGCGCGCCGCGGAAATGATGTGCCCCCCGGCCCTGCGCCCGGCGGTGGTCGTCCTCCTCGCGATGATGGCCGCGGAGGGCACCTCGGTCCTGCGCAACGTCTACGTGATCAACCGCGGCTACGAGGAACTCGCCGAGCGCCTCAACTCGGTCGGCGCCCAGATCGAAATCTTCCGCGACATTTAAGGGGGCCGCGGGCCAGGACGCTTTTCCGTCCCCCTGCTCCGCCTGTGGGCCGTCGCCGGCGTCTCCGCTCCCGCGGAAACCCCGTCGACGGCCCGGGGCGATCGCCCAGCCCTCGTGGCCCCTGACCCGCAGACAGGGAAACGTAGAGTGGATCTTCCGCGCACACGCACCATGTCCGTAATTTCAGCTCTCGGAGCGGGTGTGGCGATCGGCGCGCTGGGTGCGCTCGCGGCCACATTCGACGGCCCGGTCTTTCACGTGGTGAACCTGGTGTTCTCCGCGGGATGGTCGTGGGCGTGCCTCGCCTTCCTGATCGGATGCACCCGGCCGTCGAAGACGGAGTCGGCCTGGCTGGCCTCTTCGGCGCTGGGCATCGGCGTGGCCGTCTACTACCTGCTCAAATATCTGAGCCCCGTCGCGCCGATCGGAATGACATCCGACGGCATGAGCAGCGAAGGCGTGTCCTCGGGAATTCTGATCTGGGGACTCTGCGCTTTTCTTTTCGGAGCCCCGATGGGACTCTTCGGCAATCTGGCGCGGATCCCCGGAATCGGCGGACTTTCGTTCCGTCTTCTGGTGCCGCTCATCGCCTATGTCGAGACCTCTGCCCGCCTGAAGGTGGAGGCGGACGCCGCGGGCGCTTTCGCCGAGGTCACCTGGAGCACGATTCGCGTGATCGCCGTCCTCGTCGCCGTGGCGCTCGTGGCGCACACGGCGTGGGAGTGGGGGCGCTCGCTCAAGGGCGGCCGTTCCGCAGGGCCTGGATGAGCCAGGGGTACACCGGGATCAGGTTCGGTACGACCTGCCAGCCGTTGACGATCCACACCAGCCGCCAGTAGCGGTCCACCCGGGGATCGTGGGCTTCTCCGAACCGCTGGGCCATCCACTCCCGGAAGTCCCTGTCAGGGGTGCGTGCGAAGGCCTCGGCGAAGCGGTGCACGAGGTCGTCGATGACGGGCGCGGCCCGGTCGCTCAGCGGGTCGATGCCCGACTCCATGGCCTCGGTCACCTTCTGACGGGTGAACTCCGTCAGTTCGTCGCCGGCCGCGCTCTCGATGTCGGGCGTGCGCCCGGCGGCCTGCCACCCGGCCGTCCGGCGCATCCGGGCCCGAAAGTCCTCGTCGCCGACCAGCGCGACGAGTTCCACCCACGCGGCGACCTGCTCTTCGGACGGTTCGTCGGGGAGGTCGGGAAGGGCCGCGCGGACCATGGCCACCGCGGCGGGATCGGCCTCCGCCCTGCCGAAGGTCCCGAAGGTCCCGAAGGTGCCCTCGACGAAGTCGTCGGTCAACCGTCGGCGTTCCTCGGCGGACAACTGCGTGAGCCTGTGCATGAGCGTGATCTCCTCAGGGCTGGACCCGCCGGCGGCCACGGCTCGCAGAACGCTCCGGCGCCGTTGCAGCACCCGGATCTGGACGTCCGTGGCGTCGGCGTGCGCCGCGGCGACGTCCGCCACCGAGAGCTCGCGGTCCAGTACCCGCCGGACCGTGGCCAGGTCCATGCCCAGCTCGCGCAGGGTACGCAGGAGTTCCAGACGGAGCAGTGCGTCGAGGTCGTAGAGCCGGTAGCCGGCGGGGGTTCGAGTGGTCGGCGCCACCACCCCGGCATCGGAGTAGAACCGGATGGTCCGCACGGGCAGGCCCGTCCGCCGGGAGAGCTCGCCGATCGAGTAGAGGGTCGTGGCGTCCATGTCCCCCACTCTGCTGTCTCCAGTCACTGGAGACTCAAGGGCATTTCCCGGCCGGGCCGCGACCAAGATTTCTTCGGCCGCATCTCCCGTACCGCTCGGTACAAGTTTCAATCTTCTATACGCTCGCCGGGCCCATCACGTCCCGTCAGAAGGACTCCACGTGACCTACGCGCCGCCGTACCCGCACCCGCAAGCGCCCGTACGGCGCTGGTGGCAGCACCCGGCACTGATCATCACCCTGCTGGTCCTCATACCGCCCGCCGGCATAGCCCTCGCCTGGCTGAGTCCGTGGAGCCAGGTGAAGAAGGTCGTCGCAACGGTGCTGGCGGGGCTCTGGTTCCTGACCCCGTTCCTGGGCGATTCGCCGAAGAAGTCCGCCGCCGATGCCAAGCCGCAGCCGGCCGCCACCCAGCCTGTCGCCGCCGCCGCCACGCCGCCGGCCGCCACACCTCCGGCCGCCGCCTCGACGGCACCCACGCCGACGAAGAGCACGGACCCGCTGATGCCCGCCGTCGTGGGCAAGCCCTTCGGGGAGGCGGAGAAGGTCGTCGAGGACCTGATCGACAAGGAACTCACCGCGTTCAGCGCGTACAACGACGTGGAGCTTCCCGCCGCCCACGCGGACTGGGTCGCCTGCTTCCAGAGCCCCGCGGGGGGAACGAAGCTCCTTCCGCAGTACGCGAACACGAGCGTGCACCTCGTCGCGCCCGGCACGCCGTGTCCGGCCGAGCAGAACACCGATCTCCACCCGAAGTCCACGCCCACGCCCCCCACGGACGACGACGACACCTCGTCCGGCGGTACGGGCGGCGGGAGCGCCGGCACCGTCACCCCGGGCGCCTACTGCTCGACGTCCGGAGCGACCGGGATCGGCAAGACGAACGGCAAGCTCTACACCTGCAAGGGCCCGGGCCAGAAGCGCTGGCGTCTCTGACCCCCGGGCGGGGGTCGATCCGCCGGACGGGTCAGCGCAGGGTGAGTGGGGTCTCGGTGGCGACGCGGGTCAGTTTTTCCGGGTTGCGGACGTAGTAGAGGCCGGTGATGCGGCCGGCGTCGACGCGGACCGTGATGACGCCGTCGATCTCGCCGTTCACCCGCAGGAAGAGCGCCGGGTTGCCGTTGACCACGGTGGGGACGGCGGTGAGCGTGCTCCGGGACTTGCCGGCGCCGCCGAAGACGAAGCGGGTCACCTTGTCCGCCCCGATGACCGGGCGAACCGCGGCCTGCCTGATGCCGCCGCCGTCGCTCATGAGGACGACGTCGGGGGCGAGGACGTCGAGGAGGCCCTGTAGGTCCCCGGTTTCGAGCGCGCGCCGGAACGACTCCAGCGCCGCTCGGGTCCTGCTCGCGGAGACCGTCTCGCGCGGGCGGCGGGCGTCCACGTGCAGACGGGCGCGGTGTGCGATCTGGCGGACGGCCGCGGGGCTCTTGTCGACGGCGGCCGCGATCTCCTCGTAGCCGACGTCGAAGACCTCGCGCAGCACGAAGACGGCGCGCTCGGTCGGCGACAGCGTTTCGAGGACGAGCATGAGGGCCGTCGACACGCTCTCGGCGAGCTCGGCGTCCTCGGCCACGTCCGGGGCCGTGAGCAGCGGCTCGGGCAGCCAGGGGCCGACGTACGACTCCCTGCGGCGGGACAGGGTGCGCAGCCGGTTGAGCGACTGCCGGGTGGTGATCCGGACCAGGTACGCGCGCTGTTCGCGCACCTGCCGCATGTCGGTCTCGACCCACCGCAGCCAGGTTTCCTGGAGGACGTCCTCCGCGTCGGCCGCGGATCCGAGCATCTCGTAGGCGACGGTGAAGAGCAGGTTGCGGTGGGCGACGAAGGTCTCGGTCGCCGCGTCGGCGGCTTGGTCGCGGCCTCCGGTCACAGCGCGCCCTGTGTCGTTCCTGCCGGGCGGGGCTGGAGGATCGTGACGTCGGCGGGCTGGTCGCGCAGGGCGTTCAGCTCGGGTCCGAGCTTCGCCATCACCTCGCCGCCCGCGTGCGCGTCGAGGTCCGCCCGGCTCGCCCACTTCTCGATGATCACGATCGAGGTGCCGTCGGTGTGCAGCGCGTAGAGCTCGCAGCCGGGCTCGGCGTGGACGGCGTCGATGTGGCGGGCGTACGTGGCCAGCGCCTCCTCCAGCAGCCCGGGCTTCGGGTGGACCACGGCGGTGACGACGACGGACATCGGGAACTCCTTCAACGAAACGGGCCTTGGCGGGCGTTGGCCGGAACTGACCGGCGCTCGCCAGCGTAGGTGATCTCGCGTCACGCACGGTGTGTTGATCACCTTGTGGACCGTCCGAGGCCCCGGGGATGCGTCGGTATTCGGCCGGATGGGGCGGGGATCCTGGTCATACGTGCCGGGGCACCGGCAGAATCGGGCCTCCGGTACCGGACGAGGGAGCGGGCATGGCGGGTGGGGCGGACGTAAGGGCCGGTGCGGGGGCGGAGGTTCCCGAACTCGTCGGGGTACCGCTGCTCGGGTCGCTCTTCGACCTGAGGTCGGACTCCCTCGGCACCTATCTGCGGGCACAGCACCGGCACGGCGACGTCGTACGGGTCACGGCCGGCCCGCCCCGGATGCGGGCCGAGCTGTACTGCGTCTTCTCGCCCGAGGGCGCCCAGCAGGTGCTCGCCTCCGACTCGGCCAACTTCCGCAAGGACAACGCCTTCTACCAGGAGGTCCGGGACTCCTTCGGCAACGGGCTGCTGACCAGCCAGGACGAGGACTACCTGCGCCAGCGCCGGCTGGTGCAGCCGCTCTTCACCCGGCGCCGGGTGGACGGCTATGCCGGGGCCGTCGCCGCCGAGACCGCATCGGTCATCACCGCGTGGGACGAGGCCCCGGACGGCGTCGTCGACGTCTCCGACGAGATGATGCACCTCGCCCTGCGCGCCGTGGCCCGGATCCTCTTCGGTACCGACGTCGAGGCCACCGCCGACGTCGTGGCCCGATGCTTTCCGGTCATCACGGACTACGTGCTGCGCCGCGGCTACTCCCCCGCCACCATCCCGCGTCACTGGCCCACCCCGGGCAACCGGCGGGCGGCCGCCGCGATGGACGAGCTCTACGGGGTGTGCGACAAGATCATCGCTGAGCGGCGGGGCGGGGCCGGCGCGGACACCGACGGCCAGGACGGCGGCGGCGACGACCTGCTGACGCTGCTCGCCGCCGCCAGGAGTTCGGACGACAAGGAGTTCGACGCCTCCGAGCTGCGCGACCAGGTGCTGATCTTCCTGCTCGCCGGGCACGAGACGACCGCCACCTCCCTCTGCTTCACCCTGCACCTGCTGGCACGCCACCCCGACGAGCAGAGCCGGGCCCGCGAGGAGATCTCCCGCGTCCTGGGCGACCGTACGCCCGAGGCAGCCGACCTGGACCGGCTCCCGTACCTCACCCGGGTGCTCAAGGAGGCCATGCGCCTGTATCCGGCCGCGCCGGTCATCGGCCGCAAGGCCGTCGTCGACACGAGGATCGGGGAGCACACCGTCCCCGCGGGCGCGGACGTGATCGTGGCGCCCTGGGTGACGCACCGCCACCCGGAGCACTGGCCGGACCCGGAGCGCTTCGACCCCGAGCGCTTCACCCCGGAGGCGGAGGCGGCGCGGCCGCGCTATGCGTGGTTTCCCTTCGGCGGCGGCCCGCGCGCGTGCATCGGGCAGCACTTCTCGATGCTGGAGTCGGTGGTCGCGCTGGCGATGATCCTGCGGGCGTACGAGTTCGAGGCCGTGGACACCGCGGTCCCGGTCGGGGCCGGGATCACCCTGCGGACGGACGGCCCGGCGCGCTGCCGGGTCCGTCGCGTGGACGCGTAGCGGCCGTCCGGCCATCATGGCCGGATGAACGAGGAGATTCCGGGCAGATTGTCACCGTACGCACGGCGCCCGCCGCGCGCGATGCTGCCCGGCTCTCCCGCCCCGGAGCCACTGTCGCGCGGATCGGCGGCTTCTTCCTCTTCCGGTTCCTGACCGCGCTGCCCGACGATCTGGCCGACGCGGTGGCCGCGCTGCTGGACCCGTTCGAACGGGCGGGGCGCCTGGTCGGGCGGCTCTTCCACGGCCCGGCGCTGCGGGGTGGCCGGGCGAGCGAGGCGGGGCGGTTCGCGCCGGCCCTGCACGGCTTCCACTGGACGCGCTGGCAGGACGAGACCGACGGGCCCTACGGGATGTTCACCGCGTGCCCCGGCCGCGCGGGGGCAGCGCGGCTCACGGGTACGGTCACCGCGCGGCCGCCGTGGGGCCGCGGCGACCCGGACCGCGCGGCCCACACCGCCGCCAGTGCCCTGCGCCGCGTACCCCGGCTCCGCCGCCGGCCGACCCGGGTGGACCTGGCCTTCGCCGACGGCTCCTGGCTGGCCCTGCGGATGGACACCCGGGCCGACGCCGCCCGGCTGCGCGCCGCGCTCGTCCCGCCGCGGACACGGGAGGCCCCGGCACCGGAGGCTCAGCCACCGGATATTGGGGTGCGGCCGGTCAGAACGGGCCATAAGGTCGATGCCCGTGGAACCACTCAGTGAGAAACAGATCCGTGCGTCCTTCGTGAACTGCACCAAGGGCGAGGCCGCGCGGCTGCGCCTGCCGCTCGACTTCGCCGAACTGCCCTGGGGCGACCTGGACTTCCTGGGATGGGTGGATCCGGGTGCGCCGCTGCGGGCCCACCTCGTGCTGCCGCGGGAGGCGGGGCCGCTGGGGATCTCCCTGCGCGTACCGTCCGTGGGCCGCACCAGCGCGGTGAAGTCCAGCCTGTGCCAGATCTGCCTGACGGGTCACGCGTCCTCGGGGGTCACCCTGCTCGCCGCCCCCTTGGCGGGCGCCCGCGGCCGCGAGGGCAACACGGTCGGCACCTACATCTGCGCCGACCTCGCCTGCTCCCTCTACGTACGCGGCAAGCGGCAGCCGAAGCTGCGGACCGTACGCCACGAGGAGTCCCTGACCCTGGACGAGCGCCTCGCCCGCATGGCGGGCAACCTGAACGCCTTCGCGGCCCGCGTCACCGGCGCCGGGGTCACCACGGCCTGAGCCCCGCGCTGCCCGAAACAGGCCGCGCGCCCTAGGTGCGGTCCGCCGCCGGGCTGTGGTTGCCCTGGAGGCGTTCGAGGTCCGAGGGGCGGACCTGGATGGCGAACAGCGCGATCGCCGCGCCGGCCAGGGTGAACATCGCCGCCACGATGAAGGCCGCGCTGATGCCCGAGGTGAGGATCTGGTCGCTCCACGGCTTCGGGATCTGGCCGGTCTGCTGGAAGGCCGCCCGCTGTGCGGGGGTGGCCGTGCCGAGGAAGCCGGGCACCTGCTCCTTGGCCTCGTTGCGGCTGGCCGTGCCGAAGACCGTGACCAGGATGGACAGGCCGAGGGAGCCGCCCACCTGCTGCATCGTGTTGAGCAGTCCGGACGCGGCTCCCGACTCCCGGTCGGGGACGTTGGACAGGGCCATGAGGGTCAGCGAGACGAACTGCAGGCCCATGCCGAGGGCGAAGAGCAGCATCGGGCCCAGGATGCTGCCCAGGTACGTGGAGTGGACGTCCGTCTGTGTCAGCCAGCCGAGCCCTGCCGCCGAGGACAGGGCGCCGCCGACCATGAACGGTTTGGGCCCGAACTTCGGCAGCAGTTGCGAGGTGAGCCCGGCGCCCAGCGCGACCATCACGCTGACGGGGAGGAAGGCGAGGCCGGCCTGGATCGGGCTGAAGCCGAGCACGATCTGCACGAAGAGGGTCAGGAAGAAGAACATGCCGAAGATCGCGCAGGCGAGCATGAGCATGATCCCGTAGGTCCCGGCCCGGTTGCGGTCGGCGAACATGTGCAGCGGGGTGATGGGCTGGGGCGAGCGCCGCTCGTTGAGGATGAACAGGGTCAGCAGGACGACGGCGGCGCCGAAGGAGCCGAGGGTCACCGGATCGCGCCAGCCCTCCTGGGAGGCCCGGATGAAGCCGTAGACCAGCGCGACCATGCCCAGGGTGGACAGCAGCGCGCCGGCGAAGTCGAAGTGTCCGGGATGGCGTTCGGACTCGCGCAGGACCTTCGTGGCCAGTACCGCGATCACCACGGCGATGGGGACGTTGACGAAGAGCACCCAGCGCCAGTCGAGCCATTCGACGAGGATGCCGCCCAGGAGCAGACCGATCGCGCCGCCGGCCGCCGAGACGCCGGCGAACACGCCGAAGGCCCGGTTGCGTGCGGGGCCTTCGCGGAAGGTGGTGGTGATCAGCGCGAGGGAGGTCGGGGAGGCGATGGCTCCACCGACGCCCTGGAGGGCGCGGGCCGCCATCAACTGACCCTCGGTCTGGGCGAGTCCGCCGAGGAAGGAGGCCAGGCCGAACAGCAGGACACCGAAGATGAAGACCCGCTTGCGGCCGAGGATGTCGCCGGTGCGGCCGCCGAGGAGCAGCAGGCCGCCGAAGGCGAGGGTGTAGGCGTTGACGACCCAGGAAAGGCTCTCGGTCGAGAAGTCGAGCGCGGTTTGGATGTGTGGCAGCGCGATGTTCACGATCGTGATGTCGAGCACCACCATGAGCTGACAGGAGGCGATGACGAACAGGGCGAGTCCGTGGCCGCTTTGTCGGACCTTGCCATCGGTCCCGTTGCTGCTCGGCGATACGTTCGGGTCCACCCTTTCGACGCTAAGCCCGCACCCCTGGGGTCACCACTCGAACGGCCTAGTGGTAGTGACATTGCACATGTCACACTATGATCATGGATGACTTCCTCAGGCTCTCCGCGAGCACGGCCCGCTTCTCCTACGGCGCCCCGCGCGCGTTCTCCTTCGGGGACGACGGCCGGCTCCTCTGGTTCCTCCGCTCCACCGGCCCCACCGACGCCTTCGACAGCCTCTGGGTGCTCGACACCGCCACCGGAGCCGAGACCCGGCTTGCCGATCCGCGCGAGCTGTGCCCCGAGCCGGGGACCCTGCCGGCCGCCGAGCGCCGACTGCGCGAGCGGACCCGGCTCGTGGCCGCCGGGATCGGCTCGTACGCCCTCTCCGGCGACGGCCGGCGCGCCGTCTTCGCGCTGTACGGGCGGCTTTACGGGGTCACCGCCGCCGGAGACGGGAAGCCCGAGGAGATCGCGGCCGCCGGACCCGTCGTGGACCCCCGGCCCAACGCCGACGGCTCGCGCACCGCTTACGTCGCCGACGACGTCCTGTACGTCGCCCCGGGCGGGCGGGTCAGCCCGGACGACGGCGCCCGCTGGGGCCTCGCCGAGTTCGCCGCCGCCGAGGAACTGGGCCGCTCCCGGGGCCACTGGTGGTCCCCGGACGGGGTCACCCTGCTGGCCGCCCGGGTCGACGAGTCCGCCCTCCAGCGGCGGTACTTCGCCGACCCGGCGCACCCCGAGCTGCCGGGCGAGGACTTCGCCTATCCCGAGGCGGGCGGGCCCAACGCCGACGTCCAGCTGTGGGTGCTCCGCGAGGACGAGGGCGAAGGCGAGGGGGAAGGCGCGGGTGCGGCCGAGGCTGGGGGCCCGGCCCGGATCCGGCTCGACTGGGACGCCGAGACCTACCCCTACGTCTCCGACGCGGGCTGGGAATCCGCCGGGGAGATCCTGCTGACCGTCCAGGACCGGCTCCAGCAGAACGTGCTGCTGCTCTCCGCCGACCCGGCCACCGGCCGCACCACCGAACTGTCCCGCACCACGCACCCGCGGTGGGTGGACCCGGATCTCCCCGGCACCCCGGCCCGGCTCGCCGACGGGCGGATGCTGACCGCCGCCGACACCGAGGGCGGCGCCGCCCGGGCCCTCGCGGTCGACGGCCGGCTGCTCACCGGGGACGGGATCCAGGTCCGCCGCGTCGCCGGGGTCCACCGGGACCGGCTGCTGATCGAGGCCGGCCTGCGCGACCCCGCCGAGCAGCAGGTGCTGCTGCTGGACCCGGCCACCGGCGAACTGACCCCGGTGGCCGACGGGCCCGGCGTGCACAGTGTCCAGGCCTCGGCCGGGATCCTGCTGCTGACCACGGCCGATGCCGACGGGGTCCGGCGCACCCTCCGTACCCCCGACGGACGGGTGTTCACCCCCGCCGACCTGTCACAGCCGCTGCCCTACCGGACGGCGCCCCTCCTGGAGCGGGTCACCGAACACGGCATCCCCACCGCCCTCGTACTGCCCCGCGACCACGTCCCCGCCGGAAGCTGCCCGTCCTGATGGACAGCTACGGCGGTCCCGGCACGCAGGACATCACCGTCGACCCGCGCCGCTGGCAGCTCCGCCAGTGGTGGGCCGACCAGGGCTTCGCGGTGGTGACCGTGGACAACCGCGGGACCCCGCACGTCTCCCCCTCCTACACCCAGGCGATGTACCGCGGGTTCTCCGAGGTCACCCTCGACGACCAGGTCGCGGCCCTCCACGCGCTCGCGGCCCGCCACGGCGACCTCGACCTCGGCCGGGTGGGGGTGCGCGGCTGGTCCTACGGCGGCTACCTCGCGGCCATGGCGGTGCTGCGCCGCCCGGACGTCTTCCACGCGGCGGCGGCCGGCGCCGCGCCGACGGACTTCCGGCACTACGACACCGCGTACACGGAGCGGTACCTCGGCCTCCCGCAGGAGCACCCGGACGTCTACACCCGCGACTCCCTCATCCCCGACGCCCCCGGGCTCTCCCGCCCGCTGCTGCTGATCACGGGCCTGGCCGACGACAACGTCCACCCCTCCCACACCCTGCGCCTCTCGCAGGCCCTGACCGACGCGGGCCGCCCCCACCAGCTCCTGGCCCTCCCGGGCATCACCCACATGACCCCGGGCGGCACCCGCGAGAAACTGATGGCCCTGGAGCTGGAGTTCTTCCGCCGCGAACTGGGCTGACGCGGACTGCGCCGCCCACGGCCGCGGACAGCGGGAGGGGCCCCGGAGACGCCGTTGTCTCCGGGGCCCCTCCCGTCCCCCTGGATCCCCGGCGGTCACCGGGGCCCCTCTGCCTACGCCAGATGGCAGGCCACCTCGCGGGAGGCGACCGGGTGCAGCAGGGGGCGTTCGGTACGGCAGATCGGCTGCGCCTCGGGGCAGCGGGGGTGGAAGGTGCAGCCGGGGGGTGGGGCGGCCGGGCTCGGCGGGTCGCCGAGCAGCACGATCCGCTCCCGCCGCCGTTCCGCCGCCGGGTCGGGCAGCGGAACGGCGGACAGCAGCGCCCGGGTGTACGGGTGCTGCGGGTTCTCGTAGAGGGACTTCTTGTCCCCGATCTCGACGATCCGGCCGAGGTACATGACGGCGACCCGGTCGCTGACCCGTTTGACCACCGACAGGTCGTGGGCGATGAACACGTAGGCGAGGCCCAGTTCGGCGCGCAGCCGCTCCATCAGGTTGACGATCTGGGCCTGTACGGAGACGTCCAGCGCGGAGACCGGCTCGTCGGCGACGATCAGCCGGGGGCTGGTGGACAGGGAGCGGGCGATGCCGATGCGCTGGGCCTGGCCTCCGGAGAACTCGTGCGGGTAACGGTCGATGTGCTCGGGGATCAGCCCGACGAGCTCCATCAGCTCGGCGGCGCGGCGGCGGGCGTCGGCCGCGCTCCAGCCTTGTACCAGCAGCGGGTCGGAGATGATCCGGGCCACGCTCTGACGCGGGTTGAGCGAGGAGTGCGGGTCCTGGAAGACCATCTGGATGTTCTTGCGCAGCGGGCGCAGGGCGCCCTGGGACAGTCGGCTGATGTCCTTGCCCTCGAAGGCGATCCGGCCCGAGGTGGGTTCCAGCAGCCGCACCAGCGTCCGTCCGGTGGTGGACTTCCCGCAGCCCGACTCCCCGACCAGGCCGAGGGTCTGCCCGGCCGCCAGGTCGAAGGACACCCCGTCGACGGCGCGCACGGGCGCCCCCCGGCGCCCGGTCACGGATCGCCGGCCGGGGAAGGTCATGGTGAGGTCCTGTACGGACAGCAGGGGGGCGGCGGTGCCCCGTCCCGTGCTCTCGTGTGCGGCGGTCGTCGTCTCGGTCATCGGGCCGCCTCCTCGGCGGTACGGGTCAGGTCCCCGGCGAAGTGGCAGGCGACCGTCCTCTCCGGTCCGTCCCCGTACGCCGCCGGCTCGGGCCGTACGTCGGTGCAGCGCGCGGCCGCCCGGGGACAGCGCGGGGCGAAGGCGCAGCCGGGGGCCGGTGCGAGCAGGGACGGCGGGGAGCCGGGGATGAAGGGCAGCGGCTCGTCGTCCGCCGTGTCGAGGCGGGGCAGGGAGTCGAGCAGGCCCCGGGTGTAGGGGTGGGCGGGGTCGGTGAACAGTTCGTCGGCCGGGGCCTGTTCGGCGGCCCGGCCGCCGTACATGACCAGCACCTCGTGGGCGACGCGGGCGACGACGCCCAGGTCGTGGGTGATCATCACGACGCCGAGTCCGCGTTCCTGCTGGAGCCGGGCGATCAGTTCCAGGATCTGCGCCTGCACGGTGACGTCCAGGGCGGTGGTCGGTTCGTCGGCGATCAGCAGGTCGGGCTCGCAGGCCAGGGCCATGGCGATCATCGCCCGTTGCCGCATGCCGCCGGAGAACTGGTGCGGGTACTCCCGTGCGCGTCGGGCCGGTTCCGGGATGCCGACCTCGCCGAGCATGTCGACGGCCCGTTTGCGCGCGGCGGCCCGGCCGGCCTTGAAGTGCACCCGGAAGTGCTCGGCGATCTGCTCGCCGACCGTGTAGTAGGGGTGCAGGCTGGAGAGCGGGTCCTGGAAGATCATGGCCATGCGGCGGCCGCGGACCCGGGAGAGCTCCCGCTCGGACAGGGTGGTCAGCTCCTGTCCGGACAGCCGCACGGAGCCGGCCACCTCGACCGTGCCCCGGTGCAGGCCCATGACGGCCAGCGAGGTGACGGACTTGCCCGAGCCCGACTCGCCGACGATGCCGAGGGTGCGGCCGGCCTCGACGGTGAAACCGATCGAGTCGACGGCCCGTACGGTCCCGCGCTCGGTGGTGAACGTGACGCGCAGGTCGCGTACTTCGAGGAGCGGAGCGGTCATCAGTACCTCACTCTCGGGTCGATGACGGCGTACAGGACGTCGACCACGAGGTTGGCGACGACGATGAAGAAGGCGGCGAGCAGGGTGACCCCGAGGACCACGGGCTGGTCGGAGCTGACCAGGGCGCCGTAGAACAGCCGCCCGATGCCGGGGAGTCCGAAGAGGGACTCGGTGATGACGGCTCCGGCGAGCAGGCCGCCGAGGTCCATGCCGAAGATGGTGAGGATCGGGGTCATCCCGGAGCGCAGCCCGTGTTTGACGACGACGGTCCGTTCGGGCATGCCCTTGGCGCGGGCGGTGCGGATGTAGGGCTCGGCCATCGCCTCGATCATCGAACCGCGGCTCTGGCGCGCGTACATGGCGGCGTACAGCAGCGCGAGCGCGGTCCAGGGCAGGAGCAGGTTCGAGGCCCAGCCGAGCGGGTTGTCGGTGAAGGCCTGGTAGGTGGGGTAGGGCAGGAGGCCGGCGATGCGGATGACCCCGTAGATGAGCATCACGGAGGTGAAGTAGACGGGCAGCGAGGCGGCGGCGACCGCCCCGACCATCAGGGCCTTGTCGGTGGCGGTGTCCTTGCGCAGGGCGGCGGTGACCCCGGCGCCCAGTCCCAGGACCAGCCACAGGACGGCGGCGCCGACGGCGAGGGAGGCGGAGACCGGGAGCCGGTCCATGAGCAGGTCCCACACGGGCAGGGAGTTCTCGTACGAGTAGCCCAGGCACGGGAGGTCGCAGGCGACGGCGTACTGGCCGGTGCCGAGGGTGCGGCCGGTGAAGATGCCGGTCAGGAAGTCGGCGAACTGCCGCCACAGGGGCTGGTCGAGGCCCAGGTACGTCCGTACGTCGGCCAGGCGCTCGGCGCTGCAGGTCTTGCCGCAGGCGGCCGCGGCCGGGTCGGCGGGCAGGACGTGGAAGATGAGGAAGGTGACGGCGGCGATGGCGAGGAGCACCCCGGCGAGGGCGAGCAGCCGGCGGGCGAGGTAGGCGATCACGTGCGGCCCCCCCTCGGGTCGAGGATGTCGCGCAGCGCGTCGCCGAGCAGGGTGAAGGCGAGGACGGCGAGGAAGAGGAAGACGCTGGGGATGACGAAGTACATGGGGTCGGTCTCGTAGTAGGCGACGGACTCGGCGATCATCTGGCCCCAGGAGGGGGTGGGCGGGCGGACTCCGACGCCGAGGTAGCTCAGGGCGGCCTCGGTGCTGATCATCCCGGGGATGAGCAGGGTGGTGTAGGCGATGACGGGGCCCGAGACGCCCGGGAGGATGTCGCGGGTCAGGATCCGCCAGGGGCCGGCGCCGCCCACCCGGGCGGCGTCGACGTACTCGCGGTGCTTGAGGGAGAGGGTTTGGCCGCGGACGACGCGGGCGACTCCGGGCCAGCCGAAGACTCCGATGACGGAGGTCATGAGGACGATCCGGTTGACGTCCTTGGCCACGGACAGCATCGCGATCATGAAGATGAGCGAGGGGAAGGACATGGTGAGGTCCATGAGCCGGGACAGGACCGCGTCGGTGCGGCCACCGAAGTAGCCGGCGGCGATTCCGGCGGCGGTGCCGGCGACGACGACGATGGCGGTCGCGGCGAAGGCGATGAGCAGGGAGACCTGCGCGCCGTGGACCACGCGGGCGAACAGGTCGCGGCCGGTGACGGGTTCGACGCCGAGCCAGTGCTCGGGGCTGATCCCGCCGAAGGAGCCGAGGGGCTGGCCGCCGAGGTAGGGGTCGATGGCGGACTTGTCGAAGTCTTCCGGGGACCAGCCGCCGAGGGCGCCCAGCCAGGGTGCGGTCGCGGCCATCAGGACGAAGAGGAGGACGACGCAGAGGCTGACGCGGACGGCTGGGCGGCGGCGGAGTTCGCGCCGGGCCAGCTGCCAGGGGCTGCTGCCGGGCGCTGCCGCGGGCCGGGCTGTGGCGGCGTCGGGGGCCGAGGCCGAGGGCGTGCCGGGCGCGGGCGGCCCGCCCGGAGCCGGAGCCGGGGCCGGGGCCTCCTGGCCGCCGGCGCCGGGTGCGGTGGTGGTCATGGTGTCGGGGGCTCCGGATCCCTCAGCCCTGGCTCTTCGAGGGGTCCTTGAGGCCGACCGTCGCGTAGTCGATCTCGCCGGTCCACACCGGGTGGCCGAACGCCCCGGCGATGTTGGGGCCGATGAGCAGCGGCTTGCGCTCCAGCAGGATCGGGATGGACGGGGACTTCTTCATGAGCTCCGCGTCCAGGTCGATCCAGGCCTGGTTGGCCTGCTTCGCGTCGGCCATGTTGTTGATCTCGTCGATCCGCTTCATGGTCGCCTCGTCGCGGAACTGGCTGTAGTTGCCCTGGTTGCCCTTGTCCTTGATGGTGCGTCCGTCGAAGACGAAGGGGATCCAGGTGGAGCCGGACGGGTAGTCGGGGCACCAGCCGGTGAAGGTCATGTCGGGGGTGGTGGAGAGGTCGCCGATGACGTCGTAGTACGCGCCCGGGTCGACGGTGTCGATGACGACCTCGATGCCCGCGCGGGACAGGCCCTGCTGGATGGCCTCGGCGGCGCCCTTGTCTCCGGTGGAGACGGACAGGGAGACCTTGAGCTTCTCCTTGCCGGCGGCCTTCAGCAGTTCCTTGGCCTTGGCCGGGTCGCCGGCCGGGGCGATCTTCAGCGTGTCGGCCTGCTGGCCGCCGGACAGGGCCGGGGGCAGGTAGGCGGTGGCGATCTCGTTGAGGGCCGGGCCGCCGCCCGCGGTGACCACGGCCTCCTTGTCGACGGCGTACTGCATGGCCTCGCGGACCTTGGGGTCGTCGAAGGGGGCGCGGGAGTTGTTCAGGAAGAGCATCTCGGTACAGCCCTTGGACTCCGCGATCAGCCGCGCCTTGACGTCCGGCTTGGGCAGCACCTTGGGGGCGCTCTCGGGGCGCATGTCGGCGTACTGGACGGTGGAGGCGTCGGCGCCCTCGCCGGCGATGACGCGGTCGTCGACCTGGCCGCCCTTGAGTCCCATGACGACGACGAACTTGTCGGGGTAGGCCTTGCGCACGGTGTCGGTCTTCGCGTCCCAGTGCTCGTTGCGGACGAGGACCAGCTTCTTGTCGCGGTCGTACGACTCGATCTTGTACGGGCCTGAGGAGAACGGGCGGGCGTCGTACTGGGTGCCCTTCTCCTGGGACTGGGGCACGGGCGAGAAGGTCGGCAGCGTGGCCGTCGCGGAGAACTCGGCGACCGGGCGCTTGAGTTCGAAGACGATCGTGCGGTCGTCGGGGGTCTTCACCGAGTCCAGGTGCTGCCCCTGGAGGGGGCCCTTGTAGCCCTCGGTCCCGGCCAGGTACTGGGCCGCGTAGTCGGGACCGCCGGTGAGGTCGGGGGCGAAGGAGCGCTCGACGTTGTACTTGACGTCCTGGGCCTTGATCGGGGTGCCGTCCTCGTACTTCAGGCCCTCCTTGAGGGTGAAGGTCCAGGTGCGGCCGCCGTTGGAGGGGGTGCCGAGGTCGGTGGCGAGGTCGGGGACCAGCTCGCTGCCGGCCTTGCCGGGCTCGGCCTTGAAGGTGACGAGGGTGCGGTAGAGGAGGCGCGTGCCGAAGTCCATGGTCGGCATGACCCAGTTGCGGGCGGGGTCGAGGTGGGCGAAGTCCTGGTTGGACAGGACGGTGAGGGTGCCGCCCTTGACCGGGGTGCCGCCGAGGATCTTGCCGTCGTTGGCGGCGGCGGGGTTGGACGCGCCGCCGCCCGCGGAGCCCTTCTTGGTGTCGGAGCAGCCCGAGGCGCCGAGTGCGAGTGCTGCCACCAGGGCGGTGGCGAGGGCGAGTTGGGTGCGCTTGGTCATGGGTCACTCCAGTGAAGGGCCGCGCTCTAGGATGTGACCGGTAACATAGTAATGTGAAATTGCACTGACAAGAGGTTGAGCGGCCCGTTATTCAGCCGTGTCCAAATCCCGTCAGCCGGAAGGCGGTTGGGCCCGATACGGGATACGCGACAGGGCCCGCCGTGGCGGGCCCCGTCGGAACGGAGAGGCGGGAGGCTAGAGGCCGGAGCCGAGGCCGCCCGGGGTGCGGCCCACCGGTTCGTCGCGGCCCTGCGCCCAGAGCGAGCGGACGTGGCCGAGGTGGCGGACCATGCAGGCCTCCGCCGCCGCGGCGTCGCCGCTGATCATCAGGTCGAGCAGCTCGATGTGCTCCTCCGCCGAGGAGACGAGCTTGCCGGCCTCGTCCAGGCCGGTCAGCCCGTACAGCCGGGAGCGCTTGCGCAGGTCGCCGACGGTCTCGACGAGCCGGTCGTTGCCCGCCAGGGCCAGCAGCGACAGGTGGAAGCGGCGGTCCGCCTCCAGGTAGCCGATGAGGTTGTGCTCGCGCGCGCTGGTGACGATCTCCTCCGCGATCGGGCGCAGCGCCTCCAGCTGCTCCGTCGTGGCGATCTTCGTGATCCGGCCGATGGTCGGCACCTCGATCATCGTGCGCAGTTCGGTGAACTGGTCCAGGTCGCGCTCGCTGACCTCGGTGATCCGGAAGCCCTTGTTGCGGACCGGCTCGACCAGCCCCTCCCGCGCCAGGTCGAGCATGGCCTCGCGCACCGGGGTGGCCGACACGCCGAGTTCGGCCGCGAGGCCGGGAGCCGAGTAAACGCTGCCGGGGCGCAGCTCACCCGCTATCAGGGCGGCGCGGAGTGCGTGGCCGACCTGGTCGCGGAGCCGTTCCTGAGCCTTGATGAGACTGTGCTGCTTCAGGTCACCCATTGCATTTCCTCCGAGACCCCCGACACCCACCGACGCGCAGAGGAACAGCGTACAATGTCACGTTGCGCTGCTCACACTCCGGCGGCCTCGCACAGCGCGACCGCCACGGCAAGATCCTCCCAGGCCATGCCCACGCTCTTGAAGAGCTGTGGACAACTCTGCGCTCCGCCCGCCGGCATCCGCCCCGCCACCAGGTCCGCGAGGGTGCCCGTGATGTGGCCGGCCCCGATCGCCCCTTCCGCCTCCGGGATCAGCAGGTCGCCGGCCTCGCGCAGGGCCGCCGCGCGGGATTCCACGTACACGGCCGCGCGTCGCACGAGGGCCGTGTCCGTCTCCCGGGCGGTCGGCTCGTGCGAGCCCACGGCGACGACGGTGGCGCCCGGGCCGACGAGGCGCCCGTCGAAGAGCGGTTCCCGGGCGGAGGTGCAGCAGATGACCAGATCGGCGTCGGCCACCGCCTTCGGGGTGCCGGTCCGGGCGGGCAGCCCCAGGCCACGCGCGTGCGCGGCCAGCCGCTCCCCGCCCGCCGGGGCGCGGGCGACCACCACCACCTCGGCCAACTCCCTGACGGAGAGCGCCGCTTCGAGGTGCCCGTACGCCTGCGGTCCGGAGCCGAAGAGCACCAGCCGCAGCGGGCGTCCGGCCGGCGCCAGGTGGCGCAGCGCGAGGGCGGAGACGGCCGGCGTGCGCAGGGTGGTCAGGGCGGCCGCGTCGAGCACGGCCAGCGGGCGCAGGGTGGGCCCGTCCAGCAGCAGGTAGGAGCCGGTGATCCGGGGCAGCCCGCGGGCCGGATTGCCGGGCGCCACCCCGGCGATCTTCACCCCGGCGTACGAGCCGGACGCGGCCGGCATCAGCAGCAGTTCGCCGCCGGGTACGGCGAGCGCCGTACGCTGCGGACAGCCTTCGGGATCCAGCCCGGCCCGCAGGGCTTCCGCCAGCGCATCCGCGGCCGCGGCCGGGGTCAGGAGCCCGGCCATGGCGTCGGCGCCCAACTGCGGGAGAGCGCGCGCCGCCCGGCCCGCCGCGGCCGGAGGCGACGCCGCCGGAGGCGACGCCGCCGGAGGCGACGCGCCGGACTTCCCCGGACCGGGCCGCCTCACCACGTGAATCCCGTCCCCAGGGCGTCGTGCGGGTCGAGCACGAACGCGTGTGCGCCGGTGCGGTAGGCGGTGCCGGTGACCTCGGTGGCCCCGCCGTCCAGCATCCGTCCGGTGAACATCGTGCCGGTGACCGACTCGTTCAGCAGGTCCTCGCCGGGGCCGAGCCGCCCGTCCTCCGCGAGCAGTGCCAGCCGCGTCGAGGTGCCGGAGCCGCAGGGCGAGCGGTCGGTCTGCCCGTCGGCGAAGACGGTGACGTTGCGCTCGTGCGGTCCGAACGGAGTGCCGGGGAGCTCCTCGTGGAGGATCACCCCGTACACCCCGGACAGCAGCGGGCCGTCGGGGTGCCAGGTGGCGGGGTGCGTGGCGAGCGCGGCCCGGACCTCCCGGCCGGCCCGCACCAGGGCGGGCAGGGAGGACCGGGAGACGTCCAGGCCGAGGTCCCGGGCGCGAACGGAGGCGTAACAGGCCCCGGCGTGCGCGATGTCCGCCTCGGCGAGGCCGAGGGTGGTGGCGACGGGGACCTTGCGGGCGCCCACCCGGGCCGGCACGTTGCGGAAGGTGACCCCGGTGGTGCGGCCGCCGTCCCGGTGCACGGTCGCGGTGACCCTCCCGGACGGTACGTCGATGCGCACCTGGGCGTCGCCGTGGTCCGGGGCGGCGACCCGGCCGGTGTCCACGGCCCAGGCCCCGAGGGCCATGGCGCCGTGGCCGCAGGCGGTGGAGTAGCCGTCCTTGTGCCAGAACAGCACGCCGAAGTGGGCCCCGTCGTCGTCGGCCGGGACCACGAACCCCCCGTACATCCCGGCGTGTCCGCGCGGCTCCTGCACGAGCAGGCGCCGTACGTCGTCCAGCGCGCCCCGGCGCGGGGCCGTCCCCGACCCTCCCGGGCCGATGGCGGTGGCGCAGCGCTCGGCGACGGTGTCACCGGGCACGGCCAGGCCCTGCGCGCCGCAGTCGACGATCCGGAAGGGTTCGCCGGCGGTGTGGTAGTCCGCCGTTCGGACGGTGATCACAGGAGGAAGCCTCCGGGGAAGGGGTCGGCCGGGTCGAGGAAGTACTGGGCGGTGCCGGTGATCCAGGCCCGGCCGGTGACCGTGGGCACCACGGCCGGCAGTCCGCCGACGGTGGTCTCCGCGACCAGCCGGCCCGTGAACTCGGTGCCGATGAAGGACTCGTTGACGAAGTCCGCGCCGAGTTCCAGGAGGCCGCGGGCGTGCAGCTGGGCCATCCGCGCGCTGGTGCCCGTACCGCAGGGCGAGCGGTCGAACCAGCCGGGGTGGATGGCCATGGCGTGCCGGGAGCGGCGGGCGTCGGAGCCGGGGGCGGCGAGGTAGACGTGCTTGACCCCGGCGATGGAGGCGTTCTCGGGGTGGACGGGGCGGTCGTCGCCCGCGTTGATCGCGTCCATGACCGCGAGTCCGGCGGCGAGCAGGTCGTCCTTGCGGGCGCGGTCGAAGGGGAGGGCTCCCCCGGCGAGGGAGGCGAGTTCGACGAAGGCGTAGAAGTTGCCGCCGTAGGCGAGGTCGTAGGTGACCGTGCCGTGGCCGGGGACCTCGGCCTTGAGGTCGAGGCCCACGCTGAAGGAGGGGACGTTGGTGAGGGTGACGGCGGTGGCCGCACCGTCCTCGACGCGGACGTCGACGCTCACCAGTCCGGCGGGGGTGTCGAGCCGGACGGTGGTGACCGGCTCGACGACGGGCACCATGCCGGTCTCGACGAGGACGGTGGCGACCCCGATGGTGCCGTGCCCGCACATGGGGAGCAGGCCCGACACCTCGATGTAGAGGACGCCGAAGTCGGCGTCGGGGCGGGTGGGGGGCTGCAGGATGGCGCCGCTCATCGCGGAGTGCCCGCGCGGCTCGTACATGAGCAGGGTGCGGACGTGGTCCGTGTGCTCGATGAAGTGGAGCCGCTTCTCGGCCATGGTGGCACCGGGGATCACCCCGACTCCCCCGGTGATCACCCGGGTCGGCATGCCCTCGGTGTGCGAGTCCACCGCGTGGTAGACGTGGCGCGTACGCATCTGGCGTCCCCTCCGGTCGGTTAGTTGAGGCCCTCGGCGAGGGCCTTCTCGGTGGCGGCCCGGACGGCGGCCTCGGTCTCGCCCGTGAGCGGGAAGCGGGGCGGGCGGGTGGCACCACCGGGGCGCCCGGCCAGGTCCATGGAGAGCTTGATGGCCTGGACGAACTCGGTCTTGGAGTCCCAGCGCAGCAGGGAGTGCAAGGACTTGTAGAGCGGCAGGGCCGTGGTGAGGTCCCCCGCGACGGCGGCCCGGTAGAGGGTGGCGCAGGACTGCGGCAGCGCGTTGGGGTAGCCGGCGATCCAGCCGACGGCGCCCGCGAGGGCGAGTTCGAGCAGGACGTCGTCGGCGCCGATGAGCAGGTCGAGGCCGGGGGCGAGCTCGGCGATCTCGTAGGCGCGGCGCACGTCCCCGCTGAACTCCTTGACGGCGACGATGGAGCCGTCGGCGTGCAGCCGGGCGAGGAGGGCCGGGGTCAGGTCCACCTTGGTGTCGTACGGGTTGTTGTACGCGACGACGGGCAGCCCGGCGCGGGCGACCTCGGCGTAGTGGGCGCGTACGGTCTCCTCGTCGGCCCGGAAGGCGTTGGGCGGCAGGAGGAGTACGGAGCCGGCGCCGGCCTCGGCGGCCTGCTCGGCCCAGCGGCGGGCCTCGGCGCTGCCGTAGGCGGCGACGCCGGGCATGACGCGGGCGCCGTCGCCGGCGGCGTCGACGGCGGTGCGCACGACCCGCGCGCGCTCCTCGTCGGTGAGGGTCTGGTACTCCCCGAGGGAGCCGTTGGGGACCACGCCGTCGCAGCCGTTGGCGATCAGCCAGGCCACGTGTTCGGCGTAGGCGTCGTAGTCGACGGTGAGGTCCTCGCGCAGGGGGAGCGCGGTGGCGACCATGATGCCGTGCCAGGGGCGGGTGCGGGTGTCCGTACCGGTGGTGGGCGCGGGGGTGTGCGCGTCGGTCATGAGAGAGCTCCCTAGGGTGATGTGTGACATTTTACTAGTGGGTGTGGAGCGGCCACAAGGGGTTCGGACCGCCCGATCAGCCGTCCGCCGGGGGAAGTTCGGCGAGGTGGCGCAGCGGGACCGGGCAGGACAGGGGCCGCCGGTCGGGCGCGGGTTCGCCGCCGGCGAGGGCGGCGACGGCCGGTCCGCACATGCGGCCCTGGCACCAGCCCATTCCGCAGCGGGTGAGGAGCTTGACCGTACGGGCGTCCCGCGCCCCCAGGTCGGCGACGGCCTCGCGGATCCGGCCGGCCGGAACCTCCTCGCAGCGGCACACGACGGTGTCGTCGCGGAGCCAGCCGGTCCAGCCGTCGCCGGGGCGGTGGGCGGCGCCCATGGCCTCGGCGAACGCGCGCAGACGGGCGCGGCGGCCGGCGAGGGCGGTGGGCGCGGACCGGCCGGCGATCGCGTGGGCGGCGATCTCCCCTTCGAGCAGGGCCAGTTGGGCGCCACCGATGCCGCCGGTCTCACCCGCGGACCAGATCCCGGGGACGGAGGTCCGCTGCTCGGCGTCCAGCGCCAGGGCGACGGTGCCGTCGGCGGCACGACGGGTGGCGCAGCCGAGGCCGGTGGCCAGCTCCAGCTGCGGGACGAGCCCGTGGCCGACGGCGAGGGCGTCGCAGGGGATCCGGCGGGCGGTACCGGGCAGCGGACGCCAGTCCCGGTCCAGGCGGGCCACGGTGACGGCCTCGACCCGGTCGGTGCCGTGGGCCTCGGTCACGGCGTGCCGGGTCAGGAGGCGGATGCGGCGGCGCAGGAGGGCGCTGCCGTGGGTGGCGGCCTCGGCGATCTTGCCGGGGTTGCGGAGCAGGGCGGGGAGATGGCCGGCGTACGCGGTGTAGGCGGCGGCTTCGACCACGGCCGGCACCCGGGCCCCGGCGGCCGCGAGCGACCCGGCGACGGCGAGCAGCAGCGGGCCGCTCCCGGCGACGACGACGCGCTTGCCGGGCAGGACGAGCCCGCTCTTGAGCATGGCCTGGGCCCCGCCGGCCCCGACCACCCCGGGCAGGGTCCAGCCGGGGAAGGGCAGTTGCCGCTCGTACGACCCGGTGGCGAGGAGCACGGCCCGGGCGTGCAGGACGGCGGCGGCCTCCTCGGGGCCGGCGACGGCGTGCAGGATCCAGCCGGGTCCGCCGTCCGGGACCACGGCCCAGACGTGGTGGGCCGGGAGGTACGTGATCCGGCCCGCCGACTCGTGGCCGCGCAGGGCGGCTTCGCGGCGGGCGAACTCGGCCCAGCCGTGGTGCAGGGCCTCGGGGCGGGCCGCGCCGAGGCCCGGGGCGGGGTGACGGTAGTACTGCCCGCCGGGGCGGTCCCCCGCGTCGAGCACGGCGACCCGCAGCCCGAGCCCGGCGGCCGTGACGGCCGCGGCCAGGCCGGCCGGCCCGGCACCGACGACGGCGAGGTCGAAGGCGGGGGCGCCGGGACCCACGGCAGGAGCGGCGGCGGAAGCGGCGGCGGGGCTCGCGGCGGGACCGGGCGGGCCCCCGGCCGGAGCAACGACAGGGCTGTCGGAGGCAGCGGCGGGGTGTCCGGCGGGGCTCGCGGCGAGCCTCCCCGGGCCGGCGCCGGCGATCGCGAGATCGGCCCGCGCCGGCGCGGGCCCGGCAGCGGGCGCGGCGGCGGGAGCCGGCGCGGCTGCGGGAGCCAGCGCGGCGACAGGCAGCGGGGCGGACACCACGGCGGGGGCCGGCACGGCGACAGGCGGCGGGGCGGGCGCGGCTGCGGGGGCCGGCACGGCGACAGGCGGCGGGGCGGGCGCGGCTGCGGGGGCCGGCAGACCTGTGGGATCCGCGCGGCCCGCGCGGGCGGCGGGGTCAGACGGTGAGGTCGGCACGGCCGGTTCCCTCCTGGGTGGTGACGGTGTCCCCCGGGCGGGCCGGGACCAGGCAGGCGCGCTGGTTCGGGCGGCCGTTGACGGTGACGAGGCAGTCGTAGCAGCTGCCGATCCCGCAGAACGCGCCGCGCGGGGCGCCGCTCTCGCGGGTGGTCCGCCAGGCCAGGATCCCGGCGCCCCAGAGCACGGCGGCGATGCTCTGGCCCGCCTGGGCCGTGAGCTCGCGGCCGTCGAAGCGCAGGGCGTACGTGGCCGAGGGGGCTCCGCCGACGAGGCTGCGCGGGCTGTGGCTCATCGGCGGTTCTCCTTGGGCGTGGTGCGGGTGGCGGGCCGGTCCCGGGTTCCGCCGCGCGGGTCTTCTGCCCGGCCCGTCATCGGGCCGGGTCCTGGTCGAAGCGGCCCGGGTCGAACGGGGCCGGGGGGAGCGGGGGCTCGGCGCCCGTCAGGGCAGCGGTGATCAGGGCGCCCGTGGCCGGGGCCAGGCCGATGCCGGCTCCCTCGTGGCCGCAGGCGTGCAGCAGCCCGGGGCGGCGGGGGTCCGCGCCGATGGCGGGGAGGTGGTCGGGGAGGTAGGGGCGGAAGCCGTGGTAGGTGCGCAGGACCCGGACGTCGGCCAGCACCGGGAAGAGCGCCGCCGCCTGCGCGGCCAGCCGGCGCAGGGCCTCCGTCGAGAGGGAGCGGTCGAAGCCGACGCGCTCCCGGGTGGCGCCGATCAGGACCGGGCCCGAGGGGGTGCCCTCGACCACGGCCGAGGACTGCAGGGCGGCGGAGCCGCTGGCGACGTCCGCGATGTAGTCGGCGGCGTAGACCTTGTGCCGGACCACCCGCGGGAGCGGCTCGGTCACCAGGACGAAGCCGCGGCGCGGGAGGACGGGCAGGGTGACCCCGGCCAGCTCGGCGATGCGGCCGCCCCAGGTGCCGGCCGCGTTCACCACGGCCGGGGCCAGGAGTTCGCGGCGCGGGGTGCTGACCCCTCGTACGGCACCCCGGTCCAGCAGAACGCCCGTCACCTCCTCGCCGAGGTACACCTCGGCTCCGGACGCGGCCAGCAGCCGCGCCGCCGCCTGGGCCGGCTGGACCTGGGCGTCCTGCGGGTAGTGGAACCCGCCGGCCAGCCCCGGGGCCAGGTGCGGCTCCAGCTCGTGCAGGGCGTCGGCGGGCACCTCGACCGCGTCGACCCCGGCCTCGCGCTGGCCCTCGGCGAAGCTCCGCAGGGCGCGCACGGTGGTGTCGTCCGGGGCGACGACGAGCCCGCCCTTGGGCTCGTACTCGATCGCGCGCGGGAGGAGCGCGGCGAGTTCGGTCCAGAGCCGGGTGGAGAGGAGGGCGAGGTCGAGTTCCGGTCCCGCCTCCTTGTCGGAGACGAGCAGGTTGCCTTCGCCGGCGCCGCTCGTGCCGCCCGCGACGGCCCCGCGGTCGACCACGGCCACGGTGAGCCCGGCGCGGGCCGCGTAGTACGCGCAGGCCGCCCCGACGACGCCGGCGCCGATGATCACGGCGTCCAGGGAGTGTCTCTTGAGCACGGCAGTAATATGTCACATTCTTTAATGGCTGCCCAGACCGGTCCCGCACCCCCTCCGGCGCGGGACCGGTCCGGTGCCGGGTCAGCTGCGGAGCGGTCCCTCACAGCTGTAACTCGCGGTGCCCGCCTTGTTGTTGGTCCAGATCTCCAGCGGACCGAAGGAGCAGTTCATGTCGGCGAGGTTGTTGGAGGCCGCGCCCGCCCGGTCGAGGATGAAGTAGTCGACCGTCTCCGACATGTCCTTGAAGTTCTGGTCGTCGCTGCGCCAGTTCTTCAGGTTCGCGGTGATCCGGCCGGTACAGGTGAACCGGCGCTTGCCGGCGTCGCCGTTCTCCACACAGTCCGGGGTGTTGTACGTGGCCGTGGCGAAGGCCGACTTCACCGACGCGAGCGCGGAGTCGCGCAGCTGGTCGTTCGGGGTGAAGGAGGTGTTCGGCACGTAGAGCTGGTCGACCTTGGCGATCTGCGCGTCCAGGAAGCGGTCGTAGTCGCGCTGGAGGTAGGTGTCCGCGCCCATCCGGTATCGCCAGGCGTCGTACGCCGCCACGTCGTTGCCCCGCAGGTGGGTGTACATCTCGCGCAGCAGGGCGGGCTTCTCGGTCCACAGGAACTCGAAGAAGGTGCCGGCGTAGCTGTAGAAGCGGAAGCCGTCGCCGTCGTAGGTGGCGTTCAGCAGCTGCTCGACGCTCATGCGCGGGCCGCCGCCCGAGGTGTCGCTGATGATGCTCTTCACGAGGGACTTGCGGACGGCGATGCCGTTGTCGCGGGTGGCGCCGTCGAAGAACTCGGCCGTGCCCTCGTCCATGGCGGTCGTGCGGTCGCTCTCGTACCAGGGGCCTTCGCCGAAGAAGCCGGGGACGGCGTAGCGGCCGTTGAGGTAGTGCGTGTACTCGTGGCGGAAGAGCTCTTCCAGGGTGAGGGAGGAGTCCTGCGGGACGCGGCGCTGGTAGGTGTAGAAGGTGGCGCCGTTCTCGATGTAGATGCCGCCGTTCTCGGTGCCGTAGCCGGTCAGGATCGGGTGGTAGTTCACGTAGTCGGCGCGGGAGGCATAGAGCACGATGTTGAGCGCGGTGTTGGGGTCGCCCGCGAGCGGCTGCTCGGTCCCGAGCACGCGGTGGTACTGGGACTTGACCTGCTTGCTCGCGTAGTACAGCTGGTCGACGGTGACCCGGTCCAGGGCGGTGCGGACCTTGATGGCGCCGTTGTCGTAGGAGTAGGTATGGGGGAAGAGCTGCTTCTCGATGTCCTCCTTGCACACCCCGTACGGCTTGCAGGCCTCGTAGAAGTTGAGCCAGGAGACGAGCTTGGCCCACGGCTCGCTGCCGTCGCCGAAGCCGGCCTTGACGGGCCCGAGCAGCGCGCCGAGGTCGGCGGTGATCGGGGCCCGCAGGCCCTCGATCTGGCCGAAGCGGCCGTACTCGCCCAGCGCGTCGCGGGCCACCCAGGCGTTGCCGGTCCCCTTGAGGTGGGTGTAGCCGGCGAAGGCCTTGAAGGCGGCGCGGTAGGCGGGGTCGGCGGAGACGGCGGCGTGGAAGGCGGTGTCCTGGTTGCCGGGGTAGACGCCGAGGTAGTTGGTGGAGAGCGCGGCGAGGACGGCGCCCGCCCAGGTGGCGTCGAGGTGCGTGGCGGGGTGCGCCGGGTCCATGGTGGCCAGGACCTTCTTGATGAGCCCGAGCTGGTGCTGGCGCAGGCCGGGGCCCGCGGCGTAGAGGGCCTCGCGCAGCGTGCGGGCGTTGGAGGGGGTGACGTCGAAGGTCCGCGCGGCGTTGCCGAAGTCGTCGATGGCCTTGCGGGTCGCGGCGACGGTCGGGGCGTCGGTGACGTCGATCTCGTCGCGTGAGAAGTCGTGGTAGGCGACCGCGTGCAGGTAGGTGAACATCTCCTCCAGGTGCGAGGAGTTGCGGCCGTCGTGGGCGGCGGCCAGGGCGGATATCCGGCGGGAGACGGCCTGGACGTGGGCGTCCGACATCACCGGGGCGAGGCGGGCGTCCCAGGTCCAGATGAGGCCGCGCAGGCAGCCGTCGGCGAGGACGGCCTGGTCGCCGAGGAAGTCGGCGAACTGCTCCGGGGTGAGGTTCTTGATCCCGTCGAGGGTGCAGGGGACGCCGACGCTCGTCGCGGTCGGGGCCGCCTTGGCGGCCCTGCCGCGCTTCTCCAGGTCGTCGGCGGGCGCGGCGGCGGTCGCGGCGCCGGGCACCTGGCCGGCGAGGGCCTGTCCGCCGGGGGCCGGGGCGGGCGCCGGGGTGTTGTCCTTCGCGTGGGCGAGGCGGTCGACCTCGTCGAACGGGTTCCCCGTGGGGCCGGGGGCGGGAGCGGTCCGGGCTGCGGTGAAGGGGGCCGGCGCGGCGGACGCGGCGGCCTGCGTCGTGGCCTGTCCGGCGGTGGCGAGGAGGGTCACGGCCACGGCGGAGGCGAGGAGGGAAGAGCGCACAGCTCTGTGCTTGAGCACCGAGAACTCCTGATGGGGAGAGAGGTGAGGTGGGGGGTGGTGCGTGAACTGCCCTGGGTCACACGGCGTTTGACGGGGGTTAACGTGCCGCGGTGTGAGCTGTAACATAGTAATGTGAAATTGCACTGACAAGACCTGTGCGCCCATCAGTTCGCATCTTTCTTGAAGGAGCCTCGTGACCGAGACCCCCGCCCTCCTCAACACGGGCAGTCACGACCGCCTGGTGTCCGCGGAGTTGTCCCGCTTCATGGCGGGCGACTGGGCCGCTTCCCCGCTTCCCGACTCCGCGCGCGTACCGGCGTACGCCGTCACCCCGGCCCGCCGGGCACGGCTCTCGGCCCGCTTCCCCGGCGAGCGGCTGATCGTCCCGGCCGGCGAGCTGAAGGTCCGCTCCAACGACTGCGACCACCGGTTCCGCCCGCACAGCGCGTACGCCTGGCTGACGGGCCTCACGGGCGAGGACCAGGCCGGGCACGTCCTGGTCATGGAGCCCTCGGGCCCGCGCGCCCACGAGGCGGTGCTGTACCTGCGGCCGCGCTCGCCGCGGGCGGGCGGGAACGAGGAGTTCTTCCGGGACCGCCGGTACGGGGAGTTCTGGGTGGGCCGCCGACCGGACCTGGCGGAGGCGCGGCGCCTCACCGGCATCCGCTGCGCGCACTTGGACGAACTGGGGTCACCGGCGGGCCGCGACGCGGCCTCCGACGCGGAACTGGCCTCCGTGCTCTCGGAGTTGCGCCTGGTGAAGGACGCGTGGGAGGTCCAGCAGCTCCAGCTGGCCGTCGACCACACGGCGGCGGGCTTCGAGGACGTCGTACGGGCCCTGCCGCGCGCGCTGGCGCATCCGCGCGGGGAGCGGTGGATCGAGGGGGTCTTCGGCCTGCGCGCGCGGGCCGAGGGCAACGGCACCGGGTACGAGACCATCGCCGCCTCGGGCGCCCACGCCTGCACCCTGCACTGGATCCGCAACGACGGCCGGCTGGACGGCAACGAACTGCTCCTGCTGGACGCGGGCGTGGAGACGGACACCCTCTACACGGCGGACATCACCCGCACCCTCCCGCTGTCGGGCCGCTTCTCCCCCGTCCAGCGGCAGGTCTACGAACTGGTCCTGGCCGCGCAGGAGGCGGGCATCGCGGCGCTGCGCCCCGGCGCGAGCTTCGGGGACTTCCACCGGGCCGGCATGCGGGTGATCGCGGAAGGCCTGGCGGAATGGGGCGTCCTGAAGGACGCGGAGGGCGACCTGCACCGGCGGTACACGCTGTGCAGCAGCGGGCACATGCTGGGGCTGGACGTGCACGACTGCGCGAAGGCACGGGCGGAGACGTACCTGGACGGCGTCCTGGAGGAGGGGCAGGTCCTCACGGTGGAACCGGGCCTGTACCTCCAACCGGACGACGAGACGCTCCCGGCGGAGCTGCGGGGCATCGGCGTCCGCATCGAGGACGACCTGGTCATCACGGCGGACGGCGCCCGCCTGATGTCGGGCGCCCTGCCGCGGACGGTGGCGGGCATCGAGGACTGGATGGGCCAGTTGCTGGACGCGAACCGCCCCTGACCCATCCGCCGCGGCGGCGGTCCGGAACGGGCAGGCGCAGGCGCAGGCGCGTCCACCGCGGCAAGGTCCGGAGCAGACGGCCCGTCCGCGGGGGCCCTCCGGGACGTGGCTCGTGGGTGGGGCGGCGCCCCGCCGGAATGTCTCCTCGGCTCGCGCCTGCGGGGACGGCTTCGGCCGCCGGGCGGTGGTTGCGCGCTCGTCCTGCGGGGACACTCCGCCGTGTCCCCACCCCGGCGGAGTTCCCGAGTGGCCTCCACCACCGCGAGCGGTGCCGACTGGAGCGGGAGCGGGAGCGGGGGCGTGCAGGGGCGTCCCCGCAGGACGAGCGCGCAACCGCCCCGGACGTTCGTGACGTGCCCGCAGGCGCGAGCCGAGGAGACGTCCCGGAGGGCCCCCGCGGACGGCCCGCCCGTTCCGGAACTCCTCGGCGGACACCGGCGAAGCCGTCTCGTTCGGATCCGGCCGAGCGCACACCGCTGCCCCACCCGTACAAGCACGGCCAAGCCCCACACCGCCAAGCACCCCGCAGGGACGCCGCACTGCCCCACCCGTGCAAGCGCGGCTCAGGCGTCTCCCGGGAGGGCGCTTCTGGGAGCCGTCAGGCGGGTTGTGAGTTCCTCGACGAAGGCTTCCAGGTGGGGCGGGCGCGGCCCGGTCCGGGTGGCGCAGAACCAGGTGCGGGTCATCGGCTTCGCGCCGATCCGCACGAGGGCGAGGCCGTGCGAGGCGACGTACGGGGCGGCCACCCAGTTGGGCAGGACCGTCACGCCCTGGCCGCCCGCGACCATCTCGACCACCAGTTCGGTGACCACCGGCATGATGGTGATCCGGCCGGGCCGGGACCCCGCCGGGATCGGCAGCGGCATCGAGGGGATGCGGCTCTGGTCGTAGCCGTCGTAGAGGACCAGGTCGACGCCGTCGAAGTCACGGGCGGTCAAGTGCGCCCGCGCGGCCCACGGGTGCCCGGCCGGCACCACGGCCATCATCTCGTCGTCGAACAGCCTGGTCAGGGACACCCGGTCCATCTGCACATCCGGCTTGGTGACCAGCGCGACGTCGACGAGGTCGGCGAGCAGCGCCGGGATCGGAGCGTCGTCGGGGACGGTCTCCAGGCGTACGTCGACGTCCGGCGCGCGCTCGCGGAAGGCGCGCAGTACGGGCGGCAGCCAGGGGAAGGTCGTACTGCACTGCGCGGTGAAGCGGACGCGCCGGTCGCGTCCGTCGCGGATCTCCCTCAGGTCCCGGGAGGCCGAGGCCAGTTCGCCGAGGACCTGGCGGGCCGCGACGAGCATCCGGCGGCCGGCGGGGGTGGGGACCAGGCGGCGGCCCTTGCGGTCGAAGAGGGGCATGCCCAGGCGGGCCTCCAGGCGGGTGAGCCGCTGACTGAGTGCCGGCTGGCTCACGTAGAGCCTCTCGGCGGCCGCGGTCAGCGAGCCGGCCTCGGCGGTGGCGTCCAGGAGCTCAAGGTCACGCAGATCCACATCCATAACGTGGGATTATGACATGCTTCAATTTTCGTCGTGGTCTTATGGGTTGATGGTTCGTAGGTTTTCCGGTGTCAGCAGTACCGACCCCTCGCCCCGGAAGGCACACACCATGATCGCCAACTCCAACGCCGTCACCGCAATCGTCACCGGCTCCTCCAGCGGCATCGGGCTGGACATCGCCCGAGCCTTCCTGGCGAGCGGCGCCAACGTCGTCCTCAACGGCCGGGATTCCGACCGCCTCGCCAAGGCCGCCGCCGGTCTCGGCCACCCGGAGCGGACCGCCTGGGTCGCGGGCGCCATCGCCGAACCGGAGACCGGCGAGGCCCTGGTCCGCACCGCGCTCGACCGGTTCGGCGGAATCGACGTCCTGGTGAACAACGCGGGCACCTTCGCCTCCAAGCCCTTCGCCGAGGTCACCGAGGCCGAGCTCGACGGATTCCTGACGGGCAACCTCAAGGGGACCTACCTCACCACCCAGGCCGTGGTGCGGGCGCTGCGCGCCCAGGGCCGCGGCGGCAGCATCGTCAACATCGGCACCGTCCTGGTGGACCACGCGCTGGCCGGCTTCCCGGCGTCCGCACCCGTGGTCAGCAAGGCCGGAGTGCACGCGCTGACGACCAGCCTGGCCGCCGAGCTCGCCGCCGACGGGATCCGCGTCAACCTCGTGTCACCCGGCATCATCCGCACCCCGCTGCACGCGGGCTCCGACGTGGACTCCTTCGGCGGACTGGCCCTGCTGAACCGGGTCGGCGAGGCCCCCGAGGTCTCCGACGCCGTGCTCTACCTCGCGGGCGCCACGTTCGTCACCGGCCACGCCCTGCGCGTGGACGGCGGTCATGTGACCGGCCGCGCCGCCTGAGCCTTTCCTGCCCGCCCGCGCACTCCCCTCTCACCGGAAGGACATCCACCGTCATGCCGTACGTCAACGTCAAGATCACCCGTGAGGGCGCCACCGCCGCACAGAAGGCCGAGATCATCGCCGGTGTGACCGACCTGCTGGTCAGGGTCCTCGACAAGGACCCGGCCACCACCTTCGTGCTCATCGACGAGGTCGCCCTGGAGGACTGGGGCGTCGGCGGCGTCACGACGGGCGAGTACCGCCGGACCCGTGCGCGGATCTGAGCGGTAGGGGTCCGCTCCTCTGGGACGGTTACGGGAGGACCGCGATGCCGTCGAGTTCGACCAGGGCCTGGTCGTCCCAGAGGCGGACCACGCCGATGACGGCCATCGCCGGGTAGTCGCGGCCCGCCAACCGGCGCCAGACGCGGCCCAGTTCGGCCGCGCAGGCGCGGTACGCCGACACGTCCACGGCGTACACCGTCACCCTGGCCAGATCGGCCGGGGAGCCGCCCGCCGCCGCGAGGGCGGCCAGGAGGTTCGTCAGGGCCACCTCGAACTGTTCCGGCAGGCCCTCCCCCACCACCTTGCCCGAGCCGTCCAGCGCGGTCTGGCCGGCCAGGAAGACGAGCCGGGATCCGGTGGCGGCGACCGCGTGCGAGAAGCCCGTCGCCGGCGACAGTTCCGCCGGGTTGATCCGGTCCAGGCTCATCGCCCGGCCTCCTCTCCGGTCAGCGGCCCGGGCCGGGCCCCCGGCAGGGTCCCCGGCAGGGTCCCCGGCAGAGTCCCGTACAGCTCCTTCGCGATGATCGTGCGCTGCACCTCGCTCGCCCCCTCGTAGATCCTCGGCGCCCGCACCTCGCGGTAGAGGTGCTCCAGCAGGTGGCCCCGCCGCAGGGCGACCGCCCCGTGCAGCTGGACGGCGTGGTCGACCACGTACTGGGCCGTCTCCGTGGCCAGCAGTTTCGCCATCGCCGCCCGGCGCGGAACGTCCGCCGCGCCTCGGTCGTAGGCCCCTGCCGCCGCGTAGACCAGCAGCCGGGCCGCCTCGGTGCGGGTGGCCATCTCGGCCACCCGGTGCGCCACGGCCTGGAGGTCGCTCAGCGTCCCGCCGAACGCCGCCCGTCCCGCCGTGTACGCGAGCGTCGCGTCGAGCGCGGCCCGGGCCATGCCCACCGCGAAGGCGCCGACGCTCGGCCGGAAGAGGTTCAGGGTGTCCATCGCGACGCGGAAGCCCCGCCCGGGTTCGCCGAGCAGGTCGCGCGGGCCGACCGGGACCCCGTCGAAGGCCAGGGAACCGATCGGGTGCGGAGAGAGCATGTCCAGCGGTTCCCCGGAGAGTCCGGCACGGTCGGCCGGGACCAGGAAGGCCGAGACCCCCTTGGCCCCCGGCCCCTCACCCGTCCGGGCGAACACGGTGTAGAAATCCGCTTCCGGGGCGTTGGAGATCCAGCACTTCTCCCCGCTGAGCCGCAGGCCGCCCCGCGCGTCCGGGTCGGCCTCGGCCGCCAGCGTCAGTGCCGCCGCGTCCGAGCCGGCCCCCGGCTCGCTCAGGGCGAAGGCCGCCACCGCCCGCCCGGCGCGCACCTGCGGCAGCCAGCGCTCCCGTTGCGCCTCGCTCCCGAACCGCAGCACCGGGTACGCGCCCAGCCCCTGGAGGGCGAGAGCCGTCTCGGCCTCCGTGCAGCCGTAGGCGAGGGACTCGCGCAGCAGGCACAGGTCCAGCGCGCCCGAGGCGAACACCCGCTCCAGCAGGCCCAGCTCGCCGAGCGCGGCCAGCAGCGGCCGGTTGACCCGGCCCGGTTCCCCCTTCTCGGCCAGCGGCCTCAGCCGGTCGGCCGCCAGTGCGCGCAACTGCCCGCACCACTCCTCCTGGTCCACCCCGAGCGCGAATCCGGTCATCCGAATGTCCCCGCATCTATCGCGTCCTGTTGACTGCCGTCACCATCACGATACGCTCGTAGGGCAACAGCACGGCCGGCCCCACCCCACTCCGGACCGCTGCAGGGGGCGACCCGCCTTGGACCTCATGCCTTCCGCTCACACGGACACCTTCGCCCGTGACCATCTCCCTCCCGCCGACGCCTGGCCGGAGCTCGTCTTCGATCTGCCCGAACTGGCCTATCCCGACCGCCTGAACTGCGGGGCGGAGCTGCTCGACGCCACCATCGAACGGTTCGGCCCCGCGGGCGCCGACCGCCCGGCCTTCCGCAGCGGCGCGGGCGAGGTGTGGACGTACGGCGGGCTGCGGGCGCGCGTGGACCGCATCGCCCACGTGCTCACCGCCGACCTCGGCGTCGTCCCCGGCAACCGCGTGCTGCTGCGCGGGCCCACCGGCCCCTGGCTCGCCGCCTGCTGGCTGGCGGTCATGAAGGCGGGCGCGGTGGCGGTCACCGTGCTGCCCCAGCAGCGCGCGAAGGAGCTCGCCACGGTCTGCGCGATGGCCCGGGTCCGGCACGCCCTGTGCCACGCGGACGTGCTGGACGACCTGGTCAAGGCCGAGGTGCCGGGGCTGCGGATCACCGCGTACGGGGGCGGCGGCCGGGACGATCTGCTGCGGCTGGCCGAGCGGCACGAGGGGCCCTTCCAGGCCGCCCCGACCTCCGCCGACGACGTCGCCCTGATCGCCTTCACCTCCGGGACCACCGGGCGGCCCAAGGGCTGCATGCACTTCCACCGCGACCTGCTCGCCGTCGCCGACACCTTCTCCCGCAGCGTGCTGCGTCCCCGCCCGGACGACGTGTTCGCGGGCAGCCCGCCGCTCGGGTTCACCTTCGGCCTCGGCGGGCTGGTCGTCTTCCCGCTGCGGGCGGGCGCGTCCGCGCTGCTGCTGGAGGAGGCGGTGCCGCGCCGGCTGCTGCCCGCGCTCGCGGAGCACCGGGTGACGGTGCTGTTCACCGCGCCCACCGCGTACCGGACGATGCTGGACGCCCTGGGCCCGTACGACGTGGGCATGTACGACCTGTCCGCGCTGCGCCGCTGCGTCTCGGCCGGGGAGAACCTGCCCGCCGCCACCTGGCAGGCCTGGTACGAGCGCACCGGCCTGCGGATCATCAACGGCATCGGGGCGACCGAGCTGCTGCACATCTTCATCTCCGCCGCCGACGAGGAGATCCGGCCCGGCACGACCGGCCGGGTGGTCCCGGGCTGGCAGGCCCGGGTGGTGGACCGGGCCGGCCGGCCCGTCGCGGACAACGAGCCGGGGCTGCTGGCCGTACGCGGCCCGGTGGGCTGCCGCTACCTGGCGGACCCCCGGCAGCGTGAGTACGTACAGGACGGCTGGAACCTGACCGGTGACACCTACGTGCGCGATCCGGAGGGCTACTTCCGTTACGTCGCCCGGGCCGACGACATGATCGTCTCGGCGGGCTACAACATCGCGGGCCCGGAGGTGGAGGAAGCCCTGCTGCGCCACCCGGACGTGGTGGAGGCGGCGGTGGTGGGCCGCCCGGACGAGCGACGCGGGCAGATCGTGGTGGCGTACACCGTCCCGCGTGACGGCGTGGTCCTCACCGAGGAGGCGCTGCGCGCCTTCATGCGGGCGGAGCTGGCCCCGCACAAGTGCCCGCGCTCCTTCGTCTTCCTCCCCACGCTCCCCCGCACGGCGACGGGCAAACTGCAGCGCTTCCGGCTGCGGGATCTTGGAAACCTGCCCGACCGGCCCGACGGCCTAGAGTGAAACCGTGGTCGAGCAGCACACCCCGCGATCCCTGATCGTCACGTTCTACGGAGCCTACGGGCGGGCCTTCGACGGCCCGGTCCCGGTGTCCGCGCTGATCCGCCTGCTGGGCGCGGTCGGCGTGGACGCCCCGTCGGTCCGCTCGTCGGTGTCCCGGCTGAAGCGGCGCGGCTTCCTGCTGCCCGCGCGCGCCGCGGACGGTTCGGCGGCGTACGGGCTCTCCGAGGAGGCACAGCAGCTGCTGGACGACGGCGACCGCCGGATCTACGGCAGTCCGCGGCTGTCGGACGAGTGGCTGGTGGCGGTGTTCTCCGTCCCGGAGCAGGAACGGAGCAAGCGGCACCTGCTGCGCTCCCGGCTGGCCCGGCTCGGTTTCGGCGCGGTGGCGCCGGGCGTGTGGATCGCCCCGGCCCGGCTGGCCGAGGAGACCGCGCACACGCTGGAGCGGCTGCACCTGACCCCGTACGTGGAGCTGTTCCGCGGGGCGCACCTCGGCTTCGCGCCGGGCGCCGAGGCGGTGGCCCGCTGGTGGGACCTGGCGGCCCTGGCCAAGCAGCACGAGGAATTCCTCGACCTGTACGAACCGGCCCTGCGCGCCCTCCAGTCGGGGCCGGAGCCGACGCCGGAGGAGGCCTACCGCGGCTACCTGTTCGCGCTGGACTCCTGGCGGCGCCTGCCGTACGCCGACCCGGGGCTGCCGCGCGAGCTGCTCCCGGCGGGCTGGCCGGGCGACCGCGCGGCGGCCGTCTTCGCCGAACTCCACGCACGGCTGCGCGACTCCGGGGCGGCCTTCGTGGAACCGTGATCGGCGCCCGGCCGTCGAGCGGGGTATGACGCCACCCGCCCCGACCGCGGCCCCCTCCCTGCGGAAACGTCTCCTCACCCTGGTCCCCGCCACCCTCGCCGGGCTCGCGGCGGGCTGCCTCGCCATCGCGCCGGCCTCCCGCGCCCGGGAGTACTGCGACGCGGGCGCGGACGCGGGCGGCCGCTTCGAGCTGGGCCTCACCCTGCTGCCGCTGACCGCGGCCTTCGGCGTCGTCGCGCTGCTCGTGGCGTACCTGCTGGACCGGCAGCCCGTGGCACTGCGACTGGGCACGGTCCTGGTCGTACCGGCCGGCCTGACGATCCTGTACTTCGCCGTACGCGGCACCCTCGACGGCTATCCCGGGGACCGGTCCAAGTGCGGCCCGGACAACGTGCCGCCGTGGCGGCCGGGGTGGCTGCCCGCGTGAAATGCCGGGCGCCGGCGGGCGCCGGCGCGCCAGAATGCGCCATGACCTGGACCTTCACCTCTGACCTGGCGGCCTATCTGGCCGCGGCCCACCCGGCCGTGGCCGCGCGTCCCGTCTCCGACACCCTCATGCTGACCGTCACCGACGCGCTGAAGCGGCGCGGGAGCGGCGCCTACGGGGCCGGGGCGCCCTTCTTCGGCTGGTGGACCGGGGCCGGCGGGACCGTCGCCGGCGGGCTGCTGTGCACCCCGCCGTTCCCGATGGTGCTCGGCGTGGTGCCCGCCGAGGCGGTCCGGGCGCTGGGGGCCGCGCTGTCGGCCGAGCCGCTGCTCGCCGGGATCCGCGCGTTCAACGCCCGCCGCCCGGACGCGGAGGCGCTGGCCGCGGCCTGGGGGCGGCCGACCAGGATCACAGAGGAGCTCCGCCTGTACCGGCTGGCCGGCCTGGTCGCCCCGGATCCCGCCCCGGCCGGGCGGTCGCGGCCCGCCACCGAGGCGGACCTCCCGCTGCTGCTGGAGTGGATCGAAGCCTTCAACACGGAGATGGGCGAGCCGCGCGCCGCCTCCGAAGCCGCGCTGCGCGACCGCGTCTCGTACGGCGGGGCCGTGCTGTGGGAGGACGGGGGCGAGCCGGTCTCCCTGGCCGCCTTCTCCCGTCCGATCGGCTCGGCCTCCCGCGTCGGCCCGGTCTACACCCCGCCCGCCCTCCGCGGCCGCGGCTACGCCGCCGGCGTCACGCACGCGGCGACCCGGGCCGCGCACGCGGCCGGCGCCGCGGAGGTCCTCCTCTTCACCGACCTGGCCAACCCCACGAGCAACGGCGTCTACCAGCGCCTGGGCTACACCCCGGTCGAGGACCGCGCCGAGGTCATCCCCGTGTGAGCGGGGGCGGAGGAGAAGGAGGCGGAACCGGTCGGACCCCTCCGCCGGCCGCCGCCTGCCCACCCTGGAACCCGAGCCGAGATCGACGATGCTCCCGACACCCCTTGACGAAGGCGACGACGATGGCGACGCCCACAGGGCAGACCACGCCGACGAAGAACAGGAAGACAACGAACCAATCGCCCCCCATGACCACCCCACCGCCTTGAACGTGTTCAATCTGAACACGTTCAAGGTAGCGCCATCGCCGTCCTTCGTAAAGCCGGCGAGCTCAGCCCCGGCCGGTGGCCGGTGGGCGGCTGCCCGCGCGGTACGGGGCCGGCCAGGGGGCGGCCGGGCCTTCGTAGGACTGCTCGGCGGCCGCGTGCAGGGTCCAGTGGGGGTCGTAGAGGTGGGGGCGGCCGAGGGCGCAGAGGTCGGCGCGGCCGGCCAGCAGCAGGGAGTTCACGTCGTCCCAGGAGGAGATGGCGCCGACCGCGATGACGGGGACGCCGAGCGCGTTGCGGATCCGGTCGGCGTACGGGGTCTGGTACGAGCGCCCGTACTCCGGGGCCTCGTCCGCGACCACCTGGCCGGTCGAGACGTCGATGGCGTCGGCGCCGTGCGCGGCGAAGGCGGCCGCGATCCGTACCGCCTCCTCGGGCGAGGTGCCGCCGGGCGCCCAGTCGGTGGCCGAGAGGCGGACCGTCATAGGGCGGTCCTCGGGCCACACGGCGCGGACCGCGTCGAAGACCTCCAGCGGGAAGCGCAGCCGGTTCTCCAGGGTGCCGCCGTACGCGTCGGTGCGGTGGTTGGTCAGCGGCGACAGGAACCCGGAGAGCAGGTAGCCGTGGGCGCAGTGCAGTTCCAGGAGGTCGAACCCGCAGTCGGCGGCCCGTACGGCGGCGGCCGCGAAATCGGAGCGCAGCGCCACCAGATCCGCCTGGCCGAGGGCGCGCGGGAGCGCCGAGACGCCCGGCCGGTAGGGCAGCTCGGAGGCGGCCACCAGCGGCCAGTTGCCCTCCGGGAGGGGGTCGTCCATGCCCTCCCACATGACCCGCGTCGAGCCCTTGCGGCCCGCGTGCCCGAGCTGGACGCCGAGCGCGGTGCCGGGTGCGGAGGTGTGGACGAAGTCGGTGATCCGCTGCCAGGCCGCCGCCTGCTCCTGGGTGTAGAGGCCGGCGCAGCCGGGGGTGATCCGCCCTTCGGCGCAGACGCAGACCATCTCGGTCATGACCAGGGCGGCCCCGCCGAGGGCCCGGGCGCCCAGGTGCACGAGGTGGAAGTCCCCGGGGACGCCGTCGGTGGCGGAGTACATGTCCATCGGCGAGACGACGACGCGGTTGCGCAGGGTCAGGCCGCGCAGGGTGAGGGGGGTGAACATCGGCGGGGTGTGCTCGTCGGGGCAGCCGAAGTCCCGTTCCACCGCCCGGGCGAAGCGCTCGTCGCGCAGCCGCAGGTTGTCGTGGGTGACCCGGCGGCTGCGGGTGAGCAGGTTGAAGGCGAACTGCCGGGCGGGCTGGTCGACGTAGCCGGCGACCTCCTCGAACCAGGCCCGGCTCGCGGCCGCGGCCCGCTGGGTGCTGGCGACCGCGGGGCGGCGCGCCGCCTCGTACGCGGCGAGGGCGGCCGGTACGTCGCCCTCCGCGCCGGCCACCGCTTCGGCGAGCGCGAGCGCGTCCTCGACGGCCAGCTTGGTGCCGGACCCGATGGAGAAGTGGGCGGTGTGCGCGGCGTCGCCGAGGAGCGCCACGTTGCCGTGTGACCAGCGCGCGTTGACGAGGGTGTCGAAGCGGGTCCATGCCGAGCGGTTGCCGCGCAGGGGCCGTCCGCGCAGGGCCTCGCTGAAGATCTTGGCGCAGCGGGCCGCGGACTCGTCCTCGTCGCAGAGGTCGAGGCCGGCCGCCCGCCAGACCTCCTCCCGCATCTCCACGATCACCGTGGAGGCGTCCGCCGCGTAGGGGTAGGCGTGCAGTTGCATGACCCCGTGCTCGGTCTCCGCGATCTCGAAGCGGAAGGACTCGAAGGCGAAGTCGGCGGCGAGCCAGATGTAGCGGCAGCGCCCGGGGGTCAGCGTCGGCCCGTAGTGCGCGGCCCCGGCCTCCCGGATCGCGCTGTGCACCCCGTCCGCCGCGACCACCAGGTCGTACGCGGCGGCGAGGTCCCGCACGTCGGGGGCCGCGGTGCGGAAGCGGAGCCGGACGCCGAGCCCGGCGCAGCGCTCGTGCAGGATCTGCAGCAGCCGGCGCCGCCCGATGGCGGCGAAGCCGTGGCCGCCGGAGGTCAGCATCCGGCCCCGGTGCACGACGTCCACATCGTCCCAGCGCACGAACTCGGCGCTCAGGGCCGCATAGACGACGGTGTCGGCCCGTTCGATGCCGCCGAGGGTCTCATCGGAGAGGACCACGCCGAAGCCGAAGGTGTCGTCCGGGGCGCCCCGCTCCCAGACCTCCACGGTGTGGCCCTGGCGGGCCAGCAGCGCGGCGGTGTACAGCCCGCCCGGTCCCCCGCCGACGACCGCGACCCGCATGGCGCCCGGAGCCATCCGGCTACCTGCCCTTCCAGGCGGGCGGCCGCTTCCCGGTGAAGGCCGCGTGGAACTCCGCGTAGTCCTGGCCGTTCATCAGCAGGGCCTGCGTGGCGGCGTCCAGCTCCACCGACGCGGCCAGCGGCATGTCGAGCTCGGCGGTGAGCAGCGCCTTGGTCTGCGCGTAGGCGAGGGCGGGGCCGGCGGCCAGGTGCGCGGCGAGTTCGGCGGCCCGTACGTGGGCCTTGCCCTCCTCGGTGAGCTCGCTGAGCAGGCCGATCCGCTCGGCCTCGGGGGCGCGTACGGGCTCTCCGAGCATCAGGAGGCGGGTGGCGTGGCCGAGGCCGACGACCCGGGGCAGCAGGTAGGCGGCGCCCATGTCGCCGCCGGAGAGGCCGACGCGGGTGAAGAGGAAGGCGAAGCGGGCGGTGGGGTCGGCGATGCGGAAGTCGGCGGCGAGCGCGAGGACGGCGCCGGCGCCGGCGGCCACGCCGTGCATGGCGGCGATCACCGGGAAGGGGCATTCGCGGATGGCGCGCACCACCTGGCCGGTCATCCGGTTGAAGTCGAGGAGCTGGGCGGTGTCCATGGCGAGGGTGGCGCCGATGATCTCGTCCACGTCCCCGCCGGAGCAGAAGCCGCGGCCCTCGCCGCCCAGGACGAGGGCGCGCACGGAACGCTCGCGGGACAGTTCGGCGAGCAGATCGCGCAGGTCGGCGTAGGCGCCGAAGGTGAGCGCGTTCAGCTTCTGGGGGCGGTCGAAGGTGACGGTGGCCACGCCGTCCTGCCGGGTCACCCGGAGGTGGTGCCACCGTTCGGTCGCTGCTGTGGAACCGGTGAAGGGGCTCACACGACCGACGGTATCAGCAGTTCCTGACTTCCGTCAGAGAAACGCGACACGCGCCTGCGCGGCGGCCCGCCCGGCCGGCGTATGACTATGCGTCACCGCGGCCGGACCGGCCGAGCGTGGCGACGAGCACGGCCTTGATGGTGTGCAGCCGGTTCTCGGCCTCGTCGAAGACGACGGAGTGCGCCGACTCGAACACCTCGTCGGTCACCTCCAGGGATTCGAGCCCGTGCCGCTCGTGGATCTCCCGGGCCACCTTGGTGCCGAGGTCGTGGAAGGCCGGCAGGCAGTGCATGAACTTCACGTCCGGGTTCCCGGTGGCCCGCAGCACGTCCATGGTCACGGCGTACGGGGACAGGGCCGCGATCCGCTCGTCCCAGATCTCCTTGGGCTCGCCCATGGAGACCCAGATGTCGGTCACCACGAAGTCCGCCTGCGCGACCCCCTCGGCGACCTCCTCGGTCAGGGTGATCCGGGCGCCGCTGCCCTCCGCGAGCTCCCGCGCCGCGGCCACCACCGGCTCGGCCGGCCAGTAGGCCCTGGGCGCGACGATCCGCACGTCCATGCCCAGCAGCGCGCCGGTCACCAGGTACGAGTTGCCCATGTTGAAGCGGGCGTCGCCGAGGTAGGCGAAGGCGATCCGGTCCAGCGGCTTGGTGGTGTGCTCGGTCATGGTGAGCAGGTCGGCCAGCATCTGGGTCGGGTGCCAGTCGTCGGTGAGGCCGTTGAAGACGGGGACGCCCGAGTGTGCGGCGAGCTCCTCGACGGCCTGCTGGCTGTCACCCCGGTACTCGATCCCGTCGAACATCCGGCCCAGCACCCGCGCGGTGTCCTTGACCGACTCCTTGTGACCCATCTGGGAGCCGGCGGGGTCGAGGTAGGTGGTGTGGGCACCCTGGTCCGCGGCGGCGACCTCGAAGGCGCAGCGGGTCCGAGTCGAGGTCTTCTCGAAGATCAGTGCGATGTTCCTGCCCTGGAGCAGGCGCTGCTCGACCCCGGCCTTCTTGGCCGCCTTCAGTGCGGCGGCGAGCTCGATCAGGCCGCGGAACTCGGCGGCCGTGAAATCGAGCTCCTTGAGAAAACTGCGGCCGGCGAGGTCGGTGGCCATGGGGTCGCTCCAGCGTCACGGTGACAGGGGATGTTGGAAGTCTATACGATGCTCTGTATTGGTATACAGAGCCCCTTCCCCCGCCCTCGCCCGCCCCTCTCCCCTGCCCGCCTCTCCCGGGCCGGTGGCCGCCCCGGGCCTCAGACCGCGTCCCGCTCCACCGGACAGCTCATGCAGCGCGGACCGCCCCGGCCCCGCCCCAGTTCGCTGCCCGGGATCTCGATCACCTCGATGCCCTGCTTGCGCAGGTGCGTGTTGGTCGTCACGTTCCGCTCGTAGGCGACCACCACCCCCGGCTCCACGGCCAGCACGTTGCACCCGTCGTCCCACTGCTCGCGTTCCGCCGAGTGCACGTCCTGCGTCGCGGTCAGCACCCGGATCGAGTCCAGGCCGAGCGCCGCCGCGATGGCCCGGTGCATGTGCTCCGCCGGGTGGTCGGTCACCTTCAGCTCCTGCGGACCGGCGCCCGGCTCGATCGTGTAGGAACGGAGCATGCCGAGCCCCGCGTACTGAGTGAACGTATCTCCGTCCACCATCGTCATCACCGTGTCCAAATGCATGAAGGCCCGGCTCTTCGGCATGTCCAGCGCCACGATGGTGGTGGCCGAGCCGGCGGCGAACAGGCCCCGCGCCAGCATCTCCACCGCCTGGGGCGTGGTGCGCTCGCTCATCCCGATCAGCACCGCGCCGTTGCCGATGACCAGCACGTCCCCGCCCTCGATCGTCGAGGGGTAGTCCGCCTGCCCCTGCGACCAGTAGTGGAAGGCACCGGAGGTGGTGAAGAGCGGGTGGTGCTTGTAGATCGCCTCGAAGTGGACGGTCTCGCGCTGCCGGGCCGGCCAGCGCATCGCGTTGATGGACACCCCGTCGTAGATCCAGGCGGAGGTGTCACGGGTGAAGAGGTGGTTGGGCAGCGGCCCGAGCAGGAAGCCGTCGGTGTCCAGGGCGTGGAAGCGCACGGACACCGGCTCGGCGTACCGCTCCAGAAACTCCCGCTTGGTCATCCCGCCGACCAGCGCCTCCGCCAGCTCGGCCGAGGGCAGTCCGTCGAAGACCGACCGCAGGTGGTCGGTGGCGAGCGGCCCGTACTCCTTCTCGTCGAAGACCCGGTCCAGTACGAGGTGTCTCGCCTCCGGGATCTCGAGGGCCTCGCACAGCAGGTCCCCGAAGAGGTGAACCTCCACGCCCCGGTCCCGCAGCACGTCCGCGAAGCCGTCGTGCTCCTGGCGGGCCCGGCGCACCCACAGCACGTCGTCGAAGAGGAGCGCGTCCTTGTTGCTCGGTGTGAGCCGCTTCAGCTCCAGGTCGGGCCGGTGGAGGATGACGCGGCGAAGCCGCCCGGTCTCGGAGTCGACATGGAATCCCATGCCGTACACGTTCGCAGACCGGGCGGCCTTTTGACGTGGCGTCCGCTCAGCGGGGGGTGCCGAGGCCGAGAAGCGCCGACGGGGCGCCGGTGAGTTCCGGGGCGGTCAGGCCCAGTTCGGGCGCGGCCAGGTTCGGGATCCCGGAGTTGGAGGCGTCCGGCATGGTCAGCAGACCGCCGGCGACCAGCCCGGGGGTCCGGGCGAGCAGACCGGTGGCCGGGGCCTCCACGGAACCCTCGCCGTCCGTCTCCGGCTTGCCCAGCAGGTTCGGCACCGGGGAGGTGACGAGGGTGCTGCCGAGCTCGGTGCCGATCGGGACCACCGGGAGCAGTGGGGTCGGGAGCATGTCCCCCTTGTGGAAGCGGGGCGCCTCGGGCGCTCCCACGACCGGCACCGGCACGCCCGTGCCCACGCGCGGGGTGTCCACGCCCAGCGTGGTCTTCACGGCGTCCAGCGGCACACCGACCGGCACCGAGTCCGCCGCGGCCGGGGTGGCCGCACCGGCCGCGGCCATACAGGTCATGAGCGCCGCAATGCTTCCGCGCGCGGTCATCTTCATAAGTGACGTTCCGTCCTTCCAGGGTCGCGGACATTCCGCTGCCCTGGTTGAACGATCCCGCCGGTGGTTTTCCCGGAGTTCCCCGTGAAAGTTCCCCCATACGACCTAATTAGCGGCCGTACGGGGGCCACGCCTTTACGGGTCGTGCTGACGCGTCCCCCGTCCCGTCCGCTCAGAGCCGCGGGTCCACCGGCTCCGACTCCAGGGCGAGCACCGCGAAGACGGCCTCGTGGACCCGCCACAGCGGCTCCTCCGCGGCCAGCCGGTCCAGCGCCTCCAGGCCGAGCGCGTACTCGCGCAGGGCGAGCGAGCGCTTGTGCCCGAGGAAGCGCTCGCGCAGCCGCTCCAGGTGGTCCGGACGGGTGTACTCCGGACCGTAGATGATCCGCAGGTACTCGCGTCCGCGCACCTTGACCCCGGGCTGCACCAGGCGGCCCTTCCCGTCCCGGGCGTACGCCTGGAGGGGCTTGACCACCATGCCCTCGCCGCCGGCGGCCGTCAGCTCCAGCCACCATTCGGTGCCCGCCCGTACGGAGTCCTCGTCCGCGGTGTCCACCAGGATCCGGCCGGTGCGGCGCAGCAACCCGGTGCCCGCGGCCTCGTCGGCGGCGACGAGGCGGTCCAGCCAGAACAGCTGCTCGTCGTGGGGCACGGCGGCCAGCGACCGCCCGGCCGCCGCCAGCAGCTGGAAGGGCGCGAACCGAACGCCGTCCAGCCCGTCGGTGGTCCAGCAGTAGCGGCGGTAGGCGTCGGTGAAGGCGGCCGCGTCGGCGGCCCGGCCGCGCTGGCGCTCCAGCAGCTCCCCGGTGTCGACGCCCCGGGCGGCGGCCGCCTCCAGGGCGGCCATCGCGTCCGGGAAGACGGCGCCCGAGGCGGCGCCCACGGCGGCGTACTGGTTGCGCAGCAGTCCGCCGGACTTCAGGGACCAGGGCAGCAGTTCACCGTCGAGGAGCAGCCAGTCCGTGCCGAGCTCGTCCCAGAGGCCGGCGTCACTGATCGCCGAGCGGAGCCGGGTGAGGACCTCCTCGGTGACCGCCGGATCCTTGAAGAAGGGCCGCCCGGTGCGGGTGTAGACGGAACCGGTCGGGCCCTCGACGCCGAAGCGGTCGCGGGCCGCGCCGGCGTCCTTGCAGACCAGGACGGTGGCGCGGGAGCCCATGTGCTTCTCCTCGCACACGACCTGGGCGACGCCGTCCGCGCGGTACTGCGCGAAGGCCTCGGCCGGGTGCTCCAGGTAGCCGCCCTCCCGCGAGGTCGCCGTCGGCGCCATGGTCGGCGGCAGGTACGGAACCAGCCGCGGGTCCACCGCGAAGCGGCTCATGACCTCCAGGGCAGCCGCCGCGTTCTCCTCGCGCACGTTGACGTTGCCCAGGTGCCGGGTCTCCACGACCCGGCGCCCGTGCACGTCGGCCAGGTCGAGCGGACGCCCGTCGTGGCCCCCCGGCGCCTCGGCGGCGAGCGGGCGCGTCGGCTCGTACCAGACCTTCTCGGCCGGTACGTCGACCAGTTCGCGCTCGGGCCAGCGCAGCGCGGTCATCCTCCCGCCGAAGACGGCTCCGGTGTCGAGGCACATGGTGTTGTTGATCCAGGCGGTGTCCGGGACCGGGGTGTGGCCGTAGACCACCACGGCCTTGCCCCGGTAGTCCTCCGCCCACGGATAGCGCACGGGCAGGCCGAACTCGTCCGTCTCGCCGGTGGTGTCCCCGTACAGGGCGTGCGAGCGGACCCGGCCGGAGGTGCGGCCGTGGTACTTCTCGGGCAGGCCGGCGTGGCAGACCACCAGCTTGCCGCCGTCGAGGACGTAGTGGCTGACGAGGCCGCGGATGAACTCCCGTACCTCCTCGACGAACTCCGCCGGCTCCTGCTCCAGCTGCTCGATGGTCTCGGCGAGGCCGTGGGTCCGCTGGACCTTGGAGCCCTTGAGGTAGCGGCCGAGCTTGTTCTCGTGGTTGCCGGGCACGCACAGGGCGTTGCCGGACTTCACCATGCCCATGACGCGGCGCAGCACGCCGGGGCTGTCCGGGCCGCGGTCGACGAGGTCGCCGACGAAGACGGCCGTGCGGCCCTCGGGGTGGACGCCGTCCTCGTAGCCGAGCTTGGCGAGCAGGGTCTCCAGCTCGGAGGAACAGCCGTGGATGTCACCGACGATGTCGAAGGGGCCGGTGAGGTGGGTGAGGTCGTTGAAGCGCTTCTCCAGGACCACCTCGGCGGTCTCGGCCTCCTCGACCGAGCGCAGGACGTGGACCTTGCGGAAGCCCTCGCGCTCCAGGCCGCGCAGCGAGCGCCGCAGGTCGCGGCGGTGGCGCTGGATGACGGCGCGGGGCAGTCCGGCGCGGTCGGGGCGGGCCGCGTTGCGCTCGGCGCAGACCTGTTCGGGCAGGTCCAGGACGATGGCGATGGGCAGGACGTCGTGCTCGCGGGCGAGCCGGACCAGCTGACGGCGGGCGTCGGCCTGGACGCTGGTGGCGTCGACGACGGTGAGGCGGCCGGCGGCGAGGCGCTTGCCCGCGATGTAGTGCAGGACGTCGAAGGCGTCGCGGCTCGCGCTCTGGTCGTTCTCGTCGTCGGAGACCAGGCCGCGGCAGTAGTCGGAGGAGATGACCTCGGTCGGCTTGAAGTGCTTGCGGGCGAAGGTGGACTTGCCCGATCCCGTGGCCCCGATCAGGACGACGAGGGACAGGTCGGTGACGGGAAGTACGCGGGTGCGGTGGGTCTGTGCCCCGGTCTCCGTCCCGGTCCCGGTCCCGGCCTCGGTCTCGGTCCCGGTCTCGGTCCCGGTCTCGGTCTCGGTCTCGGTCTCGTTGGTCATGCTGCCTCGCCCTCCTTCGGGGTGTCGGTGGTGGTGTCGGTCTGGGTGAAGACGGCCATCTGGGTCGGCGGGCCGACCTCGGGGTCGTCGTCGCCGACGGGGACGTACGCGACCTCGTACCCGTGGCGCGCCGCCACGGAGCCGGCCCAGGCGCGGAACTCCTCGCGGGTCCACTCGAAGCGGTGGTCACCGTGCCGGACGTGCCCGGCGGGCAGGGTCTCCCAGCGGACGTTGTACTCGACGTTCGGGGTGGTCACGAGCACCGTGCGGGGGCGGGCCGAGCCGAACACCACGTACTCCAGGGCGGGCAGCCGCTCCGGGTCCAGGTGCTCGATGACCTCGCTCAGCACGGCCGCGTCGTAACCGGCCAGCCGCTTGTCGGTGTAGGCGAGCGAGCCCTGCAGGAGCGTCACGCGCGAGCTCTGCCGCTCGCCCAGCCGCTCCAGGCGCAGCCGCCGGGCGGCCGTGTTCAGGGCCCGTACGGACACGTCCATGCCGATGATCTCGGTGTACGCGGGGTCCTTGAGCAGGGCCTGCACCAGCTGGCCCTGTCCGCAGCCGAGGTCGAGCACCCGCTGGGCGCCCGCGGCGCGCAGCGCGGCGAGGATCGCCTCGCGCCGCTGCACGGCGAGCGGCACGGGCCGCTCCTCCGTGTCCCGCGTCTCGTCCACGGCGTTGTCGAGCTCCTCGACCTCGCTGCCGTCGGCCTCGGCGAGGCGCACCAGCTCCAGGCGCTCGATGGCGTCCTGGGTCAGCCGCTTGTGGCGGGCCAGGTAGCGGGAGCTGATCAGCCCGTTCTCGGGGTGGGCGGCGAGCCAGCCGTCTCCGGCGCGCAGCAGCTTGTCGACCTCGTCGGGGGCGATCCAGTAGTGCTTGGCGTCGTCGAGCACCGGCAGCAGCACGTAGAGCTGGCGCAGGGCGTCGGCCAGGCGCAGCTCGCCCTCCAGGACGAGCCGTACGTAGCGCGAGTCGCCCCACTCGGGGAACTGCTCGTCGAGCGGCAGGGCCCCGGCCTGTACGAGGTCCCAGCCGAGCGGGTCGAACAGCCGGTGCACGAGCGCGGCCCCGCCGCGTGCGGGCAGCACCGGGATCTCGATGCGCAGCGGCAGCGCCCGCTCCGGGAGTTCCGGGCGCAGGGCGCACTGGCCCTTGAGCGCGGTGCGGAAGACTCCGCTGAGCGCGACGGCGAGCAGCGAGGAGGCGGCGTACGGGCGGTCGTTGACGTACTGCGCGAGCGCGGCGTCGGGGGCTCCGCCCCGGCCCTTGCCCTGACCGCGCCGCACGAGTGCGACGGGGTCCACCTCCAGCAGCAGGGCCGCCGTGCACCGTTCGGCGGTGGCCTCGGGGTAGAACACGTGGGCGGTGCCGTGGGAGGTGGAGAACGCCTGCGTCTTCCCGGGATGCTTGTGCAGCAGGTAGCCCAGGTCGGTGGCGGATCGTTCAGGGGAGCCGGTGGTGGAGATCGTCAGGAACACACGACCGATTGTTGCTGGTCACCGTCCCTGAGCGCCTCTCGTTTTCCGGGGGTGCGCGGCGGTGGCCAGGGCGGCGATCCCGGCGGGGCCGATGCGGCAGCAGCCGCCGATGAGGCGGGCGCCGGCGCGCTGCCAGGCGCGGGTCGGCCAGGGGGCCGGGGTCTCGGGGGTGTGCCAGGTGTGGGTGGCGGCGTCCCAGACGGAGCCGTCGTTGGGGTAGGCCAGGAGCGGCTTGCGGGTGGTGGCGGCGGCCGCGTCGAGGGCGGGCAGGACCTCGGCCGGGTCACAGCAGTTGACGCCGAGCGCGATGATCTCCGGGGCGTCCGCGGCGAGGGCGAAGGCCGCGGGGAGGGGCGCGCCGGAGCGGGTGCGGCCGCCGGCCACGGTGTAGCTCAGCCAGGCCGGGGCACCGGTTTCCGCGAGGACGGTGAGCACGGCCTCGGCCTCGTCCGGGTCGGGGAGGGTCTCCACGGCGAGGACGTCGGGGCCGGCGTCGAGCAGGGCCTCGATGCGGGGGCGGTGGAAGGCGGCGAGCTCGCGCACGCTCAGGCCGTACCGGCCGCGGTATTCGGAGCCGTCCGCGAGCACCGCCCCGTACGGGCCCACCGAGGCGGCCACCCACACCTCGTGGTCGGCGGCCTCGGCCGCGCGGACGGCGAGGGCGACGCCGCGGTGCAGCAGGGCGGTGGTCGCGGCGCGGTCGTACCCGTGGGCGGCGAAGGCCTCGTAGCCGACCTGGTAGCCGGCGGTGATCAGCACCTCGGCGCCGGCCCGCGCGTACGCCGTGTGGGCGGCCTCCACCTGGTCCGGCCGCTCGGCGAGCACCCGGCCCGTCCAGAGGCCGCCGGACAGGTCGCAGCCCTGGTCGGCGAGCTGGTTGCTCAGGCCGCCGTCCAGGATCACGGTCCTGCGGCTGAGGGCCTCGGCGAGCGGGCCGGACGCGCGTGGCACGGGGGCGCCTCCTACTGACCGAGCCGGGAGAGCACCTGGGCGGAGATCAGCTCCAGGTGGTCCAGGTCGTCGAGGTCGAGCAGCTGGAGATAGACGCGGGAGGAGCCGGCGGCTCCGTAGGCGCCGACCTTCTCGACGACCTCGGCCGGGGAGCCGGCCAGGCCGTTGGCCTTGAGCTCGTCCACGTCCCGGCCGATGGCGGCGGCCCGGCGGGCCACCTCCGCGTCGTCCCTGCCCACGCACACGACGAGGGCGTTGGAGTAGACGAGGTCGTCGGGCTTGCGGCCGGCCTCCTCGGCCGCCTCCCGGACGCGGCCGAACTGCCGCTCGCTGTCGGCGACCGAAGCGAACGGCATGTTGAACTCGGACGCGTAGCGCGCGGCGAGCCGCGGGGTGCGCTTGGCGCCGTGGCCGCCGATGAGGACGGGGACCTTGGCCTGGGCTGGCTTGGGGAGCGCGGGCGAGTTCTCCACCTGGTAGTGGCGGCCCGCGAAGTCGAAGGTGGCGCCGGGCTCGGTGGCCCACATGCCGGTGACGATGGCCAGCTGTTCCTCCAGCCGGGACATCCGGTCCGCGGGGAAGGGGATCCCGTAGGCCTTGTGCTCCTCCTCGAACCAGCCCGCGCCCAGGCCCAGTTCGACACGGCCGCCGGACATCTGGTCCACCTGCGCCACCTGGATGGCGAGGACGCCGGGCAGCCGGAAGGTGCCGGCCGTCATCAGCGTGCCCAGCCTGATCCGCTTGGTCTCGCGGGCCAGGCCGGCGAGGGTGATCCAGGCGTCGGTGGGGCCGGGCAGGCCGTCGGCGGATCCCATCTTCAGGTAGTGGTCGGAACGGAAGAAGGCGTCGAAGCCCAGATCCTCGGTGGCCTTGGCGACGGTCAGGAGGGTGTCGTAGCTCGCACCCTGCTGCGGCTCGGTGAAAATGCGCAGATCCATGTACCCATCCTGCCCTTCCCACCCCGGCAGGGTGAATCTGCGTCAACCGGACGGTCCACCCGGGACGCCGCCAGTGACCAGCCCGGATGGGGATCGTTTCCTCGGACGGAGCCGGACCGCCCGGCCCGCGCGCCGGCGGACTCCCCCCGGCGCGTCCACCGCCCCCTTCCGCCTTGGAAGGGCCAGGGCCGAGGAGGCCGCCATGTCCCACGAGGCCGTGCCGGAGACCCCCCGACAGACCGGACCGAACGGACCGGCCGGACAGGCAGCACACGAGTACGCACCGCAGGAGCCCGTGGTACCCGCCCAGGGCGGCGGCGCGCCGAAGGGGCTGCTCCAGCAGATGGAAGAGCTGATGGCGGCGCTGAACGCCGACCTCTCCCAGCTCGACGCCGATCTCCAGTCCTCCACGGACCGCACCGCCGAGGGCGAGCGCCCGTCCTACCGGTCGTCCTGACCGTGCGGGTCCCGCCGCGCACGGCGGGACCCCACTCGCCGCACCCGCCGCCGCCGAAGGCGTCCGCTCAGGCCACGCCCGAGGCGGATCCCCGCTCGCGGACCACCATGCGGCGCAGGATCGCCCGTACCCTGTCGCTCGACTCGTCAGCCGCGTCGATCGACTCTATGCACTGCCAGTACAGGGTCTCCTCGTCCGTCCCGCAGGCCACCCCGACCAGGGCTATCCCCACTTCGCCCAGCAGCGCCTGAAGCCCGAGCAGCGCCTGGCGGACATCCGAGACCTTGCTCAGCTGCGCCGCCCGCGGCGGATACTCGGGCGCACTGCCCTCGCCGCGCAGGGCGGCTCTGTCGAGCACCCCGCATCCTCTGCCTCCCGCTTCCCCCAGTCCCCGTGCCTCCGATCTCAGCTCCGGCGGCCCGGTGACCGCCAGATGGCTCCCGATCCCCTGCGCGAGCGCCTGGGCCTGCCAGGCCTCGCCCACGATGTCCCACGCAGCCCCACTCTGTGCCAGCGCGTGCCGGCCGGCCGCGATGAGCCGTACCGCATCCATATGCCGTCCCCCGTCCGCACGACATCCCGCCGTCCTCACCACTACCCAGAGTGAGGGCAACGAGCCAGTAAAGCCAGGGGTATTCGGAAAATGTGGACACAAACGTGATTGTGGATGAGTCCATCACTCCGAAGAGTGACGATTCGGTGTCGGTGTATCGGCCACAGGGAAGCGGAGTTCGTTCCTCTCGATCTTCGCGGCGAGCGCATCCAGCACATCCACCCCGAGAACCTCACAGAACTGCAGCAGATACGCGAGCACGTCGGCCACCTCATCGGCCACGCGGTGGGCGGTTTCCGGCTTCTCCATGACCTTCGCCGACTGTTCCGGCGTCAGCCACTGGAAGATCTCGACCAGTTCGGCCGCCTCCACGCTCAGCGCGACGGCCAGGTTCTTGGGCGTGTGGTACGGCTCCCAGCCGCGCGCGGCCGCGAACTCCGCGAGCCGGCGCTGCAGTCGGTCCAGCCGTTCGTCGGGGCGCTGCTCGGGACGCGGTCCGGGGCGCGGCTCGGGGCGCGGCCCCTGGGTCTCGTTCATGCCGTCAGGTCTACCATCGCGACGCCCGGGAGGAGGCGGGCGGCAGCCGCGGTGTCCTCCCCCACGGCCGCCACCAGCCGGATGTGGCCGCGCGCCCCGGACAGCAGGGCCAGCCGCAGCAGCTCGGCGCTCTGGCGCCGGTCCAGGCCGCGGTCGAAGCCGTCGGCCAGCACGGTCAGGGCCTGCTGCGCGGAGAGCAGTTCGGCGGCCGGGTCCATGGCCAGCACTCCCGGCCCGGTCAGCAGGACCAGTGCCAGTGCGAGGAAGCGCAGTTCGCCCGCGCCGAGGCGGGCCAGTTCCGTGGCGGGCCGGGCGGGCCCGCGGTCCAGTACGGCCGTGACCGCTCCGCCGCCCGCGGGGGCCCGTACGCCGAGGCCGGCGACGGGCCCGGCGCAGCCGGTGCGGGCCGCCCCGGCCAGCAGCGCGTGGCGGGTGCCGCATTCGTGGCGGGTCCGGCGCAGTACGTCGGCCAGGTTGGCGCAGTCGCCGAGCAGCCGGCCCTCCCCGGGCGGGACGGCGGCGCGCATCCGGTCCGGACTGGGGTCGCAGGGGAACACCGAGCGCAAGGCGACGACGACCTGTTCGGCGGCGGCGAGGACCTGTCGCTGGCCGGCCGTGGAGCCGGCGACGCGCAGCGGGAGGAGTGCGGTGCCGAGCCGGTCGTCGGGCAGCGGGGCCCGGGTGACGCCGATGGCGCCGCCGGTCAGCCAGGCGGCCTGCACGGAGCGCCGGCCGGGGTCGCGCAGGGCGGTGGCGAGCAGGATCTGCCCGTCCTGCGACAGCCGTTCGCCGACGATCCGCAGCGTGGGCTCGGCCTGGACGGCCAGGTCGAGCCGGACCGGGCCGGCCGGGCCGTCGACCGTGCAGCCGAGGCGGAATCCGCGCCGCCGCTGGGCGTCGGGGACGGCCAGGTCGGGGATGCGGGCGCGCGGGTCCGGGAAGGCCTCCTCCAGCGTGGCGCCGGAACCCAGCCCCGCCAGGGCCTCGTAGGCGGCCAGGGCCTGGGACTTGCCGCTGCCGCTCGGCCCGGCGAAGAGGGTGACGGGTCCGAGCGGGAAGGCCGCCGTCCGGTGCGGCCCGAAGGCGGAGAGCCGCAGTTCGGTGACGACGGGCCGCGGATACCGCTGCGCGGGCCCGGCGGGGGGTCCGGAGCCGTCGGGCTCGGGGTACGTCGGCACGGCCGCGCCATCGGCCGGTCCGGCCGGTGCGGAGGAGACGGGCCCCCCACCCGCGGAGGCGGCCGGTGCCGCGAAAGCGGCAGACCGGGCCCGGGCCCCGGTCGCCGGGGCGGCACCGGCCCGCGCACGGGCGGCGCGGCCGGCGCGCGTCGGCGCGGCCTGTGCGGGGACGGTGGGGGTGTCGGCCGACGCGCCGTGGGCCGGAGCGGCCTCGGCTAACGCGGCGTCGGGGTCGGCGGCGGGGGCGGCGTCGGGGGCGGCGTCGGGGGCGAGTGCGGCGGGGGCGGGGCCCACCGCCGCGTCCAAGGTGGCGTCCATGCGCGGGACGGTACGGGCCGCCGGGCCCTCCGTGGCCCCGGCGAACCGTTCCCTCGCGGGGACCTTCCTACGATCGGGGGACGGCCGCGGCCGCGATGCCCTCGACCTCGGTCCCCACCGGCGCCAGCAGGAAGACGTTCCGGTCCACCCGGTGCATCCCGCTGCCCAGTCCGAAGACCACGCCGCTGCTGAAGTCCAGGATCCGCTTGGCCACTTCGCTGTCCGCGCCGGTGAGGTCGAGCAGCACCGGGATCTGCGCGATCAGGTACTCCGCCACCTCCCGCGCGTCCGCGAAGATCTGAACTCTGATCACCACGAAGCGCCGCTGCTCCGCCACCGACGCTCCGGGCGCCTTGGGAATCGTGCGGTGGTCCACCCGGGAGGGCCATTCGTTGCGACTGCGCAGGGGGACCACCTGCGCGAGCCCCTCCCACTGTTCGTCGGTGACGTCGTACCTGCTCACCGGGCCGCCTCGGCCGCGCGCTTCTTGTGCATCCCCCCATCCTCTCGCGTTTCACCCGTTCAGCCCAACAGCGACACGAACCACGCCGAGTACCCCCGGAGCCCAGGATGAGTTAGGTTAGGCATACCTAACTTACTCGGACGATGGAGAGATCCGCATGCGCATGTCCGGTGCCCCCGCCACCCCGGCCGCCCGGCCCACCGACGCCGAGCGAATCCGGTCGATCCTGGCCGCCGCCCACTCCATGACCCTGATCACCGGCGAACGGCGCACCGAGGTCCGCCACCTCGACGGCGGCGACCCGATGGGCCGGTTGCACCTGCACCCCGCCGAACCGGGCGGCGACGACGAGTACCGGCCCACGATCCGGCTGGAATTCACCGACATCGCCCCCACCCCCGTACGCGACCGGGTGCGCGCCCGCGTCACCGTGCGGGGCCGCCTGCTCACCCCGTACTCGGACGGGGCCGCCGGCTCCACCTGCGTGGAGTTCGGCCAGGCCGTCCTGGAAACCGAGCACGGCATTGCGTACGCCGGCCTGGAAGAGCTGGAGGCGGCCCACCCCGACCCGCTCGCCCCGTACGAGGCCGGCATGCTCACGCACCTCCTCGACGACCACCACGACCTCGTCACCCTGCTGCTGCGCCTGGTCCGTCCGCTGCCCACCTCCGCCGTCGTGCGCGCGCTCCCGGTCGCCGTGGACCGGTACGGGATCACGCTGCGGCTGGAGGAGCGGCGCGGCCACCGGGACGTGACGCTGCCCTTCCCCTCCCCCCTCGACGACGTCGAGCAGTCCGGTACGCAGATCCAGGCGCTCTTCGCCGCGGCCCGCCGGAGCTCGCACCGCAACACCCTGCCCGCGTGAGGGAATAGGGCCCGGCAGGACCCTGTTGGGAACGATCATGAAGGCCATCACGTACAGCGCATACGGAACTGCCCAGGACCTCACGCTCGTTGACGTACCGAAGCCGAAGGTGGGACCGGGCGAGGTCCTCGTCCGCGTCAAGGCCGCCGGGGTCAATCCGGTGGACTGGAAGCTCGCCGCCGGATACCTCGACCCGATCCTCGAAGTCCGCTACCCCGTCATACCCGGCTGGGACGTCGCCGGGATCGTCGAGGAGGTCGGCCCGGACACCTTCGACCACGCCGTGGGCGACGAGGTGTACGGCTACGTCCGCAAGGAGTGGGTGGAGCTCGGCACCTACGCCGAACTGGTCTCCGCCCCCGTCCGCACCCTCGCCCGAAAGCCCCGCGCGCTGAGCTTCGAGCAGGCCGCGGGCCTCCCGCTGGCCGGCCTCACCGCCTACCAGTCCCTCACCCGCGTGGGCGTCAAGGCCGGCGAGACCGTCGTCATCCACTCCGCGGCGGGCGGCACGGGCTCCTTCGGCGTGCAGATCGCCGTCGCGCTCGGCCTTCGGGTCATCGGCACCGCCGGCGCGCACAACCACGACTACCTGCGCGGGCTCGGCGCCGAACCGGTGCTGTACGGGGAGGGCCTGGCGGACCGGATCCGCGAGCTGGCGCCCGAAGGCGTCGACGCGGCCCTGGACTTCTACGGGGACGACGTCGTGGAGACGCTGCAGTCCCTGGTCAAGGAGCCCGGCCGGGTCGTCTCCATCGCCGACTACGAGGCGGCCGCCAAGGGCGCCCACCAGCTGTGGGTGCGCCCCGACACGGCCGATCTGACCTTCCTCGCGGAACTGGCCGACGCGGGCAGCCTCACCGTCAACGTGGAGCACGCGCTGCCGCTCGCCGAGGCGGCCAAGGCCTGGGAGCTGAGCGCCGCGGGCCGCACGCGCGGCAAGATCGTCCTGACGGTCTGACGCGAGGACCGGCAGGGCCGGGGCCCGGCCCCGCCCCCCGACCTCAGGACGTGATCGGCCGCAGGTCTCCTCCCAGCGGCGGCCCGATCGCCCTGAGCGCCCCGGGCGTGCGGCCCTTGTCCCCGGGGACGGCCCGGGCCCCGGCCCGGGCCGCCTTGAGGGCGGCCCAGGTGGCGGCCGGTCCGCCGCCGACGACGAGGACGTCGGTGACGTGATCGGTCATGCGCTCCCCCTGGTGTGGCGGTTGGCCGGCCGGGCCAGGCCGTAGTTCTCGCGGAGGGTGCGGCCGGTGTACTCGGTGCGGAACAGGCCGCGCCGCTGCAGGATCGGCACGACGTGGTCGACGAAGCCGGTCAGACCCGTGGGCAGGACGGGCGCCATGATGTTGAAGCCGTCGGCGGCGCCCTGAGTGAACCACTCCTCCAGCTGGTCGGCGATCTGCTCGGGGGTGCCCGCGAAGGTGCGGTGGCCGCGGCCGGCGCCGAGGCGGGCGATCAGCTCGCGCAGGGAGAGGCCGTCGCGGCGGGCGAGCTCGGCGACGAGGGTGAAGCGGCTCTTGTTGCCGTTGACGTCCCGCTCCTCGGGCAGGTCGGGCAGCGGGCCGTCGAGCGGCAGGCCGGTCAGGTCCACGTTGAGCATGCCGGAGAGCTGGGCGAGACCGTACTCCGGCACCTGGAGGTCGGTGAGCTGCTGCTCCAGGGCCTTGGCCTCGGCCTCGGTGGAGCCGATGACCGGGGCGATGCCGGGCAGGACGAGCAGGTCGCCCTCGGTACGGCCGTACTTGGCGAGGCGGGACTTGAGGTCCTTGTAGAAGGTCTGGCCGTCGGCGAGCGTCTGCTGGGCGGTGAAGACGGCCTCGGCGTACTGGGCGGCGAACTCCTTGCCGTCCTCGGAGGAGCCGGCCTGCACGAGGAGCGGGTGGCCCTGGGGCGAGCGCGGGACGTTGAGCGGTCCGGCGACACCGAAGTACTCGCCGCGGTGGGCGGCGGGGTGGAGCTTGTCGGTGTCGGCGTAGATGCCGCCCTCCTTGTCGAGGACGATCGCGTCGTCCTCCCAGCTGTCCCAGAGCTTGGTGGCGACGTCGAGGAACTCGCGGGCGCGGTCGTAGCGGAGGTGGTGCGCCAGGTGCTCGTCGCGGTTGAAGTTGCGGGCCTCGTCGACGGTGCCGGAGGTGACGATGTTCCAGCCGGCGCGGCCACCGCTGATGTGGTCGAGGGAGGCGAACTTCCGGGCGGTGTTGAAGGGCTCGTTGAAGGTGGTGGAGACGGTCGCGATCAGCCCGATGTGCTCGGTGACGGCGGCGATGGCGGACAGCAGGGTGAGCGGCTCGAAGCCGCCGAGGGCGTTGTAGCGGGCCTTGCCCCAGAGGGCGAGCCCGTCGGCGAAGAAGATGGAGTCGAGCCGTCCGCGCTCGGCGGTGCGGGCCAGTTCCTGGAAGTACCGCAGGTCGGTGACCCGTTCGGGGGTGCTGTCGGGGTGGCGCCAGGCGGCGTCGTGGTGCCCGGCGTTCATGAGGAAGGCGTTGAGGTGGAGGGTCCGGGGGGCGGTGGTCATGACTGTTCCTTGTGTGTCAGGTGGCGCGAAGCGGGGGTGGGGCCGTCGGGTGTCGGAACCCGGGCACGGGCCGTCAGGCCGGGACGCGCCAGGTGCTGAGGCGGCGTTCGATCGTCACCAGCAGCTGGTTGAAGGCCACGCCGATGGCGGAGATGGTGACGATGCCCGCGTACATCTGCGGGATGGCGAAGTTGAACTGCGAGGCGTTGATCAGATAGCCGAGGCCGGCCTTGGCGCCGATCATCTCGGCGGCCACCAGCACGAGGATGGAGACGGCGCCGGCCAGCCGGATCCCGGTGAAGATGGCCGGTACGGAGGCCGGCAGGATCACCTTCTGGAACAGGCGGGGCGTGGAGAGGTCCATCGACCGGGCGAGCCGGATCAGGGTGGGGTCGGCGTTGCGGACGGCGCTGATGGTGTTGAGCAGGACGGGCCAGAGGCAGGCGTAGACGACGATCGACACCTTCGAGGTCTCGCCGATGCCGAGGAGCAGGACGAACACCGGGAGCAGCGCGAGGGCCGCGGTGTTGCGGAAGACCTCCAGCAGGGGGCCGAGGAAGTCGGCGAGCGGCCGGTACCAGCCGATGAGCAGGCCGAGCGGGACGGCGACGGCCACGGCGATGCCGAAGCCGCCGAAGGAGCGGAGCAGGCTGGCCTGGGTGTGGTCGGCGAGCTGGCCGTCGCCGGCCAGCTCCCACCAGGCGACGGCCACCTCGCTGACGGGCGGCAGGAAGGTGGCGTCTACCAGGCCGGCGCGGGGGGCGAACTCCCAGAGGGCGACCAGGGCGAGGATCGCGGCGGTCCGGAGGACGACGGCCTTCAGGGCGCGTACGACGACCAGTGCGGCGGTCCTCGTCCGGACGGGGGCCGGGGCTGCGGGCGCGGCGGGTGCCCGGCCCGGCCCGGGGGAGGCGTCGGTGTCGGCCGCCGGGGCCAGGCCGGCCGGGGCCGGGGTCTTGAGGACCGGGACACCGGCAGGGGCGGTCCCGGAGGCGGCCGCGGCGGGCCCCGTCGGCGGGACGGACTCGGCCGGGCCGGGAGCGAGGCCCCCGCTCGGGGCGGACTCGGCGGGGGCCGGGGCCGGGACCTTGGCGGGGTCCACCGGGGCGGGCGTCTTGAGGAACGGGGATCCGGCAGGGGCGGTCCCGGAAGTGGCCGCGGCGGGCCCCGTCGGCGGGACGGACTCGGCCGGGCCGGGAGCGAGGCCCCCGCTCGGGGCGGACTCGGCGGGGGCCGGGGCGGGGGTGGGGACGGACTCGGCCGGGGTGGTGGGGGCCGAGGCCGCCGGGGCGGTGGTGTCGGTTCCGGTGCTCATGCGGCTGCCGCCTCCTTCTCCAGTTGCTGGGCTCGGGCCACCTCGTCGTGGAGGAGGTTCCAGATCTCGTGCCGGTAGCGGGCGAACTCCGGGCTGGACCGCAGGGCCTCCCCCAGCAGTCCGTCGCGGTCGCCGAAGGAGACCGGGACGACCTCCTTGACCCGGCCGGGCCGGGAGGTCATGACGGCCACCCGCTGCCCGAGGTAGACGGCCTCCTCGATGCCGTGCGTGATGAAGACGACGGTCTTGCCGGTGCTTCGCCAGATGCGGCGCAGCTCGTCCTGGAGGGACTCGCGGGTCTGCGCGTCGAGCGCGGCGAACGGCTCGTCCATCAGCAGCACGTCCGGGTCGTACGCCAGTGCGCGGGCGATGGCGACGCGCTGGCGCATGCCTCCGGAGAGCTGGTGCGGGTGCCGGTCCTCGAAGCCGGTCAGTCCGACGAGGTCCAGGAACTCCTTGGCCCGGGCGGCGCGTTGGCGGCGCGGCACACCGGTGGCCTCCAGGCCGAACTCGACGTTGCCCTGGGCGGTGCGCCACGGCAGCAGCGCGTACTGCTGGAAGACGATGCCCCGGTCCAGGCCCGGCCCGGTGACCGGCTTCCCGTCGAGCAGGATCCGCCCGGCCGTCGGGGCCGCCAGGCCGCCGAGGAGGTCGAGGAGCGTGGACTTGCCGCAGCCGCTGGGGCCGACGACCACGAGGAACTCCCCGCTGCGGATCTCCAGGTCGATGCCGTCGAGGGCGGTGAAGTCCCCGAAGGTCTTGCGCACTCCCTCGAACACGATCTTCGTCATGGTGGCCGTCACGGCCGTCACCCCTTTCCGTATGCGTTGAACTCGTTGGTGTAGAGGTCGGACGGCTTGAACTGCCCCTGCTTGATGTCGCCCCGCTCACCGAGCCAGTCGAGCCAGAGCTGGAACTCCTGGTCGGGTATCCGGCCGCCCGTCTCGGCGATCCCGTACGAGCGCCAGTACTGCAGGGCGGTGGTGTCCTCGTTGCGGCCGCGCTTCCTGACGATCTCGGTCATCCGGGCGACGGCCTCCTCGCGCGGGGTGGTGCGGGACCACTCGATGGCCTTGGCCACGCCCGTCACGAAGGTCCGTACGGTGTCCGGGTTCTGCTTGATGAAGCGCTCGGTCATGATGTAGGTGCCCGCGCTGAACGGGCCGAGCAGTTCCACGTCGGTGAACAGCGGGCGGATGCCGCCCGCGGCGACGGCCTTGTCGCGCAGGATGCCGGTGAGCACCCCGACCTCGATCTGCTGGGCGCGCAGCGCCTGTTCGGTGTTGACGGGCGGTATCACCAGGGCCTCGACCTTGGCCGCGTCCGCCTTGGACAGGCCGTTGCGGCTGAGGTAGGTGTCGAGCAGCGCCTGGTAGTGGGCGCCCAGGGTGTTCATGCCGACCGATCTGCCGATCAGGTCCCGGGCGGAGCGGATCGGGCTGTCCTCCAGGACGAAGTAGCCGGCGTAGGAGTACTGGTCCGAGCCGTAGGAGGAGATGACCGCCTTGATCGGCGCCTTGCCGGCGGCGAGCTTGATGACCGCGCCGTTGAAGGCGCTGCCGAAGTGGGTCTGCCCGGTGGCGGCGGACTGGATGTCCTGCGGGCCGCTGATGGTGTTGCCGACCCATTCGAGCCTGACGTCCTCGAAGTAGCCGAGGTCGGCGGCGAGTTCGGGGAGCGTGACCGCACCGACCGAGCCCTGGTACTTCAGGGTCTTGACCTGCGAGCCGGATCCGCCGCCCGTGGCGGTGGCCGTGCCGCAGCTCACCGCGGCCGCCGAGATGCCGAGCAGGGTCAGGAACTGGCGTCGGGAGGTGCGGGTCGAGGTGAATCCTGCGGGCATGGCGGCGTCCTTGTCGGTGCGGTTGCGTGGTGGCGTCGTGTTACGGGGCGGTGGTGAGGGCGGCGGCGGGCGCGGTGCGCAGGGCCTCGGCGAACTCGTCGACCGCCTGGAAGAGGTCGAGCTCGGCCTCGGGCCGCAGCCGGTCGGGGCCGGCGCCGCGCTCGACGGAGGAGTCGAGGACGAACCGGCCGGCGGTGACGTGCCGGGCGCCGAGGGCGGCGAGCACCGGGCGCAGGGCGTAATCGATGGTCAGGACGTGGGCGAGGCTGCCGCCGGTGGCCAGCGGGAGAATCGTTTTGCCGGCGAGGCCGTCCTGCGGGAGCAGGTCGAGGAAGGCCTTGAGCAGGCCGGTGTACGAGGCCTTGTAGACCGGGGTCGCGATGACCAGGCCGTCCGCCTCGGCCACGGCTTCGAGCGCCCGGCGGATCTCGGGCTCGCCGCGGCGGGCGGCCAGCAGGTCGGCGGCGGGGAGCTCGCGCACGGCCAGGTGCGCGGTCCCGAAGCCGGAGTGGGACAGGCGGCGCAGCACGTGGTCGGCGACGACGGCGGTACGGGAGTGGGCGGAGGGGCTGCCAGTGATGGCGAGCAGGTGGGGCACGGGGGCTCCTTGGGTGACGTACGGGAGCGGTCGGGGCGGGCGGGGCGGGGCGGTGCGGAACGGGGCGGGGCGGAACGGGGTCGATCGGGCGGAGGCGGGGGCGGTCAGGCGAAGGGGAGGCGGGGCGGTCAGGCGGTGGTCGAGGCGCCGGACGGGATGCCGAAGGCGGGGTCCGGGACGGTCTCCGGGCTGATCAGGCGGGAGGACTCGCCGTCGGGACCGACCGGGACGTCGCCGTCGACGGTGACGCGGCGCAGCGTGCGCTCGTGGTCGTCGGAGTCGTCCACGCCGTAGTGCTGGGTGGCGCGGTTGTCCCAGATCGCGACGTCGCCGGCCTGCCACTGCCAGCGGACGGTGTTCTCGGGGCTCTCGATGTGCGACTGGAAGAGGTCCTGGAGGACGCGGGAGTCGCGGCCGGTGAGGCCCTTGATCCGCTGGACGAAGTTGCCGAGCAGCAGGGTGCGTTCGCCGGTCTCGGGGTGGACGCGGACCACCGGGTGCTCGGTGAGGAACGTGGTGGAGGTGAACACCTCGCGGTACTGGGCCAGGGCCTCGGGGAGGGCGTCGGGCTTGAGGGCGGCGTAGTCGTACTCGTTGGAGTGGACGGCGCGCAGGCTGTCGGCGAGGGCGCGGAGCGGCTCGGGGAGGTGGGCGTAGGCGGTGGCGGTGTTGGCCCAGAGGGTGTCGCCGCCGTACGGGGGGATGGTGACGGCGCGCAGGACGGAGAAGGCGGGGTAGGCGGGGACGAAGGTGACGTCGGTGTGCCACTGGTTGGCGCGGGCGCCGTGGTGGGAGTCGATGCCGAGGGCGTAACGGCCGTCCGCGGAGGGGACGGTGGGGTGCGCGACGGGTGCGCCGAGCAGCTCGGCGAAGGCCTCGTGGGAGGCCTCGTCGAGGTGGGCCTGGCCACGGAAGAAGACGACCTTGTGCGCGAGGAGGGCGGCGCGGATCTCGGCGACGGTGCCGTCGGGCAGGTCGCCGCCGAGCCGTACGCCGCCGATCTCGGCGCCGATGCGGCCGCCGGTCTTGGTGACGGTGACGGTGGGGGCGGGAAGGGTGGTGGCCATGGGAGCTCCCTGCTGAGGACTGGCCGCGGGCTGGCTGGTCGCCGCGGCGGCGGAAACGGACTGACGTGACGTGACGTGACGTGGTGCGGGCGGTACGGCTGCGGCAGCGGCCCCCGAGGGCGCGGAGGCCCCTCGGGAGCCCGGCCACCCCGCCGCCGCGCCCTCCGACGGCAGGGCCCCGGCCGTCCCGGCCGAAGACCTCCGGTGGGGAGAGCCGTCGCGAGCCGCCCCACCGGACGCCCGCCGCGGGCGCACCGCGGCGAGCCACCCCGGTGCGAGAGCACCCCTGGGGCCTCGCCGGGGCACCCCCGCGGGAACGGCACCCCTGGTCGGGGACCGCCCCCGGAACACCCCGGGCGCGAGGCCGCCACCGGTGGGTTCCGGTGGGGCGCCCGCCGTGGCCACCACGCCGGAGCGGGCCCTGCCGGAGCGGTGGCCCCGGGTGGGGTGCCGTTCGCGTGGGACAACTCCGGTGCGAGGGCGCCCCGGTGGTTCCCGGGGGTACTCGCCGTAGGTGCCGTGCCGTGCCCGGGCGGTCCTGCCGGAGCGGTGGCCCTGGTTGGGCTCCGTCCGCGGGATCGCGCCTGGGGGCGCCGGGCCGGTGAGCGGTCGTACCGGGACGGGTTCCCCTGGTTGGGGGCCGTCCCGGGTGGACGGCTCCGGTGCGGAGACGTCTCGGTGGGTCCGGTGGGGCAGCCGTTGGGGACCGTCCCGGGGGACGTCCCCGGTGGGTCAGCGGTGACGGGCGCCGCCCCGGCCGGGCGCCCCGGTCAGGGGCGACGCCGGGTCGGGGACCGCCTCGGGCACCGGTCCGGTGGCGCGTCGACTGGGGAAGGCGGGTCCTGGTGGGCGCCGGCCCGGGGAGAGCGCGTCCCGGAGCCGGCCCGCGGCCGCAGGAGCCGTCCGTTGGGGCGGTCCGGGAGGGCGCGGCCCGGCGGCCGGCCCCCGGGGGGATGGCGCGGCCCGGGGTGGGGTCCGGGTGGGCGTGCGGGCGGGGGTCAGGCCGTGGGGGCCGGACAGCGGCCCGGACACTCGCCCGGCTCGGTACAGAGGCCGGGGGTGTGGAGCCGCGTGGCGAGAGGTTCGGTCGCGGACATGCCTCGGAGACTGTCAGCGCCCCCGCCGCCGGTCAACCCCCTCCCACGGCTCCCCGGGGTGGCCGGAACGAACCCCTCACCTGACTCCGTACAGCTGCTGTGACCTGCGTGTTCCGCCGGGCCGGCAGATCATCCGCACGGCCGTCGGCGGCCGAAAATCCATGGCCGGATTTCACGACCCCGCAACGCCGCCGCCACGGTTGACCCTCGACCTGGTGGAGGGCGCAGAGTTCTGGGTGTGGAGAGCGAGATGCGCAGCATTGGCGAGATGGCCCGGGACAGCGGACTGAGTGTCAGCGCCCTGCGGTTCTACGACGGGGCCGGCGTGCTGGTCCCGGCCTGGGTGGATCCGGTCAGCGGCTACCGCTGGTACGGACCCGAACAGCTCGAAGAGGCCGGCCTGCTGGCCCGGCTGCGGCGGGCCGGCATGCCGTTGGCGGACATCCGGCTGGTGCTGGCCGGCTGGTCCGGCGCGGACACCGGCCTGGTGCGAAAGCTGCTGGAGGCGCATCTGCGCCGTCTCGAACGGGGCCTGTCCGATGCCCGCGGCGCGTTCTCCACCGTCCGAGCCCTCCTCGACCGCAGGGAGAAAGACCCGATGACCGTGCCCCGCACCGCCTCCCCGGCCGCCACCGGCGCCCCCCAGCCGGCCGTTTCCGCCCCCGCGCTGGCCGCCGCGCTGGACGCCGTCCGCTTCGCCGCCGGCACCGATCCGGACCTGCCGATGCTCGGCGGCGTCCTGTTCGACATCGAGGGCGACGCCCTCCGCGTCGTGGCCACCGACCGGTACCGGATGGCGGTCGCGCGGGCCGCCACCACCGGCTACGGCGGGCCCCGCGTGCAGGCCGTCGTGCCGTCCCCGCTCGCCGACGCGATGCGGGCGCTGCTGACCGGCGACGCCCCGGTCCGGCTGGCCGTGGACGGGGACCGCGTGACCTTGGAGGCGGCGGACCGTCAGACGGCCGGCCGGTGCGTCGATCACGGGTTCCCCGACTACCGTCGCCTCGTCCGGCTGCCGGCGGGGCGCCGGGCCCTCGTCGACGTCGCGGCCTTCCGGAAGGCGGTGGAGACCGGCCCCGTCCGTGCGAGTGAGGCGCCCGCGCCGGAGGGTGGCGCCTGTGACCTCAGCGTGCTCAAGGTGACGGCCGGCGGCGGGGTGACCGTATGCGAGGACGGCGACGACGACCCGGAGCGCGTCGCCGTCAACCGTGAGTTCCTGCTGGACGCCCTCGCCGCCGCCGGAGCCCGCGACCAGCTGGTCCTGGAGATCGGCGCCCCCACCGCGCCCCTGGTGATCCGCCGGACCGACACCGAGGACACCTTCTCGCTGCTGATGCCCGTCAGCCTGGAGGACTGACCACCAGGACCCACCAGGACCGATCATCCGGGCTCGTTCAGGCCCGGGCCCAGGCGCGCAGGAGCGCCTCCCGCTCGGGCGGCTTGGGGGTGCCCTCTGGGGCGTGGTCGCGGCCCCAGGCCTCAAGGGTGCGCGGGTCCGCGGTTCCCGCGACGAAACGGGCGAGCAGCTCCTGGGAGAGGGCCGTCTCCCCGGCTCCGTAGCCCGCGACCGCGGCGTACACCGTCACCTGTTCCGGCCCGTTCTCCGTCTCCAGCCGCAGGGTCATCTCGGGCGGCCCCTCGCCGGTGAAGGCGCCCACCGCGGCCGAGACCACCGCTCCGAGGAACTTCGAGGCGCGGCCGGACGGGCTCTCGACGGGCACGTCCTCGACGACCGCGGAACGCAGTCCTTCCCACGTCCACGCACGGGAGCCGTCGGGGTCCACCGCTTCCGGCCCGGCGCCCGTCAGCCGCACGCAGCCCCCCACGGCGTTCGGCGGCGACCCCACGTACACCGCGTCCGGAGTGACCCAGAACAGTCCGACCATCGCCACAACCGGCTCCCGCCACTCGCACCCTCGCACCACGCGCGCCACCGGCACGCCCACCCCCACCCGTACCGCCCGGGCGCAACGGACCACCGCAGACACGCCCGGGACCGGCGCTTCTGTCGGAAGTCTTCAATCGGGCGGTCGCGGCGTGGGCGCGCGGGCGGGCGTCCCGCACGGGAGAACTCCACGGGGGAGCGGGGCCGCCGCGAAGGAGCGCTCGCCCGTCCGTGGAGATCTCCGACGGATCGTGGTAACGCGCGCGGGTCCGGCCGGACCCTCCGGGGCGGCGGCAACGGTGCTGCTCAGCCGGGCAGTCAAGATCCATGTCGGATCTCACGAGAGGGCGAGATCACACCGGACGGTATGGTGCGCCTTAAGCGCCCGCCCCTAGCATTCGAGCCATGACGGTCCTGCCTGACGACGGGCTCTCCCTGGCCGCCGAGTTCCCTGACGCGACGCATGAGCAGTGGCAGCGCCTTGTACAAGGCGTACTGCGCAAGTCGGGCAAGGAAGCCTCCGGCGAGGCCGCAGAAGATGCGTTGTCCACCCCTCTCGAGGACGGGCTCACCACCCGCCCGCTCTACACCGCGCCGCCCGACGGGACGGCTCCCGACATCGGTTTGCCCGGCTTCGCCCCCTTCGTACGCGGAGGCAAGCCGGAGGGCACCACCGCGAACGGCTGGGACGTGCGCCAGCGCATCGCGGGCACCGATCCGGCGCGCGTGAACGAAGCGGCCCTCGCCGACCTGGAGAACGGGGTCACCTCCCTCTGGTTCACCGTGGGCCGGAGCGGCCTCCCGGTCGACGGCCTCGCGCGGGCGCTGGAGGGGGTCTACCTGGACCTCGCCCCGGTCTCCCTCGACGCGGGAGCCCAATACGCCGAAGCCGCCCGCGCGTTGCTGCGCCTGTTCACCGAGAGCGCGGTGGCCCCCGAGGTCGCGCGGGCCTCGCTCGGCGCCGACCCGCTGGGCCACGAGGCCCGGACCGGGGAGGCACTGGACCCTGCCGCCGCCGTGGAGCTGGCCCGGGAGGCCGCCGCCGGCTGGCCCGGGGTGCGCGCCCTGACCGTGGACGCCCTGCCGTACCACGAGGCCGGCGGCAGCGCCGCCGAGGAGCTGGGCCTGTCCCTGGCCACGGGCGTCGCCTACCTCCGCACCCTCACCGAGGCCGGACTGAGCACCGAAGCCGCCCTCGGGCAGCTGGAGTTCCGCTACGCCGCCACCGCGGACCAGTTCCTCACCATCGCCAAGCTGCGCGCCGCGCGCCGGCTGTGGGCCCGTATCGCCGAGGCCTCGGGGGCCCCGGAGGCGGGTGCCCAGCTCCAGCACGCGGTGACCTCGCCGGTGATGATGACCCGCCGCGACCCCTGGGTGAACATGCTGCGCACCACCGTGGCCTGCATGGCCGCGGGCGTGGGCGGCGCGGACTCGGTCACCGTGCTCCCCTTCGACCACGAGCTGGGCCTGCCGGACGCCTTCGCGCGCCGGATCGCCCGCAACACCTCCACCATCCTGCTGGAGGAGTCACACCTGGCCCGGGTCATCGACCCGGCCGGCGGCTCGTACTACGTGGAGCGACTCACCGACGAACTGGCGCACGCGGCCTGGGAGTTCTTCCGGACCGTGGAGAAGGCCGGCGGCCAGGCCGCCGCCCTGCGCTCCGGGCTGGTCGCCGAGCGGCTCGCCGCCACCTGGGCCGAGCGCTCCAAGAAGCTGGCCAAGCGCCGCGAACCGATCACCGGCGTCAGCGAGTTCCCGCTGCTGTCGGAGAAGCCTGTCGTCCGCGACCCCGCTCCCGCCGGACCCACCGGCGGACTGCCGCGCGTGCGGCGCGACGAGGCCTACGAGGCCCTGCGCGCCCGCAGCGACGCGCACCTGGCGGCCACCGGCGCCCGGCCGACGATCTTCCTCGCCGCGCTGGGCCCGGCGGCCGCGCACACCGCGCGCGCCACCTTCGCCTCGAACCTGTTCCAGGCGGGCGGCATCACACCCGTGCACGACCCGGTGTCGGTGGACCCGGCGACGGCCGCCGAGGCCTACGCCGCGAGCGGCGCCGACGGCATGGCCGTGATCTGCTCCAGCGACGCGCTGTACGAGGAGCAGGCCGCGGCAGTGGCCGGGGCCCTGCGTGCGGCGGGCGCCACGACCGTCTTCCTCGCCGGCCGGCCGGGCACCGCAGGGGCTTCCGTGGACGAGTACGTCTTCGCCGGCTGTGACGCCGTCGCCGTGCTGTCCTCCGTACTCGACCGAATGGGAGTGCCGTCTTGAGCATCCCCGATTTCTCCGAGCTGGCGCTCGGCTCCCCCGCCGCCCGGGTCTGCGAGGAGCAGTGGCGCGCCTCGGTGAAGGAGTCCACCGGCACCGCGGCCGCCGACCTGCTGTGGGAGACCCCCGAGGGCATCGGGGTCAAGCCGCTGTACACCGGACGGGACCTGGAGGGCCTGGACTTCCTGCAGACGTACCCGGGCGTGGCCCCGTACCTGCGCGGCCCGTACCCGACGATGTACGTGAACCAGCCCTGGACGATCCGGCAGTACGCCGGCTTCTCCACGGCCGAGGAGTCGAACGCCTTCTACCGGCGCAACCTGGCGTCCGGTCAGAAGGGCCTGTCGGTGGCCTTCGACCTGCCGACGCACCGCGGCTACGACAGCGACCACCCGCGCGTGACGGGTGACGTCGGCATGGCGGGCGTGGCGATCGACTCGATCTACGACATGCGGCAGCTGTTCGACGGGATCCCGCTGGACAAGATGTCGGTGTCGATGACGATGAACGGCGCGGTGCTGCCCGTCCTCGCCCTCTACATCGTGGCGGCGGAGGAGCAGGGCGTCTCCCCCGACAAGCTCGCCGGGACCATCCAGAACGACATCCTCAAGGAGTTCATGGTCCGCAACACCTACATCTATCCGCCCAAGCCCTCGATGCGGATCATCTCCGACATCTTCTCCTTCACCTCGCAGAAGATGCCGCGGTACAACTCGATCTCCATCTCCGGCTACCACATCCAGGAGGCCGGGGCCACGGCCGACCTGGAGCTGGCGTACACCCTCGCCGACGGCGTGGAGTACCTGCGGGCGGGTCAGGCGGTCGGCCTGGACGTGGACGCGTTCGCACCGCGCCTGTCGTTCTTCTGGGCGATCGGCATGAACTTCTTCATGGAGGTCGCGAAGCTGCGCGCGGCCCGTCTGCTGTGGGCGCGCCTGGTCAAGCAGTTCGATCCGCAGAACGCCAAGTCCCTGTCGCTGCGCACGCATTCGCAGACCTCGGGCTGGTCACTGACCGCGCAGGACGTCTTCAACAACGTGACGCGCACCTGCGTCGAGGCGATGGCCGCGACCCAGGGACACACCCAGTCGCTGCACACCAACGCCCTCGACGAGGCGCTCGCGCTGCCGACGGACTTCTCGGCGCGCATCGCCCGCAACACCCAGCTGCTGCTCCAGCAGGAGTCGGGGACCTGCCGGTCCATCGACCCGTGGGGCGGCAGCGCGTACGTCGAGAAGCTGACGTACGACCTGGCGCGGCGGGCGTGGCAGCACATCGAGGAGGTCGAGGCGGCCGGCGGCATGGCGCAGGCCATCGACGCGGGCATCCCGAAGCTGCGCGTGGAGGAGGCCGCGGCGCGCACGCAGGCGCGCATCGACTCCGGGCGGCAGCCGGTGATCGGCGTGAACAAGTACCGCGTGGAGAACGACGAGGCGATCGACGTCCTGAAGGTCGACAACTCCTCCGTGCGCACCCAGCAGATCGCCAAGCTGCGGCGGCTGCGCGAGGAGCGCGACGAGGCGGTCACCCAGGACACCCTGCGGGCGCTGACCAACGCGGCCGAGCGCGGGGACGGGAACCTGCTGGCCCTCGCCGTGAACGCGGCGCGCGCCAAGGCCACGGTGGGTGAGATCTCGGACGCACTGGAGAAGGTGTACGGGCGGCACGCGAGCCAGATCCGTACGATCTCGGGTGTGTACCGCACCGAGGCAGGCGAGTCCCCGTCCCTGGAGCGCACCCGTGCGCTCATCGACCGGTTCGAGGAGGCGGAGGGCCGCCGTCCGCGCATCCTGGTCTGCAAGATGGGCCAGGACGGGCACGACCGCGGCCAGAAGGTGATCGCGTCCGCCTTCGCCGACCTGGGCTTCGACGTGGACGTCGGCCCGCTGTTCCAGACCCCGGCGGAGGTGGCCCGCCAGGCCGTCGAGGCGGACGTCCACGTGGTGGGCGTCTCGTCGCTGGCGGCCGGCCACCTGACCCTCGTACCGGCGCTGCGCGAGCAGTTGGCGGAGGAGGGCCGCGAGGACATCATGATCGTCGTGGGTGGGGTGATCCCGCCGGCGGATGTCCCGACGCTGCTGGAGATGGGCGCGACGGCCGTGTTCCCGCCCGGCACGGTGATCCCGGACGCGGCCCACGACCTGGTGACGCGGCTGGCCGCGGACCTGGGCCACGAGCTGTAGGCGGCCGCCGGTGCCGAAGATCGACATCGAGGCCTATGCGAAGGGGGTGCTCGACGGGAAGCGCGCGTTCATCGCCCGCGCGATCACCCTCGTCGAGTCCACCCTCCCCGCTCACCGGGTGCTCGCGCAGGGGCTGTTGACGGAGCTGCTGCCGCACGCGGGCCGGGCCCGCCGGATCGGCATCAGCGGTGTCCCGGGGGTGGGCAAGTCCACCTTCATCGACGCGTTCGGCACCATGCTGACGGGCCTGGGCCACCGGGTCGCGGTCCTCGCGGTGGACCCGTCGTCCACGCGTACGGGCGGCTCCATCCTGGGCGACAAGACCCGGATGGAGCGGCTGGCGGTGGACCCGGCGGCGTTCGTACGGCCGTCGCCCTCGGCGGGAACGCTGGGCGGGGTCGCCAAGGCCACCCGCGAGTCGATGATCGTGATGGAGGCGGCGGGCTACGACGTGGTCCTCGTCGAGACGGTCGGCGTGGGCCAGTCGGAGACCACGGTGGCGGGCATGGTCGACTCCTTCCTGCTGCTCTCCCTGGCCCGTACGGGCGACCAGTTGCAGGGCATCAAGAAGGGCGTCCTGGAACTGGCCGACGTACTGGCGGTCAACAAGGCGGACGGCCCGCACGAGCGCGACGCGAAGGCGGCGGCGCGGGAATTGTCGGGCGCGCTGCGGCTGATGCACCCGGTGGACGCGGCCTGGACGCCGCCGGTCCTGACGTGCAGTGCGCGGGAGTCGGCCGGGCTGGACGAGGTGTGGAACCGCCTCGAACAGCACCGGACCCTGCTGGACGCGGGGGGCCGGCTGGCGGCGAAGCGGGCTGCGCAGCAGGTGGAGTGGACGTGGTCGATGGTGCGCGAGGAGTTGCTGGAGCGGTTGCGGGCGGATCCCGCCGTACGGGATGTCTCCCCGGCCCTGGAAGCCTCGGTCCGCGCGGGCACGGTCACGGCCACGTCTGCGGCGGACCAGATCCTGGCGGCGTTCGGCCGGGCCTGACCGTGCGGGCGTGCGGCGCCGTTGCGGGGGCGCTGCCCCCGAACCCCCGCGCCTCAAACGCCGGCGGGGCTGGATTTGGCCGGAGCGCAATTTCAGCCTCGCCGGCGTTTGAGGCGCGGGGTCTGGGGCGGAGCCCCGGGAAACGCAGCCGCAGGCGGCCACCGGCAGGCGGGGGCGGGGTTAGACCTCGGCCAGGATCGGGCTTGCCGCGTTGAGGGCGAGGCGGAGGATGCGGGTCTGTTCCACCGGGTTGTCGGTGGCGAGGAGGGCGGAGAGGACCGCGATGCGGGCCTGGCCGGCTCGGAGGGTGCCCGTCGGGACGGCTCCCGCGGCCACCAGGTCCACCGCGCCGCCGTGCGTGTAGATCTCGGTGACCGGCCCGGCCATGACCCGCGTGCTCAGCGCGACCAGCACCCCGCGCGCGACGGCGGCCTCGACCGCGGTCACGATCTCCGGGGTGGCGTTGCCCGCACCGGTGCCGACGAGGACGATGCCGCGCGCGCCCGCCTCGACGGCGGCGTTCAGCAGGAGCGGGTCGCCGTCGGCGTGGTGGACCACGACGTCCACGCGCGGCGGCAGTTCCGGCATCGCGGGCAGCGGGAGCGGGGCCGGGCGCTGCGGGGTGCGCAGGATGGTGACCTTGCCGAAGCCGATCTTCCCGAGCAGTTCCTTCGAGGGGTCCGCGAACGCGTCCAGCTCCACGGCCTGGGTCTTCACGGTGCCCCGCGCGGCGTGGACCCGCCCGGCGAAGGCGATCAGCACGCCGAGGCCGCGGGTGTTCGCGGCGGTGAGCAGGGCGTCGTAGAGGTTGCCCGGCCCGTCCCCGTCGGCGGTGCCCATGGGCCGCTGCGATCCGGTGAACACGACGGGGCGCGGGTCGTGGTGGTGGAGGTCGACGAGGAACGCCGACTCCTCCAGGGTGTCGGTGCCGTGCGTGACGACGATGCCGTCCACGTCGGGGTCGGCGAGCACCTCGTGCACGGTGCGCAGCAGCGTGAGCTGGTGGGCGGTGGTGAGCCGGGGGCTGTTCACGCTGAACAGGTCCACGACCTCGACCGTGACGCCCTCGGGCAGCGGCGCGGTCGCGATGACCTCGCTCCCGTCGGCGTCCGCGGCGAAGCCGGAGCCCTGCCAGCGGCTGGCTATCGTTCCGCCGGTGCTGATGACGACGATCCGTCCCATTGGCCGTGGCCGCCCTTCTCGTACTCACTCATGGTCACTCGCACATATGTGCTCAAAGCAGCAATGATAGAGCGATCTACTCGCAATGTGATTGCGTCTTCCGCCCGACCTGTCACACAGCGTGGGTGATAATTGCGTCATGGACGCCATTGACAGGGATATCTTGCGCGAGCTCCAGGCCGACGGTCGCCTCAGCAACCAGGAGCTCGCCCAGCGCGTGGGACTGACCCCCTCCCCCTGTATGCGCCGGGTGCGCCAGCTGGAACAGGACGGGGTGATCCAGGGCTACCGCGCCGTGATCTCCCCCGAGGCGGTGGGCCGGGGCTTCGAGGTGCTCGTCTCGATCGAGGTGCGCCGCGACCGCGAAGCGGTCGAGGCCTTCGAGGCCGCCCTCCAGGACATTCCCGACGTCATCGAGGCCTACCGCCTCTTCGGCAGCCCCGGCTGCCTGCTGCGCATCGCCGTCGCGGACCTGCGCGCGTACGAGCGGCTGTGGATCGAGAAGCTGACGGCCCTCTCCGGCATCACCGAGGTCAACTCGCAGATCATCATGAAGCGCATCAAGGAACCGAACGGCCTGCCCGTCGACTTCCGCTGACCCTCGGCGCCGGTGACCCCATCCGGCTCGGCCCGTACCGCGTCCGCGGCGTGCTCGGCGAGGGCGGCGTGGGCAAGGTCTACTTCGGCCACTTCGGCCGGGACGACGGCCGGGGGGGCCCTCCCGACGGCGTAGGCCGCCCGGCCGGGGCCGGCGGAGGCGCGAACGCCCGTACGCCGGCGGCTCTGGGGGCCGTCGGCGTACGGGATTCGGGTCGGACGGTCATCAGCCGGAGATGTGGACCTCCTGCTCCCGGCGCTGCTGGGACGGGATCGGGGCGCCGAGCACGTGGTTCAGCTTCTCCCCCTCGACGTCCATGTTCGGCAGCAGCCGGTCGAGCCAGCGGGGCAGCCACCAGGCCGACCTGCCGAGCAGGGCGAACAGGGCGGGCACGAGGGCCATGCGGACGACGAAGGCGTCGAAGAGGACGGCGATGGCGAGGCTGAAGCCGACCATCTTGACGAAGACGTTGTCCTCCATGATGAAGCCGGAGAAGACGCTGACCATGATGATCGCGGCGGCGCCGACCACCCGTCCGCCGTAGCGGAATCCGGTGACCACGGCTTCGGAGGGCTGCGCCCCGTGGACGTAGGCCTCCCGCATCCGGGTCACGAGGAAGACCTCGTAGTCCATCGCGAGACCGAAGACCACACCGATCATGAAGATCGGCAGGGTGCTCATGATCGGGCCGGGCTGCTCGACTCCGAAGAAGTCACCGAGCCAGCCCCACTGGAAGACGGCCACGACCGCGCCGAGGGCCGCGCTCACGGAGAGCAGGAAGCCGAGGGCCGCCTTGAGCGGGACGAGCAGCGACCGGAAGACGAGCACCAGCAGCAGGAAGGCGAGGCCGACGACCAGGCCCAGGTAGGGCAGCATCGCGTCGTCGAGGGTCTGCGAGAAGTCGATGAACAGGGCGGTCTGACCGGTCACCAGGATCTCGGCGCCACCGTTGGCCGCCCCGAGGGTTCCGGCGATCTCCCGGATGTGCGCGACCAGTTCCTCGGTCTCGGTCTCGGTGGGACCGGTCTTCGGGATGACGGTGAGGACCGCGGTGTCGCCCTTGTCGTTGGGTGTCGCGGGGGTCACCGTGGCGACGCCCTCGACGGTGCCGAGCTCCTTGCCCACGCCTGCGGCGGCGGTCGCCGCGTCCTTGGCCTGGACGGTGACCGTCAGCGGTCCGTTGAAGCCGGCCCCGAAGGACTCGGACAGCATGTCGTACGCCTTGCGCTGGGTGGTGTCCGGCGCCATGGTGCCCTCGCCCGGCAGGCCGAGCTGGAGGCTGGCGGCGGGTACCGCGATGGCACCGAGGCCCACGACGCCGAAGAGGAGGACGACCAGGGGACGGCGTACGACGAACCGCGCCCAGCGGGTGCCCAGGTTCGGCTTCTGGTGGGCGGCCCGCTTGTCGGCCTTGCGCTGCTGACGCTCGGAGAGCGGCTTGCCGTAGTACTTCTTGCGCTCCTTGCGGGGCATGACCTTGATCGGCGCGAAGCCGAGGAGCGCCGGGACGAAGGTGATGGCGATCAGTACGGCGACGGCGACCGTGCCGGCGGCTGCGAGGCCCATCTTGGTGAGCATCGGGATGTTCACCACGCTGAGACCGGCGAGGGCCACGATGACGGTGAGACCGGCGAAGACGACGGCCGAGCCGGCCGTGCCGACGGCCCGTCCCGCGGCGTCCTGGCGCTCGCGGCCCTCGGCCATCTCGGAGCGGTAGCGGGAGACGATGAACAGGGCGTAGTCGATGCCGACCGCGAGGCCGATCATCAGCGCGAGGGTGGACGTGGTGCTGGAGAGACCGAAGGTGGTACCGAGCGCGGTGATGGCCGCGCCGCCGATGGCCACGCCGAAGATGGCCGTGAGCAGGGGCATGCCCGCCGCGATCATCGAGCCGAAGGTGAGGACCAGGACGATCGCCGAGACCAGGATGCCGATGCCTTCCGCACCACCGCCCGGGGCTCCGTCCACCTTGACGGCGTCACCGCCGGCCTCGACCGTCAGGCCGGTGGCCCGGGAGTCGTCGAGTGCCTTGTCGAGGCCGTCGTGCGCCTCGTCGCTCACCTTGAGGGCCGTGACGCTGTAGGTGGCCACGGCGTAGGCCGTGGTGCCGTCCTGGCTGACGGTGTTGGTCTTGAAGGGGTCGGAGGCGGCGACGACGTCGGGCGCCTTGGCGAGCGCGCCGACCAGGCTCTCGACCTTGGCCTTCTGGGCCGGATCGGTGAGCTTCTCGCCGGCGGGGGCACGGACCACCACGCGGGCGGTCGCGCCGTCCACGCTCATGGCCGGGAACTTCTCCTTCAGCAGGTCGAAGGCCTTCTGCGACTCCGTACCCGGCATCGAGAACGTATCGGTGGGCGGCGGCGGAGCGACGGAGGCCGCGAAACCGGCCCCGACGACGACGGCGAGCCACAGCAGCGTCACCAGGCCTCGTCGCCTGAAGGCGAATCGGCCCACTTTGTAAAGGAAGGTGGCCATAGCGAAAAGAACTCCTGTTTGAATCGGTACCGCGAGCGGCGGCGGGTGTTTCCGGTGGGGACGGACAGCCGGTCAGTGCGAGGGAGACGAAGAAGGCGAGGAAGGCGAGGAAGACGAAGCGTCAGCGGCGCGGTTCCTGCGACGCCGAATCGATGACGCCATCATGGCACACACATGGCGCCACTGTCGCGCCACATCTGAGCCAGAGCGGCGGTCTGGCCGAAAATGCGCTGCCCGTTCGGTCGGGTGGCGGATCCTCCGGCGCGCCCACCCGCACCGCGCCCACCTGGGCCGCATCGGTCGGCGCCGGCCCCACATCCCGGTACGGGCAGGGCCCTACGAGCCATCACGTTCAGGTCGGCGCCCATCCGGCCCTCCGGCCGGGGGCAGTGGCACCGGCCCAGCCGGAGTGGCGCCACCATGGCGCCATCGAGCGGCTCACAGCGGTACCTCCGCCTCTTCCAGGTCCGGCACGATCACCGTGCCGACCCCTTCGTCCGCGAACATCTCCAGCAGCACCGCGTGCGGGACCCGCCCGTCGATCACCCGCGCCATCTCGACGCCGCCCCGCACCGCGTGCAGGCAGCCGGTCATCTTGGGGACCATGCCGTCGGCGAGTTCCGGCAGCAGCTTCTCCAGTTCGCGGGCGGTGAGCCGGTCGATGACCTCGTCGCTCAGCGGCCAGCCCGCGTACAGGCCCTCGACGTCGGTGAGCATGATCAGCTCCTGGGCGCCCAGGGCGGTGGCGAGCGCCGCGGCCGCGGTGTCGGCGTTGACGTTGTAGACGTGACCGTCCTCCGCGCTCCGGGCCACGGGCGAGACCACCGGAATGCGGCCGTCCGCCAGCAGGGCCTCGATGGCTCCGGTGTCCACCCGAGATATGTCGCCGACCCTGCCGATGTCCACCGGTTCCCCGTCGATCCACGGCACGTGCCGGGTCGCGGTGAGGGTGTCCGCGTCCTCGCCCGTGATGCCGACGGCGAGCGGGCCGTACGCGTTGATCAGGCCGACCAGTTCGCGCTGCACCTGCCCCGCGAGCACCATCCGGACCACGTTCATGGCGGGCGTCGAGGTGACCCTGAGCCCCGCCTTGAACTCGCTGGCCAGGCCGCGCCGTTCGAGTTCGGCGCCGATCTGCGGGCCGCCTCCGTGGACGACCACGGGCTTCAGTCCGGCATAGCGCAGGAAGACCACGTCGCGGGCGAAGGCGGCGGTCAGCGCCTCGTCGACCATGGCGTGCCCGCCCAGCTTGATGACGACCGTCCGGTCCTGACGGCTGGTCAGCCAGGGCAGCGCATCGCCCACGGACTGCGCCTTGGCCAGGGCGGGATGCAGACGGGTCGTCATGAGAACCTCGCGCGCAGGGTGAAGAGAACGCAGGCCGCGTTGGTGACGCTCATCGGCACAACTCCTTCTGTGGAGGACTCAGTGCTCCCGGAAAACGTGAATTCCCGCGGGTACAGGCCGCGGTCACCGGCCCAGCATCGCGCGGCGGAAGGGCCCACCGGAAGCCCATTCCGCGGAACTCGGTGCAGAACGGAGAAGATTCGGGGCAGTGTGTTACCGCTGTCCCGTCAACAGGACGGCGGGGGGAAGAGCATCGACGGCCGGTGGAGCGCCTCATGGGCGCAGCGGTCTCCACGGGGCGTCCGAAAGATGCCATGATCGGGCATGGCGGTCTCGCCAACTCCATCCCCACTAACGGATGACGATCCGTTTCCCGGCCGGGAAACGGATCGTGAACGGCTTGAATTGGAGTGCATTCATGAGCAGCAACCCGTTCGACGACGCCGACGGCCGGTTCTACGTCTTGGCCAACGACGAGGAGCAGCACTCGCTGTGGCCTTCGTTCGCCGAGATCCCGGCCGGCTGGCGCATCGTATTCGGCGAGGAAAGCCGCCAGCAGTGCCTGGAGCACGTCGAGGCGAACTGGACCGATCTGCGCCCGAAGAGCCTGCGCGACGCGATGGCCGCCGACTCGGTTTCCGCCGGCGCCGCGTGAGGTGATTGCGGCGTTCCACGGAATGGCCGAAGACGGACGAAGGGTGGGCCCCGGTGCTGGACGAACAGCACCGGGGCCCACCCTTCGGCGTGGTGGGGCGGAACGCGGGGTCAGGCCCGGCCGGCCGCGCCCGCGACCTCGACGGTACGGGCCAGGGCCTGCTCCTGTTCGGCCCGCCGCAGCACGATGGAGTCGGCGATCTCGCCGCTGCGCACCGCGATGTTCGACAGCAGGGACGAGGACAGCCCGTGGGTGTGCTCGGTGCCGCCCTGGAGGTAGATCCCGCAGGACGGTCCGGTCGCGGTGACGAGCCGGTAGTCGCGCTCCACCCGGTGGCGGCCGCTCACGTCCCGCAGGAAGTGGCGGTCGAAGTCGCCGAGCAGGCGGGCCGGGTCCATGCCCTCGTAGCCGGTGGCGAAGACGAGCGCGTCGACGTGCAGTTCCTGGGGCTCGCTGTCGAGCAGTGAGTTCAGGGTGATCCGCGTGTCGCTGCCGGCCCGGGTGACCTCCGCGACCCGGGTGAGGTTGAGGAAGTGCAGCCGCTTGCTGCCGCGCACCTCCTCCTCGTACGAGCGCTGGTGCAGGTCGCGGATCACCTCGTCGTCGACCACCGAGTAGTTCGTGTTCCGGTGGTAGTGCCAGAAGGCCTCCCGCGCCTGGTCGGTGCCGAAGTAGTACTCGTCGACCGCGGCCGGGTCGAACACCTGGTTGGCGAAGGGCGTGTCGTCCGCGACGGAGTACCCGTAGGACGGGATGACCGCCGAGACGCGCGCGTGCGGAAGCCTGTCGTACAGGAACCTGGTGATCTCGGCCGCGCTCTGGCCGGCGCCGACCACCGCCACGCTCCTCAGCCCTTCGGGGTCGAGGGCGTGGAACTTCTCCAGGAACTCGGAGCTGTGCCACACCCGCTCGTCGCGCGCGACCCCGGCCGGCATGCGCGGCACCAGGCCCGTCGAGATGGTCACGTTGCGCGCGCGGACGTGGCGGACGCCGCCGGCCGCGTCGCGGACCTCGAGCCGCAGGTGCTCGGGGGTGCCGGACCCGTCGTCGTGCGAAGGCCGGATCGCGGTGACCTCGGAGCCGTAGGAGACGCGGTCGGAAAGGCCCGACGCGGCCCATTCCAGGTACTGGTGGAATTCCTGCCGGGTCGGGAAGAAGTCCTGGTTGTTCACGAACTGAACCAGTCGGCCCGCGGCGTGCAGATACGACACGAAGCTGAACCGGGACACCGGATTGCGGAAGGTGGCCAGGTCCTTCAGGAACGAGATCTGCATCGTCGTCGACGGCAGCAGCATGTTGCGGTGCCAGCCGAAGGCGGCCTGCCGCTCGAAGAACGCGGCCTTGACCGGATGCTCCGGAACATTGGCCCGGTGCTCTTCCAGAGCGATCGCGAGCGACAGGTTGGACGGGCCGAAGCCGATGCCGACCACGTCGTATATCTCGTGGTTATGCGTACCCGTTGTACCCATAGACAATTCTCCCGCTAGCGTCTTGGAATCTCGACCGGTGATCCGGGAGACCTCTATTCAGTATTGCGCCGGAGAACGCCCCGGCGCCAACCTGAAGACGTCAAGAAGACGATCCCGGGGGCCCTGTGCGGGCCGAATACCGAATGCCCCTGTCCCGGCCGACGGGACAGCGGTATGGTCGGTCCGGATTTCCATGTCCTCGCGCATTGCGCCGACCGAAAGGGTGAATTCCGGATGTTCGTCCCCAGTAACTATCGCGAACCGGACGGTTCGTGGATGACCGATCTGATACGAGACAATCCACTGGCCATGGCGGTGACCAACGGGACGGCGGAAGACGGCCCCTTCGCCACACACCTGCCGGTCATCGCGGACCCGCAGGCGAATGAGGAATGGGCGGACGACCTGTCCGGCGGCATTCTGCTCGGGCACATGAACAGGGCCAATCCGCACTGGGCCGCGCTGGAAAGCGGAAGCCTGGTCCTGCTGACCTTCACCGGCCCGCACTCCTATGTCTCGCCGACGGTGTACGAGAAGTCGCCGGCCGCTCCGACGTGGAATTTCACCTCGGTGCACGTGCGCGGTGTGGTGGAGAAGATCGACTCGATCGAGGAGTCGATGGGAGTGGTGCAGGCGACCGTGCGCGCCTTCGAGGGCTCGAAGTTCGGCACCGGCTGGGACATGTCCGATTCCATCGGCTACTTCCGGCAGATCGTGCCCGCCGTCGGCGCCTTCCGGGTCATCGTCTCGGGGGCCGAGGGCATGTTCAAGCTCAGCCAGGAGCAGCCCTCCGAGGTCCGTGGCCGCGTACTGGACTCGTTCGCGCACAGCCCCTGCACCCGGCAGCGCGACACGGCCGACCTGATGCGCCAGCTGCCCTGACCGGCACGGCCGGCCCCAGCCTTCAGGGCCCCCACTCCTGACGGAGTGCGGGCCCTGTGACGCCCACCGCCGAAGCGGTCAGGCGGTGATGGCCGGCCGGTCGGACCGCGCCGGTCCGACGGGCTCCGCCGTCCCTTCGAGTTCCGCGGACCCATGGCCGCCCTCCCGCTCCCCGAGCTCCTCCAGGGCCTCCAAGGCCTCCTTGGCCGCGCTGTCCAGGGTCACCAGCACCCAGCGCTCGAAGTCGACGCCCGCCTGCTCCGCGGCCTTGTGCCACCACTGGAGCCTGCTGCCGGGCACCTCCAGCCGCCGCGTCGGCTCGGCGGGCATCCTGACCTGCGCCTCGTCCTCGCGCGCGGCGCGGATGGCGCTGCGCAGCTGCTTGGTCGTCCACTTCCGCTGCTCGGCCCGGTCCAGCCAGGCCTCCTGCTCCTCGTGCGGCAGGGAGGCCAGTTCGGCGTGGTGCTGGAAGCTGAGGGCGCCCCGCCGCCGGCTGAAGTCGAACCGGCGGGAGACCCAGGCGTAGTTGCGCAGGGTCTGGTACTGCAGCCCGGCGGCGCGGATGCCGCGCTGATAGCGGTCGGTGTAGTGGTCCTTGCCGTACACGAGCCAGTCGCCCAGCCACCACGAGGAGGAATCAACGATTCCGGACAGCTGGCGTCCGGCCTTCTCCCAGTCGTCGAAGGACATCCCCGCCGGCATCTGCAGGCCCACCTTCGTGGTCAGCACCTGGCCACGACGCGGATCCTCGCCCATGGCCCGCCGCTGCCTCGGCGCCAGGTCGGGGCTCGTACGGATCTGCCCGATTCTCGATCCCTCGATGTCGCTGGCCTGAATCGCCATCATGCCTCCATGTGAAGGGTCCACAGAACAGGTGTGGAGGCTCCCAGCCCGTGCTAAAGGCAGGCCAAAGCGGCCGGACGACGGCCCGTCCCGCCGGCGCGGGCCCTGCGGGCCGTCCCGTCGACGGGACGGCGTCACGGAGTCCATCGAACAATTGAACAGCCGCCGGACGTTGTCGGCTGCTTTCTGTTCTCCGCCTCCCCGGCGGAGGGTATGTTCATTCTCGGCCAGAGTTTCTTCGCTGCGGCACATCAGAATTCCCACCGCCGCCGGCTCGGCTTGTTCGCGAGGCATTCAGAGGTAAAAGCGGGGCGGTCTTGTCCGTATATCCACGCGCCTGCACCGCGCCTCCCCCCATTCAGCTCATCCAGTCAATTCAGCAGGAGCAGGAGGATCGGAAATGACGCAGCGCGGGGCCGGGCACCGGCTTCTGATCACCTGACCGCCGAACACCACGGGGAGGACACGCATGAAGCACCGCAGCGCCGGCCCGCTGGGCCCGCTTCCGGAGTTCCTTGGGCAGTACATGGCCGGGGAGGGGCAGGTCCCGGACGGCATCGACGTCGTCCCGTTCTTCACGCCCGCCGGGGACAAGATGTGGCTCGTGTGCGACTACGCGCTGGCCCGCAAGGTCCTGACGGACAAGCGGTTCAGCCGGGCCGAGGCCGTCACGCCGCACGCCCCGAAGCTCAACGACGCCCAGCCCGTGCCGAATTCGATGATGAGCATGGACGGGGCCGATCACTCCAGGCTGCGGCGCGTCGTGACCCGGGCGTTCACCACCGGACGGACCAGCGCGATGGCCCCGGCCGTCGAGGAGCTCGCCGACCGGCACCTCGACGCCATGGCCGCGTCGGGCCCGGGCACCGATCTGATCGAGGCGCTCGCGGCGCCCCTGCCGCTGGCCGTCCTGTGCTCGCTGCTGGGCGTTCCGCCCGAGGACAGCGCCCGGTTCCGCGACTGGGTCGAGGTGCTCTTCGACATCTCCGCCAGCACCCCGCAGGAGAAGGCCCGACGCCGGCTCGAACTCATCGACTACATGGCCGACTTGATCGACCGCAAGCGCCGCCGGCCGGAGGACGACCTGCTCACCTCCATGATCGGGGCGCACGAGCAGGGCGACCTGTCCATGGGCGAGCTGCTCACCATGGGACTGACCCTCCTGATGGCCGGCTACGAGACCGTCGTCGGGCAGATCGGCACCTCGGCCCACGCCCTGCTCCGCGACCCCGCCGCGTACGGGGAGCTGTGCGAGCAGCCCGACCGGCTGGCCCCCACGGTCGAGGAGCTGCTGCGGCTGACCCCCTCCACCCCCATCAGCTTCCCCCGCGTCGCGGTGGAGCCGGTGCCGCTCGGCAGCGTCACGGTCCAGGCCGGGGAAGGCGTCATCGTCTCCCTGCTGCACGGGAACCGTGACGGCAAGACGTTCGCGGATCCCGAACTGATGGATCCGCAGGGGCACGACGCCGCGCACCTGACGTTCGGTCACGGGGTGCACCGCTGTCTCGGCGCGCCGCTGGCCAGGCTCCAGCTGCAGATCGTCCTGGAGCGCCTGCTGCGGCGGTTCCCCACCCTCCGCCTGGCCCCCGGCCCCGACGCCGTGGTCTGGAAGGACGGCCTCGGCACGCGCGGGCTGTCCCGGCTGCGGGTGGAGTGGTAGCCGCTCCGCGCAGGCCGCTCGTACAGGCGGGTCGCCTCCCGGGTGTTCCGGGCGTCCCCCCTCAAGTGCTGCTCCCCGGAACACCTTTGGACTTGGAGTGAGGATCCGCATGTCTGTCGAGACCACCCGCCGCGATGCCGAGCCCGTCGGGGACGCCGGGAATGCCGGGGAGCCCGTTGCCGTCATCGGGCTGTCCTGTCGCTACCCGGGCGCGCGCTCCGACGGGGCAGGGGGCTCCGAGGACTCCGCGGGCTTCCAGGGCCACGAGGACTCCGAGGGCTTCGACTCGGAGGTCTTCGGCATCGCGCCGGACGCGGCCGCGTCGCTGGACCCGGGGCAGCGGCTCCTGCTGGAACTGGGCTGGGAGGCGCTGGAGGAGGCCGGCATCGTGCCGGGCTCCCTGCGCGGCGGCCGCACGGGCGTCTTCCTCGGCGCGCCCGGCGACGCCCCGGCCGCGGATGCCGACGCGGATGCCGTCGTGGACACCGTCCCGGACGTGGACCGCGCCGAGGGCGTCCGTGCCGTACTCGGTCTGAGCGGACCGGGCCGGACCGTGACCGGCGGCGCCCCGGCCACGCTGCGGGCGGTGCACCTGGCGTGCGAGAGCCTGCGCGCCGGCGAGAGCGGGATCGCGCTCGCCGGCGGCCTCGACGCCGAACCCGCGGGCGGGGCCGTTCTCGTACTCAAGCCCCTGGCGCGGGCCCTGGCCGACGGCGACCTCGTACGCGGGGTCCTGTACGGCACCGGGCCGGCCGCCGCGCCGGCCGAGGGCGGGCCCGACCGTACTGCCGGTACCGCCGGGCTGATCGAGGCCCTGCGCTCCCCCGCCTCCCCGGGGCAGCCGGTCAGCGTCTCCTCCGCCGACGCCGAGGGCACCACCTGGTCGGTGGAGGTCGCCGAGGCGCCCCGTACCGAGCGGGAACCTTCCGCCGGCCCGGCCGCCTTCCGGGGCGGCACGCTGCCGTGGCTGATCTCCGGACCGAGCGCGGCCGCCGAACGCGCGCAGGCCGGGCGGCTCCTGGCCCGGCTCACGACGAGCGCCACGGGTGCCGAGCGCGCCGAGGGCATCGCGAGCACCGCACGCCCCGGCCTCGCCGGCATCGGCCGTTCCCTGGCCGTGTCACGCACCGCGTTCGCCCACCGCTCGGTCCTGCTGGCCGGCACCGAGGCGGAGTTCACCGAGGAGCTGGCCGCGCTCGCCGAGGGCCGCCGCGGCTCCGGGCGCGTGAGCGGCACGGCCTCGGCGCGCGGCCGGGCCGTCTTCGTCTTCCCCGGCCACGGTTCGCAGTGGCCCGGCATGACCGCCGACCTGCTCGACACCTCGGACGTCTTCCGCACCAGCATCCGGGCCACGGCCGCGGCGCTCGGTCCGTACGTCGACTGGTCCCTGGAGGACGTCCTGCGCGAGGTGCCCGGCGCGCCCGCGCTGGACCGCATCGACGTCATCCAGCCCGCCCTGTTCGCGACCGCGCTCGGCCTCGCCGCCCTGTGGCGCTCCTTCGGCATCGAGCCCGCCGCGGTCGTCGGGCACAGCATCGGCGAGCTCGCCGCGGCCGTCGTCGCGGGCGGGCTTTCCCTGGAGGACGGCGCCCGCGCCTCCGCGCTGTGGGGCACGGCGCAGGCCCGGCTCGCGGGGCGGGGCTCCATGCTCTCGGTGCTGCTGCCGCTGGACGAGGTGCGGGCGCGCCTGGAGCCGTGGGGCGGGAAGCTGGCCGTCGCGGGTGTCAACGGGCCGCGGTCGATCGCCGTCGCCGGCGACATCGACGCCATCGAGCGCCTCCAGGAGGAGTTCACCGCCGAAGGGGTGCGGGCCCGCCGGGTCGCGATCGACTACGCGCCGCACTGCGCCCACATGGACGAGATCCACGAGGAGCTGCTCACCGTCCTGGCCCCGTTGCGGCCTCGGAAGGGGAGCATCCCCTTCTATTCCGCGCTGACGGGCGCCCTGCTCGACACCCGCTCGCTGGACGCCTCGTACTGGTTCCGCAGCCTGCGCGAGCCCGTGCTGTTCGAGAGCTCGATCCGCTGCCTCGCCGACCACGACCTCTTCGTCGAGATCAGCCCCCACCCGGTGATGACCCTGCCCGTCGAGCAGACCCTGGAGACCACCGACTCCACCGCGCTCGTCGTCGGCTCGCTGCGCCGCGGCGCGGACGGGCCGCACCGCTTCCTGTCCTCCGTGGCACAGGCGTACGTGCACGGCGCCCCCGTGGACTGGAGCCCCGTCTTCCCGGCGGACGCCGCGGTCGTCGCCCTGCCCACGTACGCCTTCCGGCGCGGCGCCCCCGGGGCGACCGCCACCGACCCCTTCGGAACCGGCGGGGACCCCGAGCGGACGGCCAGCTTCCTCATGGATCTGGTGCGCTCCGAGGTGGCCCTCGTCCTCGGCCGCGAGAAGGGCGGGGACATCGACCCCACCCGCTCCTTCCAGGAACTCGGCTTCGACTCGGCGACCGCCGTGGAACTGCGCAACCGGCTCGCCGCCGCCACCGGGCTGAAGCTGCCGACCACCCTCCTCTTCGACCGGCCCACCCCCGAGAAGCTGGTCGCGCGGCTCGCCGAGCTCTCCGGGGCCGTCTCCGCGCACGAGCCCGTCTCCCGCGCGGTCGCGCGCCGGGTTCCCGGCTCCGACGAGCCCATCGCCATCGTCTCCATGGCCTGCCGCTTCCCGGGTGGCGTGGCCTCCCCGGAGGACCTGTGGCGGCTCCTCGTGGAGGAGCGGGACGCCGTCACCGAGTTTCCCGGCAACCGCGGCTGGGCGCTGGAGACCCTGTTCGACGGCGACCCCGACCGCGCGGGCCGCTCGTACACCCGGCAGGGCGGGTTCCTGCACGACGTCGACCAGTTCGACGCCGAGTTCTTCGGGATCAGCCCGCGCGAGGCCACCGCCATGGACCCGCAGCAGCGCATGGTGCTGGAGACCGTGTGGGAGGCCGTGGAGCGGGCCGGGATCGATCCCGCCGCGCTGCGCGGCAGCGGCACCGGCGTGTACGTCGGCGCCATGGCGCAGGACTACGGCCCGCGCCTGCACGAGGCGGGCGAGGGCGTCGGCGGGTACCTGCTGACCGGCACCTACACCAGCGTGGTCTCCGGCCGTGCGTCCTACACCCTGGGCCTGGAGGGTCCCGCCGTCACCGTCGACACCGCCTGCTCGGCCTCGCTGGTGGCGCTGCACATGGCGGCGCAGGCGCTGCGCGCCGGCGAGTGCGAACTGGCCCTGGCCGGCGGTGTGACGGTGATGGCGACCCCCGGCATGTTCGTGGAGTTCAGCCGCCAGCGCGGCCTGTCCGTCGACGGGCGCTGCAAGTCCTTCGCGGAGGCGGCCGACGGCACCGGCTGGGGCGAGGGCGTCGGCATGCTGCTCCTGGAGCGGCTCTCCGACGCCCGCCGCAACGGCCACGAGGTCCTCGCGGTCATCCGGGGATCGGCCGTCAACCAGGACGGCGCGAGCAACGGGCTCAGCGCCCCCAACGGCCCTTCGCAGGAACGGGTGATCCGCGAGGCCCTCGCCGCCTCCGGGCTGTCGGCGGCCGACGTCGACGCCGTCGAGGCGCACGGTACGGGCACCCGGCTCGGCGACCCCATCGAGGCCCAGGCCCTGCTCGCCACCTACGGTCAGGGCCGCACGGCCGACCGCCCGCTGTTCCTCGGTTCCCTCAAGTCGAACATCGGGCACACCCAGGCCGCCGCCGGCGCGGGCGGCGTCATCAAGATGGTCATGGCGATCCGCAACGGCCTGCTGCCGCGCACCCTGCACGTGGACGCCCCGACCTCGCACGTGGACTGGGCCGGCGGCGCGGTCTCGCTGCTCACCGAGGCCACCCCGTGGCCGGAGACCGAACGTCCCCGCCGGGCCGGTGTCTCCTCCTTCGGTGTCAGCGGCACCAACGCCCACCTGGTCCTGGAGCAGGCCGCCGAGCCCGTACCGGCCGAGCCCGCGCCGGCCGGAACGCGGGCGCCCGCGCCCGTCCCCTTCCTCCTCTCCGCCAAGAGCGACCAGGCGCTGCGCGCCCAGGCCGGCAAGCTGCTCGACCGCCTCCGGGACCACCCGGGCGACCGCCTCGCGGACATCGGGTACTCGCTCGCCGTCGGCCGCGCCCACTTCGACCGGCGGGCCACCGTGGTCGCCGAGGACCTCGCGGGTCTGGAGCAGGGCCTGCGGGCCCTGGCCGACGGCGCCACGGACCGCGGCCTGGTCACCGGGCAGAGCCGGCCCGCGGCCCGTCCCGTGTTCGTCTTCCCCGGTCAGGGCGCGCAGTGGGTGGGCATGGCGGCCGGCCTGCTGGAGTCCTCCCCGGTGTTCGCCCGCCGGATGGCCGAGTGCGCCGCGGCCCTGGAGCCGCTGGTGGACTGGTCCCTCCTCGACGTCGTACGCGGTGCCGAGGGCGCTCCGGGCTTCGAGCGGGTGGACGTCGTCCAGCCCGTGCTGTGGTCCGTGATGGTGTCCCTGGCCGAGGTCTGGCGCTCGCTGGGCGTCGAACCGGCCGCGGTCGTCGGCCACTCGCAGGGCGAGATCGCCGCGGCCTGCGTGGCGGGCGTGCTCAGCGTCGAGGACGCGGCCCGGGTCGTGGCCCTGCGCAGCCGCGCGCTGACCGTGCTGTCGGGCCGGGGCGGAATGATGTCCGTGGCCCAGCCCGCCGCGTGGGTACGGGAGCGGATCGGCGCCTGGGAGGGCCGGATCTCGATCGCCGCGGTCAACGGCCCGTCCCAGACCGTGGTCTCCGGCGATCCGGAGGCCCTCGCCGAGTTCCTCGCCCAGGCCAAGGAGGAGGGGGCGCGGGCCCGTCTCGTCGACGTGGACTACGCCTCCCACTCGGCCCATGTCGAGGAAATCGAAGGCGAGTTGGCGCGGGTCCTCGAAGGAATCGAGGCGCGCCCCGGCCAAGTCCCGGTGTACTCCTCGCTGACCGGCGCACTGCTGGCCGACACCGGCCTGATGGGCGCCGGGTACTGGTACCAGAACCTGCGCGAGACCGTGCAGTTCGAGCAGGCGATCGGCGAGCTGCTCGCCGCCGGCCACCACACCTTCATCGAGGTCAGCCCGCACCCGGTCCTCACCATCGGCGTGCAGGCGGCCCTCGACGAGGCCGGCACGCGGGGCACCGCCCTGGGCACCCTGCGCCGCGACGAGGACGAGGCCGCACGCCTGCTGCTCTCGCTCGGCGAGGCCCACTGCCACGGCGTCCGCGTCGACTGGTCCGCCGCGTTCGACGCCACCGACGCCCGACGGGTCCAGGTGCCGACGTACGCCTTCCAGCGGAGCCGGTTCTGGCTCGACACCCCGGTCACGGCGGAGGACCCGGCGGGCCTCGGCCTCGCCTCCGCGGAGCACCCGCTGCTCGGCGCGATGACCAGCCTCGCCGACCGCGAGGGCGTGCTGTTCACGGGCCGCGTCTCCCGGCGCACCCACCCGTGGGTCGTCGACCACGCGGTCGTCGGTACGGTTTTGCTGCCCGGCACCGCCCTCGTCGACATGGCCGTCTCCGCCGGCGACCGCTTCGGATACGACCAGCTCCGGGAGCTCGTCCTGGAGGCACCGCTGCTCGTCCCCGAGGAAGGCGGCATCCACCTCCAGGTCGCCCTCGGCCCCGCCGAGGAGTCGGGCACCCGCTCCGTCACCGTCCACTCGCGTCCCGAGGGCGCGGCGGAGGAGGAGTGGACCCGGCACGCCTCGGGCCTGCTGGCCACCGGTGAACACCCGGTGCCCGCCGCCACGCGGACCTGGCCGCCGGAGGGCGCGCGGTCCGTCACCCGTGAGGACACCTACGACCGGCTCGCCGACCGCGGGTACGAGTACGGGCCGGTCTTCCAGGGCCTCGGCCGGGTCTGGCAGACGGGCGAGGAGCGGTTCGCGGAGGTCTCCCTCCCCGAGGAGCAGCACGCCGACGCCACCGCCTTCGCCCTCCACCCGGCGCTCCTCGACGCGGCCCTGCACGCCATGCTGCTCGGCGACGGCACCGAGCTGGCCATCCCGTTCTCCTTCAACGGGGTCACCCTGCACGCCACGGGTGCCACCGCGCTGCGGGTGCACGTGGTGCCCACCGATGCCCACAGCGCCTCGCTGACGGCCACCGACCCCGACGGACAGCCCGTCATCACGGTCGACTCCCTCACTCTGCGCCCGGCCGGCGACCTCCGCGCGGCCACGAACGCGGGCCGGCACTCCGGGCTGCACCGGCTGGGCTGGAAGCCCCTGCCGCAGACGGCCGCGGAGACCACGGCCGGGCTCTGGGCCGTACTGGGCTCGGACCCGCACGGTCTGGCCGCGGCCGTCTCCGGCGACACGTACGCCGACGTCGCCGAACTGCGGACCGCGCTGGGCGACGGCGCCCAACTGCCGTCGTTCATTGCCCTGTCAGAAGAACTCACCGAGGTGCACGCGGCGGTTCAGGGCACTCTGGCCGCCCTCCAGGAACTCCTCGCCGACACCACCCTCGACTCCACCCGCATCGTCGTACTCACCCAGGGCGCCACCGCCCTCACCACCGACGAGGACATCCACAACCTCCCCGCCGCAGCCCTCACCGGACTCATCCGCACCGCACAAAACGAATACCCCGGCCGCCTCACCCACCTCGACATCAGCACCACAGACAACCTGGCCGCCGCCGCTCACACCGCAGCCACCACCCCCGACACCCAACTCACCCTCCGCAACGGCCAACTCCACACCCCCCGCCTCGAAAACACCCCCACCAACCCCACCCAGACCACACCCCTCGACCCCGAAGGCACCATCCTCATCACCGGCGGCACCGGAGGACTCGGCCACATCCTCGCCCGCCACCTCGTCACCCACCACGGCGCCAAACACCTCCTCCTCACCAGCCGCACCGGCCCCCACGCACCCGGCGCCACCCAACTCGCCGCCGAACTCACCACAGCCGGCGCCCACATCACCATCACCGCCTGCGACACCGCAGACCCCACCCAACTCACCCACCTGCTCGACTCCATTCCCACCGAACACCCCCTCACCGCCGTCATCCACGCCGCCGGCACCCTCAACGACGCCACCCTCGACAACCTCACCCCCCACCACGTCACCCAAGTCCTCCACCCCAAAACCGACGCAGCCTGGAACCTCCACCAACTCACCAACCACCTCCCCCTCACCCACTTCATCCTCTTCTCCTCCATCGCCGGCCTCATCGGAAACCCCGGCCAAGCCAACTACGCCGCCGCCAACACCTACCTCGACGCCCTCGCCCACCACCGCCACCACCACCACCTCCCCGCCACCAGCCTCGCCTGGGGACTCTGGGACACCGCGAGCACGATGACGAGCGGGCTCAGCGAGCTCGACGTCAAGCGGTGGGCGCGCAAGGGCGTGCTGCCGATCTCCGCCGAGCGCGGCATGGAGATCTTCGACGCGGCCCTCGTCTCGCCGGAGCCGCTGCTCGCCGCGGCCGATCTGGACCTGCCGACCCTGCGCTCCCCTGACCAGTCCGCGCCCGCCCTGCTGCGCACCCTGGTCCGCGCCCCCCGCCGACGCGCCGCCGCGGCCACCGCCGTCTCCGGTACGGGTGGTTCCTCATGGGCCGAGCGCACCGCCGCGCTCCCCTCGGCCGACCGCCGGCGTACCGTCGGTGAGCTCGTGCGCACCACCGTCGCCGCCGTCCTCGGCCTCGCCGGCCCCGACGCCGTCGACGAGGACACGGCGTTCAAGACCCTCGGCATGGACTCGCTGACCGGCCTGGAGCTGCGCCGCCGGGTCGTGGCGGTCACCGGGGTCACCCTGCCGGCGACGGCCGTCTTCGACCACCCCACCCCGGCCGCCCTCGCCGAGTTCCTGACGGGCGAGCTGTCCAAGCTGGCGGGCGAGATCGAAGTCGTGCGTCCTGGCGGGCCGATCGCGGTGCGCAGCACCTCCGATCACGAGGACCCGATCGTGATCGTCGGCATGGCCTGCCGCTACCCGGGCGAGACCCGCTCCCCCGAGGACCTGTGGCGGCTCGTGGCCGACGGCACCGACGCCATCGGCCCCTTCCCCACCAACCGCGGCTGGGCCCTGGACCGGCTCTTCGACGGCGACCCGGACCGCGCCGGCCACTCGTACGCCCGCAATGGCGGGTTCCTCTACGACGCCGACCGGTTCGACGCCGAGTTCTTCGGGATCAGCCCGCGCGAGGCCGCGGCCATGGACCCGCAGCAGCGCCTGCTGCTGGAGGCCAGCTGGGAGGCGGTGGAGAACGCGGGCATCGCCCCGGCCACGCTGCGCGGCACCCGTACCGGTGTGTTCAGCGGTGCCATGTACAGCGAGTACGCCTCCCACCTGCGCAACGCGCCGGAGGCCGTGGAGGCCTACCGTACGACCGGCAACACGCTGAGCGTGGCCTCCGGCCGGGTCTCGTACACGCTGGGCCTCCAGGGCCCGGCCCTCACCGTCGACACGGCATGCTCCTCCTCCCTCGTCGCCCTGCACCTGGCATCGCACGCCCTGCGCCAGGGCGAGTGCACCCTCGCTCTGGCGGGCGGCGTGACCGTGATGGCGGTGCCCGATCTGTTCGTGGAGTTCAGCCGCCAGCGCGGGCTGGCGACGGACGGCCGCTGCAAGTCGTTCGCGGACGCGGCGGACGGCACAGCCTGGAGTGAGGGTGTCGGCGTCCTGCTCCTGGAGCGGCTCTCCGACGCCCGCCGCAACGGCCACGAGGTCCTCGCCGTCGTCCGCGGCTCCGCCGTCAACCAGGACGGCGCGAGCAACGGTCTCACCGCGCCGAACGGTCCTTCGCAGGAGCGGGTGATCCGCGAGGCCCTCGCCGCCTCCGGACTCTCACCCTCCGACGTCGACGCGGTCGAGGCGCACGGCACCGGCACCACCCTCGGCGACCCCATCGAGGCCCAGGCCATCCTCGCCACCTACGGCCAGGACCGCGACACGGAGCGTCCGCTGCACCTCGGCTCCCTCAAGTCGAACATCGGGCACTCCCAGGCCGCCGCCGGCGTCGGCGGCGTCATCAAGATGGTCATGGCCATGCGCCACGGCACGCTCCCCCGCACCCTGCACGTGGACCGGCCGACCTCGCACGTGGACTGGAGCACGGGAGCGGTGTCGCTCCTCACGGAGGCGACCCCGTGGCCGGAGACGGACCGGCCGCGCCGGGCCGGTGTCTCCTCCTTCGGGATCAGCGGCACCAACGCCCACGTCGTCCTCGAAGAGGCCCCCGTGGCCGAGCCCACGGCCGTCACCGAGGTCCAGGCTCCCCTGCCGTCGGCGCCCTGGCTGCTGTCGGGGCACACCGAGGCCGCGTTGCGGGCCCAGGCGAGCCGGCTGCTCTCCTTCGTCTCCGAGCGTGCGGAGCAGCCCGATCCGGCCGGTCGGCCGCAGGTCTCACTGGCCGACATCGGCCGGTCGCTGGCCGATGTGCCCGCGCTGCTGGCGCACTCCGCGGCCGTCGTCGCGGAGGACCGCGACGGCGTTCTGCGGGCGCTCGCCGCGCTGGCCGCCGGTGAGGAAGCGCCGGAGGTGATCGCCGGTCCGCCGGCGGGCCGTGGCGGTGGCAAGACCGCGTTCCTCTTCACGGGTCAGGGCAGCCAGCGTCCCGGCATGGGCCGCGAGCTGTACGAGACCCACCCCGTCTACGCCCGCACCCTCGACGAGGTCTGTGCCCACCTCGACGAGCACCTCCAGCAGAACGTCTCCCTCAAGTCCCTCCTCTTCAGCGACGAGGACCCCGCCACCTCTCCCCTCCACCAGACGATGTGGACGCAGGCAGCGCTGTTCGCCACGGAGGTCGCCCTCTTCCGCACCCTCGAACACCACGGCCTCACCCCCGACTACCTGCTCGGCCACTCCCTCGGGGAACTCACGGCCGCGCACGTCTCCGGGGTCCTCACCCTGGGCGACGCGGCTCTCCTCGTCGCCACCCGTGGCCGGCTGATGCAGTCCGCCCCCACCGGCGGCGCCATGATCGCCATCGAGGCCACCGAAACCGAAATCCTGCACACCCTCCCCACCCACC
>NZ_JBVHWW010000013.1:52881-187284 GCF_055563995.1 Streptomyces sp. NPDC029164 | reverse complement strand
CCTCGACCCGGTCTCCCGGATGCCGGAGTTCAAGGTCTGCGCGGTCCGCGTCGAGCCGGCCTGATCAGGGGGCGTCCGCGAAGGTCGGCGCCAGCTTCTTCGCGCGGCGGATGCTGTCGCCCAGGTGGTCCAGTTCGCTCTGCCGGCAGTTGTGCCGCAGGGCCGGGAAGAGGTTCTCCTCCTCGTCCTTGATGTGGGCGAGCACCTCGGTGCGCAGTTCGTCGATCCGGCTGCCGAACTCGGCGCTTTCCGGATCCAGTTGCTCCAGCTCCTTGAGCAACTCCTCCGCCCGGGAATGGTCCGCGATCTCCTTGTCGGCGATCCGGTCACCGCCGTCGAGGTGCTCGCGGATGGCCGGATAGAGGTACTCCTCCTCCGCGACCGAGTGGCGGACGAGCTCGATGGTCAGCAGATCGGCCAGCTCGCGCCGGCGTTTCCCGTCGGTGGCGGTGCGCAGTTGCCCGAAGTACTCCTTCACCTCGTCGTGGTCGACGGTCAGTTCCCGCACCACGTCTCCGCCGTGTCCCATGATTGCCTCCGATTCCAGGTCGTCCGGGCGGTCGCCCGGACCCACTGGTCGGCGCCTGCCCCGAGGGGCGCGGCCCATGCGGCACCCCTACGCCGCCTTGCCCGTGCCGGCCAGGGCCTCCAGCAGTTCGTGGCGGGTCATGCCGGAGCGTCCGGGGATCGCGGCGGTCGCGGCCTTCTCGTACAGTTCCGCCTTGGTCAGGGATTCCAGGGCGGTCTTCCGCGTACGGGCCTTCCCCCTGCCGCCCGACCCCGCCCCCTGTCTCCGGCCCGCTGTTGTGCCGCTGCCGCGGGCCCGTTCGACGCTGGCGCGCAGGGCCTCCGTCAGATCGACCACGTTCGTGGCCTCCGCCGCGGGTTCGGCCTTCTCCACCGTCCCGCCCGCCCGCTTCGCCTCGACCAGGGCGGCGACCTTCTCCTGATAGGTGTCGTGGAACTCCTCGGGGTCCCAGTGCGTACCGAGGGCGGTGATGAGCTGCTCCGCCATCCTCATCTCCTTCGCACCGGTCTTGGCTCCGGAGGCGGCGGGCAGGTCGGGGACCTCCTCCCGGGGGTCGCGGATCTCGTCGGCCCAGTGGAGGGTGTGGAGGGTCAGGATGCCGTTCTCGGACTTCAGGGCGACGAGGTACTCGCGGGCGCGCATGACGAAGGTGGCGACACCGGCCCGGTTGCTCTTGGCGAGGGCCTGCTCCAGCAGGGCATAGACCTTGGTGTACTCCTTGCCCTTGGGACCGAGGTAGTAGGTGCGGTCGAAGAAGATCGGGTCGATCTCCTCCAGGTCCACGAACCCGCTGATCTCCAGGGTCTTGGAGCGGCCCGGCGCGATGTCGTCCAGTTCCGCGGGCTCGACCAGGACGTATTCCTCGCCCGCGTCGTAGCCCTTCACGATGTCGTCGAGTTCCACTTCCTTGCCGGTGCGCTCGTTCACCCGCCGGTTGCGGATCCGGTCCGAGGTGCCGCGTTGCAGCTGGTGGAAGTGGATGGTGTGGCTGTCCGTCGCGGTGTACATGCCGATGGGGACGCTCACCAGCCCGAAGCTCAGGACTCCCGTCCAGACCGGTCTCGCCATGCCGATCACCGCCTTGCCGGGTCTCCCCGGTCACGGCGTCTACCCGTGCGGCCCCGCAGGAAACGGCCGCCGACTTCGGCGCTACGCGGACAGGTCGAGGCGGTCCTGGGCGGCCATGACGGCGTCGTACGCGCGGAGTCGGCCCATCAGCACGCACAGCGTGTACGTCACGTCGTCCATCTCGCGGCGCGCGTCCTCGCTGCCGGGCTCCGCGGCCAGGGCCGCCTGACAGGCCCGGAACCGGGCGAGGAGCTTCTCGGTCAGGGCGCGGTTGGCGAGCATGGCCACCGGCGGGGCCGGTGCGGGCGCGGGACGGACCGGGCTGCGGGCTGATTCCACCGCGTGGCGCAAGGCCCGTTCGACGTGGGCGGGCAGCGCCGTGCCGTGCGGCGCGGCGACGATGGCCGCGGCCAGCTCGGCGGCCGTGACGTGCGCGGCCTTGGCCGCCGCCGCGAGGACGACGCGGGCGTCCCGGGCGGAGCACGGCGTCAACGCCATGATCATCCCCACGGCCCGCGCCACATCCGGATCGCCCGCCAGAGGGCCACCGCCGGACGCTCTCCCCGCAGCGACATCGGAGGGATTTCCGGCCGAGGAACGACGAATACGAGGAACCATGCGGAATCATCCCTTCAACCGAAGGCAAACGGGGGCCGTAAGGGGGTCATGAAGGGTTTACCCGCGCTTACTCGCCGTGCACCTGCCGCAGGCAAAGCTTCAAAGCTTCAGCCGAGGCGCACCTGGGAGGGACGGCCGGGTTGCCCGCGTTCCGTGCATGAGCCGGCCGGATCCGGGGAGGCGCCCGGGAGGCGGTGACACGTGCCCGCCGGGGACGGTCACCTCGTACGGAGAGGGATGAGCCATGACCGAGAAAGGGATCTGGGGCTACGACCCGGCATCGGGACACGAGCCGGGCCTCGACCTCGTCGGGTTCAAGGTCGAGGCGACCGACGGCAGCATCGGGAAGGTCGACAAACACTCCGATGCCGTCGACGCCTCCCATCTCGTCGTCGACACGGGCGTCTGGATCTTCGGCAAGCAGGTCCTCCTCCCGGCCGGCACCATCCAGCGCATCGACACGGCCCAGAAGAAGGTCTACGTCAACCGGACCAAGGACCAGATCAAGGCCGCCCCGGACTTCGACGAGATCAAATACCGCGGTGAGGCAGGCTACTTGGAGGAGTTCGCCCGGCACTACAGCCAGTCCCACAGTTGAGGACCCCCGGGGCTGGTTCCATCCCGCCAGAGGCGAGTACCAGCAGGAGTGCGGGAGCGGTGACACGGCGCGCGGCGAGTACAGGACGGGGAGGTGGGACTCCCCCGAACGGGAGCCGGTACAGGCCGTCCCTGCCGGGGGCAGGAAGCCGCGCGGGTCGAACCCGGCTGCGACGTGCTCGCCCAGGTGCTTCACCGTCAGGCCCGCGGACGCGGCCGCCCCCGGCTCGCGGCCGGCCGTCTCGGACGCGCTGGACGCGGCCGGGCTCGCGCACCCGCCCGGGTAACGCGGACGACGACGCGGCCTGAGGCAGGCCCCCCGCCCCCGTCGGCTACGGCGAATCGAGCAGGCCGAGGACCGGCTCCAGTCCGGCGGGGCGCTGGTCGACCGGCAGGTGGTCCACGAAGTGCACCGGGCAGCCGAGCGCCCGCGCGCCCCCGTCCGCGTGGCGGTCGTCGCCGACCATGAGGACGTCGGCGGGCGCCAGTCCGAGCCGGCCGCAGGCGACCCGGAAGATCTCCGGGTCGGGCTTCTGCGTGCCGAGCTCGAAGGAGAGCACGTAGGTGTCGACCAGCTCGTGCAGCCCGTGCGCGCGGAAGACCGGCCGGAGGTCCCAGCCGATGTTGCTGACCACGGCCACCGGCAGCCCACGCCGCCGCAGGTCGCGCAGCGTCGCTCCGGTGTCCGGGTAGGGCCGCCAGGCGGCGGGGCTCATGTGGCGGTCGTAGAGGGCCGTCAGCAGCTCCGGCGCCGGCAGACCGGCAGCCCGGGCCAGCCCTCCGTAGGCGGCCCGGTGCTGATCGGCGCTCATGTCCCGCTCGCGCCAGAGGGTTTCGAGGTGTGCGGGCACCTGCCGGGGCGACGGCCCTCCCGGCAGGGCTCCGTACTCCGTCAGCCGCCGCACCGTCTCGTCGAACTCCCCCTCGTCCAGGGACACGCCCGTCGTCGCGAGGGCGGCGGCGAGCCACTCCCTGGTCGACTCGATGCGCAGCAGCGTGCCGGAGAAGTCGAACATCACTCCTTTGATCATGTGGTGATCGTAGGGCAGGCCGGGGACCCGGTGGCGGGGCGTCAGGTGGTCGGGTGGAGCCGGGACGGGGAGGGGGGTGAACCGTGCGGATTTCCCTCCGCGTCCGCGAGGGCGCTGCCCGCCAGCCAGGTCCGCCAGTCCATGTTCCAGTCGCCGAAGCCGTTGTCGAAGGGGGCCATCTTCGCTCCGCCGCTGTTGACCACCTCCACGATGTCGCCTTCGCGGACCGTGTCGAAGAACCAGGCGGCGTCCTCGGTGCTCATGCCCGTGCAGCCGTGGCTGACGTTCTCCTCGCCCTGCGCCTCGACCGACCAGGGCGCGGCGTGGATGTACTCGCCGCTCCAGGTCACGCGCGTCGCGTAGAGGACGGGCAGGTCGTAGAACTCCTTGGTGCCGCGCTGGATGCCGACGGTGTCTCCGCGCATCCGGACCTTGGGCTCCTTGCGCAGGACGACCTTGATTCCGCTGCGGGTCCGGAAGCCAGCCTTGCCGGTGGTCACGGGGATCGTCCTGATGATCCGTCCGTTGCGGCGTACGGTCATCCGGTGGGTCGCGGAGTCGGTGACGGCCTCGATCCGGTCCGCGATGGTGAACTGCACGTCGTCGGAGGGGCCTCCGTAGTCGTGGTCCCCGAGCTCGACCCCGTCGAGACCGCTGCGCACGCGGACCACGGTGTGCGCGGGCCAGTACGTACGCGGCCGGTAGTGCAGGGTCGAGTCGTCGACCCAGTGCCAGGCCCCCTCGACGTGGGGCTCCGAGGTCACCTGCAGCGCCTGCTCCAAGCGGGCGCGGGCCGGGAGGTCGTCGGCGGGGACCGGCCGGCTGAGGGAGGCCGTCACGATCTCCCCGGCCCCGTACGTGCCGGGGCCGGGCCCGAACTCGGCCGTCAGCCTGCCGCCGTCCGCGGGCGGCGCGGTCCGGAAGGCCATGGTCACGCCGACCGGGGTGCCGACCGCGTCCTGGGCGCCGACCTGCACCGTGTACGTCTCCCCCGCCCGCAGCGGCTCGGTGTTCTGCCAGCGCTCGCTGTGCGGGCCGAGCTCACCGGCCAGATGGCGGCCGTGTCCGTCCCGCACGGTCACGTCCGTGAGGCGGCCGGAGTCGGCGAGGGTGATCTCCAGTGGCCCGCCGGCGTCCGTGGGGAGCACCTGCTCCCGGGCGGCGCGCGCCGCGTCGCCCTCGTACAGGGCGGGCTCCTTCAGTACGGACCCCACCCCGCGGGCGGTGGCGAGCACCCGCTGCTCCTGCCAGCCGCTGCACAGTCCGGGCCGGAACATGCGGACCGCGCACCGCCCTCCGCCGGCCTCGTGGCCCTCCTCCAGCACTCTCCCGACCAGCAGCGTGACCGCCGCCTCCCGCGGCGGACCGGCGAGGGTCCGCTCCGTCGTGTCCGCATCGGGCGCCCGGCCCGGAGCTGCGGCGACGACCAGCATGGCCCCCGTCACCGCAGCAACGGCACCCCACGCCCTGGTCGGTTGTGTCCGTCGCATTCGTGGCATAGCCGTATCAAAGCGATGGAGAGCCGAAAGGATGATCATGGACTCGGCTCTGGGGCCGAACGGGCACCCCAAGAGAACTCGTACGGAGCACAACAACCTCCCGGCCGGGCCGACCGGTTATGGCCGCGTCGGGGCGGCGATACCCAGGTGCCCCCGGACGGCCCTCCCCCCGACAATGCGCCCATGCCCATTCGCGCAGCACACATGGACGAACTGGCCGCCCTCCAGAACATCGAGAGGGCCGCCGGGATCTGCTTCCGGGACATCGGGATGCCGGAGATCGCCGACGACGAGCCGCTGACGCTCGGCGAGCTCGGCCGCTACCAGCGGGCCGCAATGGCCTGGGTCGCGGTCGACGGCCCTGATGCCGGCCCCGGTGCCGGTCCTGGCGTCCCGGTCGCGTACCTGATCGCCGATCGCGTCGACGGCAACCTCCACGTCGAGCAGGTGTCCGTCCATCCGGACCGTGCGCGCCGCGGCATCGGCCGGTCCCTGCTGGAGCACCTGGCCGGCCTGGCGGCGCGCGAGGGGGTGCCCGCCCTGACCCTCACCACCTTCACCGAAGTGCCGTGGAACGCCCCGTACTACGCGCGCTGCGGCTTCCGGCTGCTGGACGAAGGCGGGCTCACCCCCGGCCTGCGGGGGATCCGCGCCCGCGAGTCGGAACACGGCCTGGACCGGTGGCCCCGCGCCTGCATGCGGCGCGACGTCTGGCGGGCCGGGGCGCACGGCCCTGACACGGTGACGCCCTGACACCGTGACGCCCTGACGCCGCGACCGCTCATTGCGCGGGGTCGGCGGGGGTTTCGGTGTTCCACGCGACGAGCTGGACGACGACCCCATTGGGGTCGGTCATCTGGAAGAGGCGCTCGCCCCAGGGCTCTTCGCGCAGCTGCATGGTGATGGGCGCGCCCGCACCCCGCAGCCGCGCCTCCTCGGCCTCGATGTCGGCGACCGTGAGCGCGAGGATCAGGCCGCCCGCCGGCCTGTCGCGCTGGTCTGCCGGGAGGACCTCGGTGCCCAGGCGGAGCAGGACGATGTCCAGGGCGGCGTCGCCGCGGGTCAGGGAGGCGAAGCCGTCGGCGGCCATGGCCACTTGATAGCCGAGGTGCGTGCAGAGGAAGTCGCGGGACGCGTCCACGTCGGCGACGGTCAGGGAGAGGGTGGAGGTGGTGACGTTCACGGCGGCTCCTCGAGAGCGATCTTCTATCCAGGCGATTTTTACGACGGACGCAACTTTAGACAGAAGCAGTTCGCTCGGTCAAGGGTATTTTTACGACGGGTGTAAGATTCCTGCATGGGTACCGAGATGGGGCTCCGAGAGTCCAAGAAGCAGGAGACACGACAGCTGATCTCCGACCACGCCACCCGGCTCTTCATCGAGCAGGGCTTCGAGCCGACGACCATCGCCGAGATCGCCACGGCGGCGCGCGTCGCCAAGAAGACGGTCACCAACTACTTCGCGCGCAAGGAGGACATGGCCCTCGACCACCACGAGGAGTTCACACGGAGCCTGGCCCGCGCCGTCACGGGGCGCGCCGAGGGCGAGTCCGTCGTGGCGGCGCTGCGGCGGGAGTTCCACACGGCACTCGAAGGCCACGACCCCGTCGCCGGCTTCGCCGGGCCCGAATTCGCCCGCATGATCGCGGAGAGTCCCACGCTCACCGCCCGGCTGCGCGAACTCCACGAGCAGCGCGAGGAGGCCCTCGCCGATGCCCTGGCCGTCCCGGCCCCCGGCACGGCCCCGAACATCGCCCCCCGGGCCGCGGCCGCCCTCCTCGCCGCAGCGCATCGCCTGCTGTTCCGGCGCATCCAGGAGCTCACCCTGACGGGGCACCCGAACGACCGGATCACCGCCACCCTGGCGCCGGAGGCGGCGCACGTCTTCGATCTGCTCGCCGCCGCCCTCGGGGACGGCCCCGCTCCCGTGCCGGCCTGACCTCAGATCCCTGCCGAGGCCATCTCGATGATCGACCGGTAGTGGGCGGCCGCGGACACCACGCAGGCGCGGTAGGTGCGGTTGTCCCTGACCACCAGGAAGTAGTCCCTGATCTGCTTCCAGTACTGGCGGAGGTAGCCGAGCCCCGGTACGAAGCCCGGGGGCCTGGGGACCAGGGCGAAGGCCTCGGAGCACTTCAGGATGCCGCCGGTCACCTCCGACAGGACGTCCGCCACTTCGGCGTTCATGTTCCAGCCCGCGGCCAGCTCCGGGGTCCAGACGGAGGCGGCGATCTCCCGCAGCCGCTCCTGTTCCTCGGGGGTCGGATCGCTCGCGATGACGGGGACGGCCGCCGTGACCGGATGGGCGGCGGCTCCCGCCGCCTGCGCCGGCACGGCTGCGCCGACCCCCAGCAGCGCCCCCGCCGCGACCAGCGCGACCGCCGAGAGCCCGAGTGAACGTACCGCCATGTCCGCCCCTCCCGCAGTGCCGGAAATCCGTTGCCAGGATCGCGCGTTGAGATTTACATGCCCCTTCCACGCGGTCAACGGCGCCGGACCGGCCTGGCCGGATCCGTGCCGCGCGCTCCCTCCTTCGCCGAGCGCGAACCCCGGCCCGTGAGGCGCTCCCGGTGTGGTGAAGTGGGTGAATGGATCTTCTGATGCTGGGCGGGACCGCGTGGTTGGGCCGTGAGATCACGCGGCAGGCGCTGGGGCGCGGGCACGAGGTGACGTGCCTGGCGCGCGGCGAGAGCGGGGCCGTCGCCCCCGGCGCCCGGCTGGTCGCGGCGGACCGGAAGCAGGACTCCGCCTATGCCGCCCTGCTCGACCGCGACTGGGACGCCGTGATCGAGGTGTCGTGGCAGCCGGCCTTCGTCCGCGGCGCGCTCCGCGCCCTGGCGGGGCGGGCCCGGCACTGGACCTACGTCTCTTCCGTCAGCGCCTACGCCGACCACGGCACGGTCGGCGCCGACGAGTCGGCCGCGCTGCTGGCGCCGGCCGAGGGGCAGTACGTCGAGCGCGACGAGTACGGGGAGGCGAAGGTCGCCTGCGAAGCGGCTTCGCGCGCGGCGGTGGGCGACCGGCTCGTCGTCGCCCGGGCCGGCCTGATCGGCGGACCCGGCGACCACAGCGGGCGTTCGGGCTACTGGGTGGCCCGCTCCGCCCGCGAGGTGGACCAGCCCATGCTCGTACCCCGCTCCCCCGGGCTGCCGACCCAGGCGGTCGACGTGCGCGACCTCGCCGGCTGGCTCCTGGACCTCGCGCAGCGGGGATCCACCGGGACCTTCGACGCCGTCGGGCCGGTCGTCCCCTTCGACGAGTGGGTCGACCTGTCGCGCCGCGTGGGCGGCCACGACGGCCCGGTGGCGACGGCGGACCCGCAGTGGCTCCTCGACCAGGGGGTGGGGCAGTTCATGGGTCCCGAGTCGCTGGCCATGTGGATGACGGATCCGCAGTGGGCGGGGTTCTCCGCGCGCAGCGGGGCCGCCGCGGGCGCGGCGGGGCTGCGCCACCGCCCGCGCGTGGAGATGCTGGAGGCCCTCTTGCGGTGGGAGCGCGCCGAGGGGCTGGACCGTTCCCGGCGGGCCGGCCTGAGCACGGCCCGCGAGCGCGAGCTGCTCACCGCGCTCTCCGACCGGCTGTCGACTACAGGTCAGTGATCTTGCAGGCACATAGTCGATCTCACCGCTCGACGGATCGGCCCACCCGCGGGCCAGGAGGCCAGACCCGGTCAGGGCGCCGGGGTGTGGGCTTGCGCAGCCAGAGCAGCCATCCCACCGCCCCGGCTGCCGCCGCGAACAGGAGGGTGATGGAGCGGCAGGTGGGTGCGTTCCGTACCGATGCCCGAACCGGCGGAAGGCCACGACCCCAGCCCACAGCGTCATCCAGACCGCCACGGTGACCAGCACCCTGGTGAGGCCGGTACCGCCGAGCAGGGAGCCGGCCACGGCGGCCGTGGCGAGGATGGCCGCTGCGGTGACCTCCAGAGCACGGAAGCGCGGAGGGCGGATCTACCCCTGGAGGGCACGGGTTGCCGTCGACCCTCGGCAGGGCGCCCGGTAACAAAGCGTTTCACACGCCTATCGCAAGGGCGTCCCTCACTGCTAGAAGTGTGACTCTTCAACAACTCCTGTTCCTCACAACACGCCAAGGAGTGACTTGTCATGCACGCGACAAAATGGAGACGGGTCCTGCCCGTCCTGGCGGCCCTGGTGGCCGCGACCCTGGGACTGACCCAGCAGGCTTCCGCCGCCCCGGCGGCCGGGGAGCGCTTCGTCGCCCTCGGCGACTCCTACTCCTCAGGGGTGGGCGCCGGAAGCTACCTGTCCGACAGCGGCAGCTGCCAGCGCAGCAGCAAGGCCTACCCGTACCTGTGGGCGGCGGCCAACGCCCCGGCCTCGTTCTCCTTCACCGCCTGTTCGGGAGCGACGACCAGTACGGTCAAGAGCGGCCAGCTGGCCCCGCTCACCAGTTCCACCACGCTCGTCAGCGTCACCGCCGGCGGCAACGACGTCGGGTTCGCGAACGTCATGCAGACCTGCGTCCTGCAGAGCGAGGCGACGTGCGTGAGCGCGGTGAACAACGCCATCGCACAGATCAACAACACCCTGCCCGGAAGCCTGTCGTCCCTCTACGGCACCATCCGCACCAAGGCGCCGCAGGCTCATGTCGTCGTGCTCGGCTACCCGCGCTTCTACCAGCTGAACGGCAATTGCGTCGCCGGTCTGAGCGAGACCGAGCGCGCGGCGATCAACCGGGGCAGCGACGCTCTCAACGGGATGCTCGCGAAGCAGGCCGCCAACGCGGGATTCTCCTACTCCAGCGTCATGGACGAGTTCACCGGCCACGAGATCTGCTCGGGCAACGCCTGGCTGCACAGCGTCTCGGTGCCCGTCTCCAACAGCTACCACCCCACGGCCGCGGGCCACTCCGGCGGATACCTGCCGGCCTTCCGCTCCGCCGTGTGATCTTCCCCCGGGCCACACCCCGGGGCCTTCCGCGCCCCGGAGTTGACGCGGGTAGACCCGCTGGCCCACCGCTCCGCACCCCCGCGATCCGCACCAGGAGGAAAGAAAGCTCATGAAGTCCCCCCACGTACACACCGGTCCCCGGGCCGGCGACACCGCCCCGAGCCGCGCCCGGGGAAACACACTCCGCTCAGTCCTCACCGCCCTCGCCCTCGTCCTCGGCGCGCTCTTCGCCCCCGGCATCGGCGCCGGCGAGGCCCAAGCGGCCACCAAGATCAGCCACGCCACCGCGACCTCGATGTTCCGCGGCTCCGGGATCACCTGGTCCTCGTCAGGTGGCTGCTCGGACCGCAACAACCCGACCTGTACGTCCTTCGAGCAGCTCAACCTCGCCACGGCGAAGGGCGCGCAGACCCTCAAGAGCGCCAGCGGCTGCTCGCTGAACATCACCGGCGGCACCGAGACCGGCCACGCCGGCGGCACCTACTCCCACTGGAACGGCTACAAGCTCGACTTCAGCAAGTACACGTGCGTCGGGAACTACATCAAGAACACGTTCACCTACGTCGGGGTGCGCGGTGACGGCGCCCCGCAATGGAAGTCCGGCGCCGGCAACATCTACGCCGACGAGGGCAACCACTGGGACGTGACGTTCTACAACTGCGGCGGCTGCTGAGCCGCAGTCCGCCGCGTAGAGGGTACGGTCTGCCCGGATTTCCGGTTCGGGCAGACCACACGACAGGCACCGCAGCAGTGCTGCAGGTGACGGACACGGTGTGGTCGAGGTGGCCGGTGAGGCGGACCGCCAGGCGTCCCGGCACGCGTGATCCGGGCATCAGGGGTGACGTGGGGTCCCGTCGTCATGCTCGTACTGACTGGCGTTCCCGTCCGGCGAATTGCGTCGGGCCCGGGCCCTGGCCCTACAGCCGGAACGGGACCACCTGGACGTCAGTTGCGCCCTCCGCTGCGGCGGTGCCGCTCGGCAGACGGACTTCCGGCGCTCGTCGCCGCGCTGGAGACGGGCCGGACCTCATGGACCGCCTTGCTGGACGCGATCCGGCTGGAACCCGGTGCGGACAGCCTGGAGATGGTGCGACGATTCGTCGGCCAACGGAGCCACGAGCGGGAATGAAGGACGATGGAGTACATCAACCTGGATGCGCAGGTCGGCAACCTGTCAGGCATCGTTTCCCCTGCTCGATACCTGGAGCATCTGCCCTCCCTGGCTGACGATCTGCCGGTCGGGGCCCGGGACTTCGCGACTGCCCCGGAGCACTACGACTTCTCCAGCAAGCGGTGTGTGAAGGACCTGGAACTCCAGCATGTCCAGGGTGTCGGATCTGACGACCAGCAGTTGGAGATCCAGTTTCGGCACAACTGCTGGAAGCACGACGAAGACCTGGTCATCCGCTACACAGGTGTCTCCAGCTTCAATGCCGGAGGCACCGAGGGCAACGATTGGGTAAACCTAGGGACCGTAATCCTCGACGAGGTCCTGCCCCACCAGAACGGCTGCAGCCACGAGATCTCGTTCTGGAACGGCTCACTCGCCGTCGTCTGCCGTGACCTCGTCGCGACCTGGACCGAGGCTGGCTGCCGAGGTTAAGAGGCACGGTCAGTACATGTACCCCCCGCACCGCCGCCGACCACCAGGATCGAAGCAGACCTCTTCCCTCGGCTATCGCGAGGAAAGACACCTCATGCTGTTAACGCGTCAAACCCGTGGGTGTCGCCGTCCCATCGCGCCCGCAGAACCTCGGCCCAGTCGCCCGGCTCCGGTCCTTCGCTCACACTCCAGGACCGACAGCAAAGCCAGTCACACGTCGCCCAGGAACCCAGGATCGGACGGCCCCATCTGCCGGGCGAAGTCCGCTGCGACTCCTAGCACCTCACGCATCGGCACAGGCCGCCGGCTCGTGGCCGCGAGATCGGCGTGAGCTTCCTCGGACCACAGGAACGGATACACGGATAGCCCCTGCCCGACAGCCATGGCTGCGGCCTCCTCATGCCAGCCGGGCCAGCGCATTCCGTCATAGAACGTCTCCAGCCTGCCCGAGAGCAGCCAGGAGACCCACCCGGAATGGCCCATCTCCATCGCCTCCCACTCCAGACAGTCGGGAGCGAAGTACGTCATCTGGCCAGGTGCCCCAGGGCGGCCGACGGCCGCGGGATCGCCACCGTTCAACGCGAAGACTCCTCCGACAATGTCGTGGCCGACGACAAGACCTGTCGCGGGATGCCAGCCAGCGTCGAAGTCCGTGGGGAAGCGGTTGACCTGCGCCAGACTCGGGAGTCGCCCATCCGCAACCGAACCCGAACCCCCGCCGAACACGCGCACCCACCCGTTGTCCACGAGCAATCCGCCCGTGTGCAACGCCAGTGCACCCAGCACCGATCGCCCGGTCACCTGCATCTGCAGGAGGCATCGGCGGCCCTCATTGACGTCTCCGGGCAGCACTCGAACCGGCACGGGGCTCGCCCTGAGAATCCCCTGAAGCTCCGGCCACGCCGGATCGTCCACATTGACCAGCTCATCAATCCCTCGCATCCGACGATGGTCGCACCTTGCGGTATCGCCTCATCGTGTGGGCTGGACAGCGCTCACCCGGAGGCCGGGTCGATGGGGCAGCGATCGTCGGGACTTGGGTCTCATGGGAACGGGCGTCGCTCCTGTGGCCCCTAGACGAGTAAGTCCGAAGTCTTCGGGCGCATGAAGCGAGGGTCTCGTTGATCCGTTTGTGTCGGCGGCCAGCGGGCGGTGCACCGGCGCATCGGTGCGGATGATGTTCGCCAGCACCAGGGCGTCGCCCGGGTCGGACTTCTTGCGGCTGACTCCGTACCGTTCGCGGTAGCGGGAGGCAGCCATCGGGTTGACCGCGTAGATCTTCCGGAGGTCCTGCCGCAGCGTGGCGACCAGCAGGCCGCGGCTGGTCTCGACGGCCACCGGGATCGGCGTCTCGGCAGTGTCGCCGTGGTCGGCCAAGAGGTCCAGCAGCAGCTGGTAGCCGTCCAGGTCGTCGTTGATCCGGCATTTGGCCAGCAGCTTGCCGGTGTCGTCGACGAGCGCGACGTCGTGGTGTCCCTCCGCCCAGTCGATTCCGCAGAACACGTCCATGGATCCCGCCCCTTCTCCGGTGCTGTTCTCGAGGGCGAGCACGCGGGGCCGCACGGCGCACTGATTCCAGGGCTCCAAGGCCCGCCATCTCATCAGCCGTGCGCGGCACCGTCAGACCGCACCGGCGCACGCCGTGTCCAGAGCTCGAAGCTCGTGAGGAGAAACGCGTCACCGTGCGGCAGCTCATCCAACGAGGATCCCGAACCAGGCGGGCCCGTGGGGGCAGAACGTGCGAGGACCGGCCGGCGCCCAGCGCCACCAGTCTTTTCAAAGACCTCGCACGGTCGGAGGTGTCGTAGGGGTCACCACGGCACCGACCGGACCACACACGTCCTGCCCTCGGATGAACAACGCCGCCCGGGCCCATCAGAGATCCAGAGCCTCTCATTACCAACGGATGAGAGGTGTCTTTCTCCCCAGTGGGCTTGCCCACCAATCCCTCCAAGCAACGGTCCGGCCTCCTCCCGGTGCAACCCCGGTCCCGGCCTCTACGCGCGCCTCAGCGCGCCGCACAGCGGCCCTGTGCCGTACCGGGCCAGGATGGGTCCCGTAGGTCCGGAGCCTTCGGGTGACGGGAGCAGAACATTGATCAACCTGGACGTCCGGCACTGTGGCAGCTCGATTCTGATCAGCGCCACCGGGGAGCTCGACGAGGGTGCGGGAGAAGTGCTCCAGCGCGCCCTGGACCACGTGACCACGGACGAGCGCGATCTCCTGGTGGACCTGCACGCTGTTGCGGCCATGGACGTCGACGGCCTGCTCCACCTCCTGAGCCTGCACCGACGCGCCGAGCGTATGCGCCTACGGGTGCTGGTCACCGGCTGGCAGCCCCAACCCCAGCAGTGCATGGCCACCGTGGCCGGCACCCCCGGGCCCAGAGCGGGCACCGGGGAGCGCTACGCCCTGGCAGGCTTCCGCCGACTCCTCGAGGAGAAGGCACAGCGCGCACGGGAGCGATCCGACTTCGCCGATGGCTGGCTGCCCGCATCCAGCCACGCCACTGGACGTCACCGCTCGGCACGGAGCAGCATTTCCGCCGGTGTGGGGGTGCTTCTAGGGGAGGGGTCCCACGCCGCGGGGCCGGCGCCTCGCCATTCCACGAAGTAAGGGTCGGTGAGGTCTACGTCCTCGGCGTTCTCCAGCCCGGCGTCGGCGAGGAAGACCCGGATGTCCGCCGGTCTGTGCGCGACTCCGGTGGCGACGCCGTCGTAGCGCACCCTGCGCCAGCCCTGCTCGTCGGGCGGGTAGACGATCAGCCTGGCGGACATGCGCCCACCCTCTTCCCCGCCCTCCCCACCGGCACCTGGCCGCACGAACGGTGACGCACGGCCATGAAGCAGATCGCGGCCATTCCCGGACAGCACCACCTGTGTCCTCGGCCACGGGGTACGTTCGGCCGTACGGGGTGCGGCCCTGGCCACCAGGGCCGCGACGGGGGCCGCGCCCCGACAGCGCGAGAGCGTCCGGCCCGGCAGTGCCCGCGGCCGGAACCAGATTCCACTCCCCCGTGCGGGTGGAGCCGGGGTCTCCGGCGAACCGCCGCGCTTCCACCGCCGTCGCAGCGGTCATGAAGCCGATCGATGAGCAGCACATCGCGGAGTCCGGCCTGGTGGTGCTGGACAGTACCGGCGGAGATGAGGAGACCGTCCGCGCCGTCATGGCCGCGCTGAGGAGCGCTGGGCGACGCCGGGAATCGGCCCGGTGTACCGGGATCCCGGCGAGCCCGGTGTCCGGGCCCGGATCTACGACGACGTCCTACGGCCGGGAGGTCCTTCCTCTTCATCGACACCGGCCACGTTCCCGCCGAGCGGCGCCGGACCGGATTCAGTCAGGAGCTCCGCGCCTGACACCTGGGTTGACCGCATTCATCCCATCACCCTGCAAGGCGATTCGGCGAACCGCGCACCGCCGTCACCAGGGAGGAACACGGCGCGGCGGGGCAGCACCCCACCCCGAGCCGCTCGGGAGCCTGGGATGTACCGCGCCAGCTGGAGCGAACTCCGACCTATGATCCGCCATTCACATCATCTGTCCGTAAATCGACCGCCGGTTGGCGACCCTCCTTCGGACCTGCCAGGCTCATCTCCAGTGGAGCACCAGATCGCAGGCCCTGAATCGCAGTCATCCCAGAATCGAAGGCGAAACTTGTCATGCGTCACCACATCGTCGCAGTATCCGCCCTCAGCCTCCTCTGTCTTGCAGGCACCACGGGACTCGCGGATGCTCAACCCGCCAGTTTGCACAGCCCGTCCGCGATGGTCTTCACCGTCACCCAGGGTTCCGGCGCACCCACGGACACCGTCATGCGCGCGTCGACCCTCAGCTGCGCCTACACCGCCGAGGGCACTCACCCCGCCCCGAGGGCCGCGTGCGACGCCCTCAACGCCACCGACGGAGAACTCAACCGCCTGCTGGCGACACCGAATACGTCGCGGGCATGCCCCAAGTACTTCGACCCCGTCACGATCACCGCGGACGGCGTACTGCACGGCAGGCGCGTCGCCTGGAAGCACACCTTCTCCAACGCGTGCATGATGTCCGCGACCCTGAACGGCAACCCGGTGTACGCGTTCTGACTTTGTACGGCCGACCTTTCGAGCTGACGGACGGCCCGGTGGCCAACAGGCACCCGGGCCGTCCTCCACAGTGCATCCGGAGGAACCTGTTCCTGAGCGAGCCCGAGGCTTCTGGAGTGGGCTCTGCCGCATGCCGCCCTTCCCCGACGGTCTGCGGGAGGCCACCACCATGGTGACACCGTTCGGCTGACCCTCTCTGGGTCGTGCCCCGTCTGGGACGCCGCCAGCATCTTCAAGCACAAGCACTCCACGCTCGTCCCGAGCTGAGGTGGGTGGGCTACGCAAGGGTCAGTGTGGGGGCACGGCCCCGGTCATCGGTCGGCGCTGGAGCAGAAGGAGACGGCCGGCGACGAAGGCCCACTCCAGGTCCTGCGTCCCGCCGAAGACCTGCTCGCAGCGGGCGGTGAGTTCCCGCAGGCTCTCCAACCGCGTCTCGTCGAGGCAGAGTCGGTGAATTCGGTCGGCGGGGACCGGGACCTGGCTCGTTCCGCCGGCCAGCGCGGGCTCCACGGCCAGGTCCTTCATGCCTGCCGTGCGCTCGATCACCCGGCCGTCGCGGCGGACCCGGTAGCGATCCGGTACGACCAGGCCGCTGACCACGGCTTCGCCCAGGCCCCAACTCGCCTCGATGACCAGGACGTCGGAGTCGTCGAGGGGGTCTCGGGAGAACAGGACTCCGGCGCACTCGGGTACCACCAACTCCTGTACCACCACTGCCACTCTGGGCAGGCCGGGCAGCCCGAGCCGCTCACGGTAGGCGAGGGCGGCGGCCGAGTGCGCCGAATCTCTCACCGTTCGGACCGCCTCGGTCAGCCCGTCCGGACCCCGTACGTTGAGGCAGGTGAGGTGCTGTCCGGCGAAGCTCGCCGCGGCCGAGTCCTCGCCCAGTGCGGATGAACGCACGGCCAGCCCGCCGCCCTGCAAGTCGCTGGTCGACATGTGCAGGGCGGCGAGCGCCTCGTCGTCGCCCTCTGCGACGGCGTCGACAAACAGCCACTCCAGGGCGATTCCTTCCGGTACCGGTAGACCGGCCCGGGCGGCGGCCGCGAGCTGTGAGGCCTTGCCGCCGTACCGGCTCTCGTCGGTGGCCAGGCGGAGCGGCACCGGGGCGGACCACGTGCTCGGCGACAGCGGACCGGTCATCGGACCACCGCCGCCTCTCCGGCCCGGCCGTCGACCCGCACCCAGGCGCCGTCGGGTATCACTGCCGTGGCATCCGTGCATCCGACGACGCCGGGGATGGCGAACTCCCGGGCGACGATGGCGGCGTGGGAGAGCGCCCCACCGCGATCGGTGACGATCGCGCCGAGCAGTGGCAAGACGATGTTGAAGGCCGTGGTGGTCGCGCCGGTGACCAGGACGTCCCCGGGCTGAATGCGGTCGAACTCGGGCACGCCGCTGATCACCCGTGCCGTGCCCTCGTACACGCCCGGGCTCGCGCCGAGCCCGTGCACGGTCCGCCCCTCGGTCCGCGCTGCCGGGTTGCTGAACATGGCAAGGACGATGGCCCCGAGGGCCCGTTCCAGGCGTGCCGCGGCGGGCGGCAGCCAATCAGGCGGCAGCGGGTCGCCCGGGGGTGGACCCAGCATCGGCGGCGCATCCGCGTACCGGGCGTGGTCGCGGTAGTGCGCCCGGGCGGCGAGTTCTGCGGCGTCGGGCCCGGAGCCCGTACGGACCAGGGCGCGTAGCTCGGCGTAGCCCGCCTCGGCCAGATGGGCGGGTGCGTGGATCCGGCCCTGCTCGGTGAGCCGTCGGCCGGCCGCCAGGATGGCGCGCCGGGTGAGGCCGATGGCCGGCAGGTCCGCGCACGACCCGCGCTCGTCGCGCAGCCGGGAGACCAACCGCGCCTCGGCGAGCAGCTCGTCGAAGCGGGAGCGGTGCGGCGCGGGTACGGCGGCACGAAGGTCGGCCGCCGCGTCGGCGCACTGGTCGGCGCGGGCGTCCGCCTGGGGCCTCGTCGAGGAGGAGACCGCCGAGCGAATGGCCGCGAGCACGACGGCGGGCAACTCCGCCACGCAGGGATCGCCCACGTCCTCGCCATTGACGGGGCGCCAGCCCGCCGTCTCCAGGTAGTCGGCGAGGGCGGTACTCGTACGTCCCGCGACGGCCCCCAGCGCCGTCAGCAGCTCCTGGGGTCGCGCCGGGGAGGCGAGCAGATCGCTCGCCCGGGGGTCCGCTGCTACGGCGGCGGCCAGCTCGGCCAGTTCCTTCCGGTCCGCCAGCGGGTCGGGGCTCGATCCGGCCAGCGGGGCCAGGATCTCGCCGGTGGTACGCCCGGTCCACTCCTGACAGTGTGCGAGCAGATCGCCCATCGGCAGCAGTGCCGGCATGTTGAACAGGTGGTGCAGGTAGCCGGCTCGGCGCTGGTGTTCCCGGCACCGGTCGAGGTAGGCGAGCAGACTGCCGGTAGCGAGGAGACCGGGCTCGACCTGCTGCAGTTCGCGCCGCTCGCGCTGTAGCCCGGGTCTGACCTCCTCGTCCCAGCGGCGCAGGTCCTCGCGCCACAGCTTGCGCTCAAAGACGGTCGCGCTGGTCGCGAGCCTGGTGCGGATCTCGGGACAATCGGCGGCAAGGCGTTCCCAGACCTCTCTCGGCGGGTGGTCCGTGGCGTCCGGCGGGGCTCCCAGCGGCTGGGGATGGTAGTAGCAGAATCCGTTGACGAAGGCCCAGTCCAGCCGTTCGAGCAGCGACCCGTACCGGCGGAGGCTCTCTCCGAAGCCGCGGTGCATCTCCTCGATGAAGATCTCGGCGTGGAACCTGGTCACCGGGCGGGTGAAGTGGGTCGGGTCCAGGAACCAGGTACCCGGCCCCGGCGGAGCGAAAGTGCGTTCCGTGGCGATGCTCATGGCTCTCCTCCTCGCCGGTCATCCGCTCGGGTGGCGTAGCGGGCCGTCCGGGTCTCGCCGCAGCTCGTCCGTGAGCACCCGCACCGCCCAGGCGGCGGCCATGCCGGCCTCCGCCCCGTCGAGCCCTGCCTGCAGCCGCATGGCCTGCCAGGCCGGGGCGCTCACCAGCAGGTACAGCACGGCGACCGCGCGGCGGCGGGCTACCGGGTCGGCATCCGCCGTGAGCTCGGCCAGCGCCGCCTCCACCGAGTGGAACCGGTCCCTGCGGCCCTGCTCCCGCAGCGGCCGGGCCGCCTTGGAGTTCAGCATGGCGAGAATCAGCGGTGCGTGCTCGTCGTACGAGCGGTAGAGCTCCGGCGCCACGCGGCGCAGCCCGTCCAAGGTGTCCGGGTAGGACTGCGTGAGCACGTGCAGATTCTCCTGGGCCCACCCGCTCCAGGCCGCGAAGAGCTCCTCCCTGGTCGGGAAGTGCCGGTAGACGGTGCGGACGGCGACGCCTGCGCGCTCCGCCACGAGCGGGATGGTCAGCTCCTGGACGCTTTCGTCGGCGATGGCCTCGGTGAGCGCGGCGAGGATCAGCTGCCGGGTCTGCTCAAGCTGCCCGGCACGCAACGGACTCTCGTACGCGCGCTTCTCTTTCATGGCACGTCGACAGTACTCCAATTCACGCTAAACTGTCAAGAAACGGCAATAATCCCCCCACAGGAGGCATGGAGGCTGAGAGAGATGTTGGACGGACATCCGGCTCTCACCGGCTGCGTGAAAGGTCGGTGAGCGCGGGGGCCGGGAGGCGGACCGAGCGCGGGGATCATCGACGCGCAGTCGGTGCGGGCCGCCGCCTCGGTGCCGGCCGCCTCACGCGGCTACGACGGCGGCAAGGAGGTCCCGGGCCGCAAGCGGCACATCATCACTGCTGAACACCCCCGACGCCTCCTGGACCAGCCACCCTCGCTCCAGCCGTGGACGAGCACGGCCGCCCGCCGGGAGCCCCGTCCCGGCCCCGGCCCCGGCGCCGGCCCCGACGCCAGCCGTGTGGCACGGGCAGCCAAGGAAGGGGACGTGCGGGAGACCGGAGCATCTCTGCCGGCGAACCTGGACGAGGGGAAACGCGCGCCTTCTGAATGAGACAGCCGAGGGCGGGAAGCAGCACAGGTGCCCACAGGTGCCCAGATCTCTCGACGAGTCGAGGAGGGTTGTCATGCCCCGTGGTTCCAGCCCGAAGCGGGAACGGCAGTACGAGCACATCAAGGAGAGCGCCGAGGAGCGCGGCGAGAGCCCGAAGCGCGCCAAGGAGATCGCCGCCCGCACCGTGAACAAGGGACCGAGCCGCCGGGGCCGGTGGGGGTGAAGAGGATCGTGCGGTGGCTGTCGAACCTCTACTCCGCCGCAAAGCCGCTCGCCAGGACACCGGAGACGGGGACGTACTCGGCGGCGTGGGCGAGCATCGGCTCGAAGGGCGGGGTGAAAACCACTCGGGGAGGGCCTCCCTCACCGCCGCTCCGCGCCTGACATTCCCAGCATCTGCTGACCGGGCACGACGACCCTCTCGACGGATACGGCCACAAGGCGCTGGAGTGTCAGGCTCTGGAGGAGCCCCGCTTCGGTGAAGGTGACGTCACCTTCCGCCCGCACAGGGCGTCCGGCGGCGCAGAAGTCCGTATCGACTTGCGAAATCATGGCGAAGGCTGCGGGGAACATGCGGTGCTCTGTGCGAATGCCGGCGCGCTCAGGGGGTTCCTGGGTCGGACTTATGCCGTTGTCGGCGAGGGCGAGGAATTCCTCGATGTCGACCCACTCCTCGAAGAGGTCCCGGCCCGCTGAGGCTTCAACGCATCGGATGCTGTCCGGGCAACCGTTGGCGCAGGTTTCGAGAAGCAGAGGAGTATCGGAATTGGCGGACGATTCGTGGAGCTTTGGCCCGGCGTGCGGTCAGCTGGCCGGCATTGACCTTACCCGATGGCGGGTCGAGGCCGTTGACGGCCACATTGGCGAAGTGGACGAGCACTCGGAGGAGGCGGGCGACGCGTTCCTGGTGGTGGACGCGGGCGGATGGATCTTCGGAACGCTGCTGATTCCGGCGGGCGCGGTGACGCGGATCGACCGTGACAGGCGCACGCTGCATCTGAGCCTGAGCAGGGGGCAGGTGGAAGACGCGCCCCAGTTCCTGCCCGACCAGCACCGTGCCGACCGGGAGTACCGGGAGGACATCGTGGAGTACTACTGGAAGCTCGGCCCCTGCTAATGGATCGGTCAGGTGCCTGGACCGTGGACTGCCGGAAATGACCGCGCATACGGCGCCGATCCGCTCCGAAGGACGGAGCGGATCGGTAGGCGTTCGTCGTGCCCTGGCCTGTGGTTTCGTCAGATGCGGCCACCCATGAGCTTGGTCAGCGGACCGACCTGAGGCTTCGCTGTCGAGCGGCCGACCGCGAACGCCGCGCCGGCGACGCCGACGAGACCTGCGGCCGCGCTCGCAGCGATCAACTTCCTGTTTTTGACGACGGCCCATGCGGCCGTGGCCGCCGTGGATGCCTTGGCGGCGTTCGCCGTCACGACCTGGTGGCCCATCTGCAGGCCGCTGGCTACGGCTCGGCCGGCACTCTTCGTGGCCTCGCCCGCGGACTGGAGGCCCCCCGTCGCCGTCTCCTTGCCGTCACGGGCAGAAGTTGCGGTGTCGCTTGCCGCTGTGGTGGCCTGCGACTGGGCGCGCTTGGCGGTCGACTCGGCACGCTTGGCGGGCGTCTTCCGGCCGGTGGTAGTGCCGGAGGTCTTGGCATTTCCGTTCGATTCAGTCATGACATTCCTTCTTGCCTGTCTTGGGCCGGTGAAACGGGGAGCGTTGCACTAAAGGGTCTGCGGGCCGGTTCACGGGCAGGGGAATTCGCGTGGCAGGAGTGAGCCCAAGGGGCCCAGATCCAGGTTGAGATCGTCCATGGTGAGGCCGTACCGCTCACATAGTTCTTCCATCCGCTCGTGCAGGATCATCAATGTCATGCCGATGCGCTCTTCCTCGTCCTCGGCGAGATCGCCTTGGTCGACGCGGTGTACGGCAGTGCGTTCCATGAGCTGACGCAGCAGTTCCACGATGGTGAGCACGAGCTTGATCAGGTCGCGTTCCACTGTGTCGGGGTCGACGGAAAGCCGCTGTGCCAAGGCGCGCCCCCCGGCGGCGGCTTGCAGGTCTTCCACCTCGGTCACCTCCCGGGCGCTGTGGTGCGGTCGACGAACGGGGTGCCGGGGCCCGAGGCCCGCGGCCAGGGACCGGGCTCGTCGCCGGTGATCGACCGGATGACCGCACGCAGGTTGATGTGGACCAGGTCCACGTCGGCGATTGACAGGACAAGGTCCCCGGTCAGGACGGCGCCACCGGTCAGCAGGCGGTCCAGCAGGTCGATGAGTGCCACAGGCGGGCCGGACAGCCGTTCTGGCGACTCGGGGGAGCCGCCGTCCGGGAAGGGCGTGCTCATCGCGATGCACCGACCGCGCCTGTGTCCGCCGCGGTAGCCGCGAAGGAGTACGGGGCCCACGGGCCGGTCACCTCCACCTGTACCCCGGCTGCCGGCCGCGTTGCCGCCTGCACTGCCTGGCGGAAGCGCTCCTCGGCGTCGGCGGGCACCAGATAGGCGTGGTTGGCGATGTTGGTCCCTCCTCGGCCGGACAGCTCGCCCTGCTGGGGACGGTGCACGACCGCTGCCGTCGCGAGCGTCCGCGCCGCGTGCGTGACCTCGTCCGCGACCGTCCCGGCGGCCCGGTAGAGGTCCTGGATGCCGTGCCGCTTCTGCCTGCGCTGCTGCAGGTACGCGCGGCCCGGGCTCGGCGCAGGCGGCTCGGCGGATTCCCTCGCGGTGGCCTGCGCCGCGGCCGCGGCGTCCGGGTCGGCGTGGACCTTCACTCCGAGTTCGACGTGGCCGTCGAGCCACGACAGCAGTTCGGCGAACCGGTCGCGGTGATCGAGGAGCATGTCGGCCACACGGGGCTCGTCGCGGTAGACCGTGGCCAGCCGGAGCGGGAGGAACACCGCCTCGCCGAACGCGGCGTCCACCACGGCGTGATGGGCCCGGGCCAGCTCTTCCAGTCTGCCGAGATCCCCCAGGCGGCGCGTCAAGGCGGTTTCGTCGAAGGTGTCGGCCGGCACGGCCGACACCAGGGCGACGAGGCCGCCCGCGGCGACGAGTCCGACGTCGTGGCGGTCGACGCCGGTCGCCGTACGGGCGAGAGCGCGAAACTTTTCTTCGTCCCGGCCGACGCCGTACACGTAGGCCATCGGGGGGCGGGCGGTCGCCCACTCCCCCACGGGTCCGGTCTCGGTCTCGCCGGAAGGGGTGCTGGCGGCCTTTCGGGTCTGATCCGGTGTGCTCACCGTTCCTCCTCCGTCCGTGCGCGGGTGTCCGCCTGCGGCTGCTGGTCGTGGACGTCCCCGGAGCGCAAACGCACGAGTTCGGCGCGCAGGCGCTCGTTCTCGTCGGCCAGGAGCTCCTCGCGGCTGCCGCCACCGTCGTCGACGTGCCGGGACGGGCGGGCGCGGGAGGAGAGGGAGGGGTCGTGCTCCCACCAGTCGATGCCCATCTCCTTCGCCTTGTCGACCGAGGCGACCAGCAGGCGGAGCTTGATGGTCAGCAGCTCGATGTCGAGCAGGTTGATCTGGATGTCTCCGGCGATGACGATGCCCTTGTCGAGCACGCGTTCCAGGATGTCCGCGAGGTTCGCGGAAGAGCCCTGGTGGTGGCTCGGCATTGCGGCGTGCGGTGCGGCCGGGAGGCGTCCTGCGAAGGACTCGGACACGTTGGCGCCCCTGTTCTCTGGTGTCTGTGGTTACCGGTCAGCTGCCGACGGGAGTGCGACGGCGGGTGCTGCGTCCGGATCCGCGCCGCTGGTGGTCTTCCGAGGCGGCCGGCTCGTCCTCGGCCACGTCGTACCCGGGGTCCTGTTCGTCCGAAGCGGCCTCGTCGGAGGTCTCGGCCTCGTATTCCGGGTCCTCCTCGGCCTCCTCGGCCTCCTCGGCCTCCTCGGCCTCCTCGTCGAACTCGCCGTCGGCGAGCTCGTCGTATTCGTCGTCTTCGTCGTCTTCGAACTCACCCTCGGGATCTGCGTCCTGGAAGTCCTCCGTCTCGCCGTCGGCATGGTCCTCCTCCCTGACCGCTTCGTCGTGACCGATGACGACCTCGCCGTCCCGGATCTCGCCCCGCCAACCGTCGGTGGCCTCTCCCCGCAGCATCAGGAACTTGCGATAGAGCTTGAGATCCAGCCGGGCACGCCTGCCCTGCGCGCGCCACAGGTTCCCCGTCTTCTCGAACAGGCCCTTCGGGAAGTACTCCAGGACGAGGAGGATGCGGGTGAGATCGTCGGTGATGCGGTGAAAGGTCACCACCCCGCGGACCGTCCCCTTGGCGCCCTGGGTGGTCCAGGCGATGCGCTCGTCCGGGATCTGCTCGGTCACGTTCGCCTGCCAGCTGCGGGTCGACTTGGCGACCTTCACCTTCCAGTTGGTGGTCGCGTCGTCCGCAGTCTCGACGCTGACGACACCCTTGGCGAACGTGCTGAACTCCTGGAACTGCGTCCACTGGTCGTACGCCTCGCGCACGGGAACACCGACGTCGATGTCCTCGACGATGGTCACGCTCTTCGCGCTGCCTCCACCGGATGTGCGGCCCCCACCGACGAGGCTCTCGGCCTTCTTCTTCAGGGTGTCCTTGACGGCGGTCGTCCCCGCCGCGAGCGCGGCCCGGGCGGGGGACTTTCCCTCGCCGAGGGCCTTGCCTCCCTTGGTGAGACCCTTCGCCAGGCTCCCTTTCGCGGCACCGGGCTCGGCCAGCCGGGCGACACGGTCGCCGAGGCGCTCCCCGAGCCGGGCGATGGCGTCTTCGGCACGGGCGGTGAGGTAGCGGCGGAGTTCGTCCTTCAGCCGGTCGGTGGCCGGGTTTCCCACGACGTCGTTCTTGATCCTGCTGAGCGCCGAGTCACTCATCGCTGTCCCCCCTGCTCTTGCGCGTACGGGAGGCCGTGGACTTCCTGGGGGCGCTCGTACGCTTGCGGGCTGCCGTCGACTTGCCGGAGCCGCGGCTGGAGGAGCCGCTCTGTGAGGGGGCGCGGCTGGTGCTCTTCTTGCCTGCGGTCTTGGCGGCGGCCGTGGGCCGTGTCCGCTTTCGCCGGCTGTCGTCGGCGTCGCCATCCGGCTCCGCGCCGTTGTCCGCGCTGTTGTCCGCGCTGTTGTCCGCGCTGTCGTCCGCGCTGTTGTCCGCGGCTTCGTCCGCGCCGCCGTCCGCCGCTTGGCCGTCCCGCTTCCGCGGTTCGGGACCGTCATCGGCCTCGGCGTCGGGGGCGTCTCCGCTGAGCGCCCGCGTGCGCTGCTGCAGTGAGTCGGCGAGGCCTGCGGCGCGCTGGGTGAGGGCCTGTGCCGCGGCGGACTTCGTGGCCTCGAACAGCTCTCTGCGGATCTGCTCGCTCAGGGCACCCGTCACGGGCGAGGCGGCCAGCAGCTTTCCCAGTCGCCGGGGGTCGAGGTCCAGCCTGCGGCCGGCCAGGAACATGCCCATGCCGATGGCCATCTTGGCCTTCTTCGTCCGCCCCAGGAGGTAGCCCCCCACGAGTGCGACTGCCGTCGTGGTGTTCTTCGGTATCACCGGTGCACCTCGTTCCGCCTCGCTTGATCACTCGGTTTCGTCATGAGCCGCTTCCCGTCTGGCTTCGATGGGCCTCGATCTCGTCGAGGCGGTCCAGGAGCGCGTCCTCGCGCCGGTCGAACTCGGCAGCGTCCACACGGCCGTGGGCCAGGTCGTCCACGAGCGCGGCCAGCTGTGCCCGCACGGGCTCGGGGTCGTAGTACTCGCGCTCTGCGGCGAGCAGCACCTGGTCGACCACCCATGCCGTGCCGCGCAGCGGTGCGATCGGCAGGGTCAGGATTGTGGTGAGGAGCCCCACGTGGCGGCCTCCTTCCTGCGTTCGCCGTGAGTGCCGGCACCGGTCACACGAAGCTGTACGGCGGCAGCGGCCCGGTCAGGGTGAAGGTGCAGGTCTCGCCCCGGCGGTCCGCCTCTTCACGTACCGCCCGGACGAACTCGTCCGCGGACTCCGCCGCAACGAGGAAGGAGGCGTTGAGGAAGTGGCTGGCGCCCGGCTCGGCGCGCGAGACGCGGGCCGCTGCCGGCAGCAGCCTCGCCAGGGTCTTCTGGGCCTGTTCGTTGTTGCGTTCGGCCACTTGGCCCGCGACGAGCTCGCCGAGGGCGATGCGGTCGTCCTGCCTGGCGGATCCGGACCTGGTGCGTTCGTTGAGTTCCCTGATCTGCTCGGACTCCGACACGATTTCGAGCAGGAGGTCCTGTTCGTCGCGGGCCGCCTTGAGGTTGAACTCGACGTGCCCGGCGAGCTCGGCCAGGCGGCTGCGGTACGCGGCGCCGTCCTGCTCCAGTGCTCGTGTCACCTGATCGTCGTCCGGGCCGAGCAGACCGAAGCGCATGGGCAGGGTCGCTCCGTCCGCCATCAGGGCCTCCAGGACCGCCTCGTGTGCCAGCACGTCCCGGCGCTTGGCACGCAGGCCTTCGGGGGCGTCACTGACCACCGCGGCGATGTCGCCGGCGCGGACCGTCCGCAGGGGTGGTGCCTGCTCGCCCACACCCTGGAGGTCGTCCAGGCGCAGGGGGTGGTCCGTGGCGGTGATGGCGTAGATGTAGGTGGGCACCTGTTACTCCTCCCGTCGGGTGGCGGACGTGCGGCTGGACGTCGACTTGCGCGCCGGCCGCTTACGGGGCTCTTCCTCGGGCTCCGCGCGCTCCTCGCGCTTGCTCTGCAGGGAGTCCGTTATCGCCTCGACGGCGCCGGTCAGGGCGCCCTTCGACTTTCCCTTCGCGCCGTTCTCGGTCATCTCGCCCACGATGTCGGTGAGCTGCGTGGGTGCCTTCCGCCCGGATTCCAGGTCGAGCCGGTTGCACGCCTCGGCGAAGCGGAGGTAGGTGTCCACGCTGGCGACGACGACACGGATATCGATCTTGAGGATCTCGATCCCGACCAGGGAGACGCGGACGAACGCGTCGATCACGAGGCCCCTGTCGAGGATGAGTTCCAGTACGTCGTAGAGATTTCCCGAGCCGCTTCCGCCGCTCGTTGCACTGCTCTGTTGGACGAGTGTCACGGTGTACTCCTTCCAGTTTTGCGTCTGACGAAGCGTTGTGGCGCCTGGCTGCCTCCTGGGGAGGGCCGGCGCCGGCGCCTCAGCGGCGGTCGATCTGGCCGCGGGCGTAGCGCCGTGTGCGCTCGTACTCCACGAGCCGGCCCTCGGTGTCGAGGTCGACGCGGTACGAGGCCATCACGCTCATCGTGTCCGGAACCTTCTCCAGCTCGACGATCTCCACCTCCGTCGTCCACCCGTCCTCGGTGGCCTTCACCTTTGAAACGGAACCGGGTTCGCACCGCAGGAGCTCCGAGAGCTGCTCGGTGGCGAGGCGTATCGCCGTGGCGATGTCAAGTCTTTTGGACGTCTTCTGGGTTTCGTCGTCTGTCGCGCTCATGTTCCCGCCTGTGAGGCATGGAAGACGGCTCAGGAGTCGTGCTCCAGCGCCATCTGGACTCACCTTCGCCTGCCCGCCTCTGAAGCACACATGCATGACGGTCCGGCAGGTCGGATCAGGGCGCCGCAGCGGCGCTTGAGCCTCGCGCTCGCTCGATGCGTGGCGAGCCGTGGCCGCGGCCGCCCGGAAGCCCGGAGGGAACGGCACACCGGTGACAGTCTTGTGGCACGCATCTGCCGCCCCGGGATGGCAGGAAGAGAGGGCGGCAGGTGATCGACCGGATCGACATCGGGCGCCGCGTCCAGGACGCGCTCGGCGCTCGGCAGGACCGGGATCCATGCGGGACATCGCCCCCGTACGGGAAGACCCTCCGACCCACCCGGCCACCGCGGAATCGGAAAGTCCTGGAACCTGTTGCAGGGCAGGCTGGCCGTGATCCGGGCGCCCTGGTCCTCGCTGATCCCCTTCACCGACGACATCGAGAGCCGCACACCCCACACCCCGCCCTGCGTCTGCTCGATGCGGTGGTCGACGGCGGAATGGTGGATGTCGATGTGCAGGACGGGCACGTGATGGCGGCGGGCGTCGGAGACGATGACCCGCGGCGGCCGCATGCCGGGGTCGTGCTCCAGCAGACCCGCGTAACAGGGTGGCCGGGTGGTGGGGCTTGAGCCAGGCGAACTGCAGGGCGGGAACCGCGAAGGCGACGGCGTGCGCGCGGCAGAAGCCGTAGGAGCCGTAGGAGCCGTAGGAGCCGTAGGAGCCGAACCCCTTGCCGCGCCGGCCAGTCTCGCCCTTGAACCACTTTCTGCGCTGAGGCCGTCGGCACGATCGTCTTCAAGTCCGTCCTGCTCGCCCCGACCACCCCGGGCGCCTGGGAGCCGCGCTCGGCCTGATCCTGCCGGCTGCCACCGCCCAGCCCGACCGGGTCGGTGAACTTGATGGCTTCCAGCCCATCCCGGATTCCGACCCGCGGTGCTGTGACCCGTAGGCAGGCGGGGCGCCCTGCGGTCCTCCGCAGCGTCAGCCAAACAGAGCAATGACATGACGAACTGTCAGAACGTTTACACATAGTCCAGGGTTGCGTTCAGTTTTCGAGTCTGGAACTGTCACTCGAGTAACTCACCCCCCTCACAGCGGACTTCGGAGCGCAACGCCCCCGGGCTTCACTGCCCGGCGCCTTGCCCCGGCGCGGCGATACGGACGAAATGCCTCCTTTGCGTGCCCTCTGTTCGCGGCTACGGCCCACGGAGGGCACCAGCCGCTTCGCCAGGAACAAACTGGGAGACCAGGCAACAGTGAAACGCACGAGCACCCTCGCCCTGACCGCAGCACTGCTCACTTCATCCGCCCCGCTCGGCCTCGCCACCATAGGAGCCGGTACGGCACACGCGGCAGCCCGCACGTACTTCGTCAGCCCCAGCGGCAACGACAGCAACTCGGGCACGTCCACCCGAGCTCCCTTCCGGACCCTCCAAAAGGCGGCGGACAGCGTCGAGCCGGGCGACACCGTCTCGATCATGAACGGCACGTACTCCGAGCGTTCGGAGGGGTCGAACGTGCTGACCATCAAGCGCTCCGGGCTCCCCGGAGCCCCCATTACCTTCACCGCTCATCCCGGCCACCATCCGGTGATCCATGCGGTGAAGGCGTGGAACGGCATCAGCGTCCACGGCGCTTCCTACATCTCCATCAAAAACCTCGAGGTCAAGGGCAACAACGCCGCCCTCACACTGGCCGGAGCGGAGCGGGAATCGAAGAAGGGCGACCCCACCTACAACACGAACTGCATCTCCGTGGAACAGGACCGGTCCACGGGTGCGCTGTCGCACCACGTCGAGGTGACCGGCAACGAGGTGCACGGTTGCGCCGGCGGCGGCATATCGGCCATCGACTCCGACCACGTGACCATCTCCGGCAACCACGTGTTTGGGACCTCCTGGTACGCGGTGTACGCAACCAGCGGCATCTCCGTCCTGACGCCGCGTGACGTGGGTGGCGGCGACGCCGGGACGTACAAGATCCGCGTCACCGGCAATCGCGTCCATGACAACGAGACCAAGATCAAGTGGGAGAAGTGCGGCTGCTACTCCGACGGCAACGGCATCATCATCGACACCCTCAAGGGCGACGCCGATCACCCCGCCTACAGCGGACGCGTTCTGGTCGCCAACAACCTCTCGTACGACAACGGCGGCTCCGGCATCCACTCGTACAAGAGCCAGCACGTCGATATCGTCCACAACACGGCCTACGCGAACGGGCGCAGCACCCGCATGGACAGCTACGCCAACATTTTCGCTCATGACAGTACCGACGTGCGGCTGCTCAACAACATCGCGTACGGCCGGCCGGGGCAAGCGACGAACAGCAAGTCCCGCAATGTGGACGTCACCTACGACTACAACCTCTACTTCGGCGGCAAGGCTCCCGAGGTCCAGGGCCCGAACGATGTCATCGCCGATCCGAAGCTCACCAAGGCGGGCACCGGGGCGGACGCGGACTTCCGGCTGAGCGAGGGCTCCCCCGCCGCCGGCTCGGGTACACCGTTCGCCGCCGTCACCACCGACTTCACCGGAACCCGCCGGGCCGGCGGCGCCCCCGACCGGGGCGCCTACGGCTTCGGCGCCAAGAGCAGCGGCGTCCCGGGAAATGCCTCCGACGCTTCCCCTCCCGGCCGGCAAGGGGACGCCCCCGCCGGGAGCGGCCAGTCCGCCGGAAGTGACCCCGTCGCCTCACCGGGCGTGCAAACCGGCGAAGGCACCGATGGCGGCTCGGGGTTGAAGCCTCACAGCGGAAGCGGTCCGCTCGCAGAAACAGGCGGCTCCGACCCGGTACTCCCGCTCGGCATCGCGGCTGTGGTCCTCGCCCTCGGCGGCGGTCTCCTCTTCGCGGCGCGGCGCAAGCGCTCCTGATCTCTGCGGATCACTTGGGGCGCCACGACGTGGTGCCGGCCCGGCCCCCTCTCCAAGGGTCGGCACCACCGCGCGCCCGCCGGGCACGCACTCACGAGCCCAGTTCGCCGAACGGGCTTCGGCCCCTGGCAGACTGGCCACTATGGCGGCGGCAAGGCACCGGATCGAAGCGGCGACACTCACAGGGGGGCCAGTACCCGACCCCCCGCGCGTTGCCTGGCGCAAACAGATGAGGCAGCGTGTATTGGACGCCGCTCGCGACCTCACGTGCGAAGCCGGCTGGGACCAGGTCAGCCTCCTGGCCGTCGCTGCCCGCGCCGAAGTGTCGCGCCCGTCGGTGTACAAGGAGTTCGGCAACCGCGCCGGCCTGGGCCGTGCGCTGGTAGTCCGTGAAACCCAGCAGTTTCTGGCGGGTGTGGCCGATGCCCTCTATCCCGGCGTGCCCGATTCTCACGCCTGCCTCCGGGTGGCCATCCTGTATGTACTTCAGGAGGCCGACAATCAGCCCCTCATAAGGGCCGTCGTCACAGCCGCCCGAAAGGGCTCCGACAGCCTCCTGCCCTACCTCACCGCCCGAGCGGACCCGATCTTCGATGCCGGTCAAGCCCTCGTCCAGGGCTGGCTGGCCACGCGATACCCAGAACAGCACACAGATTCTCTGCAGATGGCCGCGGACGTTATCGTCCGCATGACCATCAGCCATCTCATCCTGCCGGCCGGCGAACAACACCTCACCGCGGAAAGACTGGCGACTGCAGCCCTGAAACTACTGCAGTAAGTCGACCTGCAACGGGAGCGGCGGGGTGTTGCCCCGAAGGCGGTTCGGCACCGGGCAGTCCGCCAGACCGATCACCGGAGGCACTCGCGGAAAGGTGACAACAGCAGCCTCCGCACGGCGAACCCGGCTGCGCCGCCGCCCACACCCCACCGACGCCGCCCCGGACCGCACGGCCGCCGCGACCCCTTCGGCGAGGCCGAGGGTGCGGGCGGCCAGCCGCAGCGAGCCCGGCCCTATGCCGGGCACACCCCAGCACACCGTCTCCAGCCCAGATTTGCGCCGGCCATGTCACGCCACGGCGTGAGCAGGCGCTCGGCCAGGTCGGGCCGCCCCGCCGACAGGGCACGCACCGGCTCCGAGACCAGCCCCAGCAGAACCAACATGTCCTCGTCCGCGTACCGGCCGAGCGTCTCCCAGGGCACCACCGGCGGGCCTCCCGCCGCACCGGCGTGCGCCGCGGACACCAGACGGCACAGCCGCGCCCACTCCGCAGCGCTCCGCGCGAGCAGCGTGACCCGCAGCCGATGCTCCACCACGTGCGCGCCACCGCGTACCGGCGTGCGGGGCCGGATCGTGGAACCGGGGCGGGCCGGGGCGTGAGGGGCGACTGCGACGTCGACGCCGAAGACGGGGCGGATGCCAGCGGCGGTAGCCGCCTTCGCGAAGTGCACCGCGCCGGTCACATTGTCGCGGTCGGTCGGCGCGAGCGTACCGATCCCGCGCTCGGCAGCTTTGCGGACCAGGTCACGGGGATGGGAGGCGCCGTAGCGGGCCGAGTATCCGCTCGCCACATGAAACCGACGGGTTCGCCGATTCTTGGAGGAGTCTGGCCGGGAACTTGGGGGTGACTCTGCCTCATCACCTTGAGCCCCGCTCGGGTTCGCTGCTGATTCCCTGCGGGGGCCGGATGCTTAGGCAGGGCGAAAGAGCTGGGCACGGTCGGGTAGCCGGGTCACAACGATCGCTCCCGGAATCTCACACGGCCTCGGACCAGGTGCCGGCCGATCACCGGGCACTATCAGGCGCACCTTCCTGAAGCGGTCTGCCCCGCTGGGCGCCGCCTGGGCTGCGCTCCCGCGGCGGTCGACAGGACCCGCGCGAACGCCGAGATGTGGTGCGCCGACCAAAGGGTGACGCCCTACCGAAGTTCCGCGTCTGGCGGAACGTCCTGTGTCATCCTCACCATGACCCGCTGCTGTTCCAGGAGAATGCCGGCCATCCGTTGGATTGCTTCGGGGGGAGGAGGATCCATCGACGTCATCGACGTGGAGTACGCCTCATAGTTCTCCAGGTCCCTCATGGGGTCGCCAGTTTCTCTGAGGAGAAACAGATGATCTAGCCCCACCATAAATCTGATCGCTATAGCCGGGACTGGACTCTGTAGCCCGAAGAATTCTTCATTGTGACTTCCGCGCTTCTGATTCCCTTTATGGAACTCTCCCAGCATTAGTCCGTCCGACCTGTAGCTGCCAGCCACTCTTGCATGGACGCCGTCAATAAACTCTGGAGCTGCGGTCGAGGATACCATTGGGAAGACGATAATTATCGTCTTGTATTTCGCTTCATATCCGGAGGTTGGTTCAAGCGCCTTGAAAGGGGCTCTGTAGCTCTCGACGACCCTAATCACATCATCTGGACTGAGTACAGGCCCCTTTGGCAATCCCAACCAAGTAAGCCCCTTGTTGAGAGAGTTTGGCATGAAGGGGCAAACCGCAGAGTGGTCATTTGGTTTCGAGGGATCACGTCGGACATCGGGCTTCGCGACGAAATCGGTGACCCACTCCAGCATTACCTTCAAGGCATCCGATTCAGAACTCGGCGGCAGTTGCTCTACCTCTGCGGGGGTCAGGAGACCAAAATCTTGAGGCACCGGAGATTCGCACATCTCGTCATCCCTACCCGTGAGGTTCTGATGACGGAACTATTCTTGCATCCGCTGCCGCTCCCCGTATTTCGGTGGGGGCGAAGAATTCTCTAAGAGGTCAGCCTTCACTAAGGGGCGGCACCGCGCATTACTTCGGTGAACCAGCTATCGCGACCACCGTTTAGGAATCAGCCCGGAGAGCCTCGACGACTTCGGGAAGTTTCAGATCCCTGGCTTGCTTCTCCGCCTGGACGAAGAGGTCGTTCATCTCCTCCGCAAACTGCGGATTGCCCGAACGAGCGTCCACCAGTTGCTTCGCCGTTCTGCGCATCGCTGCCGCGAGCATGGCCACATCGGACTCCGTTGGGGAGGTCATCTCCTCTGCCGGATCGCTATGCGCTGGCTTCGACTGATCCTGTACGTGGTGATGCGTCATGGCCGTCCCAACTTTGCGCCGACAGGCGCATCCACTTGAGTTACCGTCGCCGGCGCCCACCTCGGGTGGGGCGCCCGAGGTTTCCAGTATCCCTCTGGCGGGTGCCCACGCGACCTACGTCGATGCGCCGGTGGACGAGCGCGGGCGTCATCGTGGGTGCGATCGGGGTCGTGATCACGGCGTTGGGGGTGGTCAACGGCTGGTGACGATGGGCCCTGGTCTCGGCCAGCAGTCGGTCGGGGCCAGGTGCCCCTCTCATGGGGCTATGGGGTCAGGCCGGACGCTGGCGGGGTGGGCGGCCGCCACGTACTTCATCGCGGTGATGGCCGAGAGGCCGAAGACCCGCATCAGGCGGACCGGGTCGGCTCCGTCGTGCGCTTCGTCGAGGATCCGGTCCTGGCGGAGTTTCCCCGCCTGCAGGCCGGTTCCCCTCAACGAGGTTCGGAAGATCATCCTGCTGACCGGGGCGTCTCCGTTGACGGCGGTCTCCCGGTTGATGAACAGGTGGGGGTTGGGTGTGCGGGGCCAGCGCCGGAACCGTTCCGCGGTCCAGCTTCTGGCCAGCTCGAGGGTCATCTCGTCCAGGTAGACGAGGTGGTCCGGGCGGCTCTTGCGGCGGATTCGCAGGCGGCCTTGGGTCCGGTCGAGGTCGTCCAGGTGCAGGCCGGTGATCTCACTCGGCATGAGGGCGTGGATGGCGACGAGCGCGATGACCAGCCGGCTGCGGACGTCGGGGGCATTCTCGAGGATGCCCTTGAGCCGGTCGGTGGGCAGGGGAACCGGCGCATGGCGGGCGATCGAGAGGCGGATGGTCCGCGCGGGATCCCGGAAGATGAGCCCCTCGCGTCGCAGTGCCCGGAACAGTGATCGCAGGCCGGTGTGCACTGAGCGGGCATGTGGCCTGGTCAGGGGCTTGAGTACCTCTTCGATGATCTCTTTGGTGACCTGTCTCGGGTCGTTGATGCCCTGAGTGGAGAGGTCCCGCAGGATCGGGGCGGCGATGGAGACGTAGTTGTAGATGGTTGTCGGGGCGATGGGCCTGCTGGGCTTACTTCCCTGCCCCGTCAGCACGTCGATCCAGGTTTTGACGGACGCGGCGTACGGATCCGGCAGGCCGGCCGCGATGTCCCGGGCCCGCAGGAGGTCTGCGCTGATCTTCTCCTCGGCGATGAGGAGTTCGCGGCGCCGGAGGAAGTCGGTGACGCGGGCGTCGGTGTGGTTGCTGCTGAGGAGAGCGACCGCCTGGATGTCGATTTCCCGGATCGGAGCCTGGACCCCGAGCCAGGACACAAGGATCCGCAGGGTGCGGGTGCTGCTGTGCTGGTGATCGGGGTTCCAGCCGCAGGAGCGGATGTAGCGGGCGAACTCGGCCATGACGGCCTCGGTCTCGGGTGCCGGAGCGGGCAGATCACTCTCGTCCATCCTGGTCCAGTCCCGGGCCGGGGCCTCGAACAGTGCGGTCTGGGCCTGATCGACAAGGTGGTCGGAGATGGGGCGAGCTGCCCTTGCGGCGGCCTTGACCAGCCTCCTTTTTGCGACGAAGCGGCCCTTGCGCCGGGTCCTGGGCGGGTAGCGGGTGTCCGTCGTCCGCAGCTTGGGGGCGAATCCGGCGCCGAACCACAGCTGGTCACCCCCCTCGAGAGCGATGCCGTCGATGTCGGTGGCCGTCTGTGCCTGCAGCACGGTGCAGAACCTGCAGAGGCCCTCGGCCAGCGGCTGGACGCTCCGGCAGCGTTCGCACTCACCGGATCCGGGGTGGAACCGGGCGAACTGCTTGCAGGCCAAGCAGACCTTCCGCCTGTCGTTCGCCCAGGCCAGACAACGTGTGCAGCTGCCGTGGACGACTCCGCTGCCCGGCACCACCCTGGAGCGGTCATCGGCCAGCAGTCCCGCCCGCCGCAGAGCCTCCGCGATCGTGGGAGACATCGAGGGCAGGTCATCCAACGCCTGGGGAAGCACCTGTCGCTGCCCCGGCTCACGAGCCGCCAACGCCAGACGCGCGAGCGACCGGGTCAGGTTCACCCATGCTCCGCTGACTTTCCGCTCGCGCGCGATGCCCGCCAACTGGCTTTCCACCAGATCAAGTTGTGGGATCGGCCGGTCGCGGATGCGGCCCGCGTCGGCGATGGCCAGCGTCCGCCGCGGCGGCGGGAACAGGCCGAGCTGTCCGTCCACCTGCCTCGGGAACAGAAGAGGATCATCGTGGAACTGCGGCGGGGACAGCTTCCGCACCCACTCGGGAACGGGCTCCCGAGTCGTCGGCCGGTCGTGGGCCCTGAGCGGGTTGGCAGATGGCAACTTCACGTCCGGCACCACCACCGCTAGCTGCCGCGGCCGCCCGGGCGGCAGATACTCCCGGCGGATCTCCGCCCACATCCACTGCTCGTCCTCACCCAGCCTCACGGCCAGGAGGCACCCCCGGCAGGTCCCGTCCACCGCGACCGGCTGCGGCCAGCCGCACCGGCGGCAGACACCCTCCCGCCGCCCGTAGGAGGCCATCCGGGCCCAGGATCGCGACCGGGTGCAGAACACGCACAACCTGTGGACGGAGAGGGCTCCCCAGTTCGCGCAATAGCCGCATTCCCCCACCACCACCGGCTTCGGCCGCCCTGCCATATTCAATTCCCTTCTAATTTGGGGGCAGGGTACGCCGCTGGCAGCCACTGGCCGGCCGTGGAACCGGCCGAGCAGGGCCCACGTCGCCGCTGGCGGTCTGGATCTCGCCGGGCTCCCGGCCGGCCGCCGAGGCCACCGGCTCGGCCTCCATCAGGTCCGCGACCGTGCAGCCCAGTGCGGTGCAGATCTTGTCCAGATCGTCCAGGCGGACGGTGATCGGCTTGTTCGACCACAAAGCCGCAACTTTGCTCAAGGACGGGTGGAACCCGACCTCGGCGAACACGGCCTGCAATTGCGTCGGCCGCCAGATGTCACGCCGGGCAGCGACCCAGCGCAGGTTCCACTTCATCGCTTCACGACTCCAAGCTCAGCCGGCGAACCGCTCGCCGGGAGGACTCCAGACTCTGCCGCTCCGGATCGCCCTTCGCGGTCGCCAGATAGCCGACCGTGGTGGTTGCCCAGATGTGGCCCAGCAGGACCTGCACGTCCCACAACGGCATGCCCGCTTCATAGTTGTGGGTCGCGCAGGCGTGCCGCAGCAGATGCGGGAAGAGCTCGGTGATCGAACCCTTCAGATACTCCTTCGAAGCCGCCTTCAGGGCACGCCGGAAGGTGTCCGGGCCCACCGCCGGCGCGATCGGCAGATTCAGCGAGGCGATCGACTTCGGCAACCGCTCGGAAGGGAACAGCGGCGCGTGCGGATCACTCGCATCATCGCGAAACTCCCCCCGGATCTCCTCCACGTACCACCACAGTAGAGCCCGGCCCTCCTCGAAGAGGTATGCCTCGCGCTCGCGCGGGCCCGACCCATTGGCGCCCTTCCCGAACACCAGGAACCGGCCCCACTGGCCGTTCTCCCAGTTCACGTCCCCCAGCCGGACCGCACAGAGCTCGGCCGCCCGCACCCCCGAGATGTAGGTGATCTTCGACATCACGTAGTTCCGGACGGCCACCGGATACTTCCTCGAGGCCGGCAAGGCATCCCGCCAGGCGGCGAAGAACTCCTTCGCCGCCCGTGCCGACGGAGGGATCCGCAGCCCGAAGTCACCGCGGTGTTCGGGCCGGTTGAAGGAATCGACCGGGGACTGAACTCCGGCTCCGAACCGCCGCAGGATCTCGCCGGCGTACCGCTGCTCGAGGAAGGCGAAGTAGCCGTCGATCCGGTTCATCTTCGACCGCACCGTGGTGTGACGTCCCGGCTTCCCCACCCCGGAGAAGTACTGGTCAACCTGCCTCGACGTGAGCCGCCAGGGCACCACGCCGTAGAACGAGCAGAGCTCCACCACCGGCTGGACCAAGCTGTCCAGCGTCTTCGCCGACAGCCCCGCGACATCCCTCGCCCAGCAGTACTCGGCCAGTGTGTCCTGGTAGAGGGCCCGTTCGTCCGCCTCTGTCGACGACTCGAAGGCCCGGCGCTGCAGCGTCAGGACGTCGGCCAGCCCCGGCTCCGCCCCACTCGGACGCTCCATCGCGCCCACTCCGCCCTCGCCTGTGATCAACGAGAAGCGGCGACTCCCTGAATCTGCCACGAGGCAGCAAATTACGCTCAGGACTCCTGGAATCCGCGAGAAATCAGCAGAACCTCACACGATCGAGTGGATCTCGCCCGCAGCCCTCCGACCAGCATGAACAGCAACAACAGACTGCCGTACAAGCTCTGGGAACCCGTCGGATCTCCAGTTGGAGGTGAACGCCGTGCTCATGCTCACCTCCCATCACCAAACAGTTATATGGCTGGAACTCCTCCCTCCCAGATATCGAACTCAAATCGAACGATGCGAGCCGGTTACACCGAAGTGGGAATGTGACCAGCCAGCTGTGACTGGGCACTAGATCTGTCCAATGAGCACTGGACTTGTCGTGCTGTGCATCTGAGTTGGCGGGCAGGGTAGCTCTCGTTGAGGGTGACCTGGGCGGTTTCGCCGCTTCTTCGTTCCCTGTCTCACCAACGTGGTGCGCTGGTGACGTGGAGAGCTGGCTGTGAATCGAACCTGCTGTGCCTGGAGCCGTGTGGTCGCACCTGGCCGGGCCGCATGACCTCGTCACCCCGTGTGTGAGTACTCCGGGGATCGAGGAGGAGGTCGCTGCCTCGTCGCTACGGAGCTGGACGATGGGATGGTCGGCGGCTGGCACCGTGGTGGTGTTTCCCGTGACGGCGCACACTCTGGGCCCGCCGCCGGTGGCGACGGTGCCGGTCCGGCGGTTCTCGTGGCGTCCTGGCCAGCGACATCGGCTCGGGTTGGGCTACAGCACCTCGACCGGACGGCTCCACGGGTTCGAGAGCCGGAGCGGCGGCTTCTCCTGGCTCTCGACTTTGTGCCGGGGACCCGGGAGGTGCTCTCCCAGCCGTTCACGATGCGGTTCACGGTGACTGGCCGCCGGATGGAGCATGTGCCGGACTTCGCGGTGTTCCACGACGACGGCGTGCTGGTGGCGGACGTACGGCCTGGCGGTCGGGGTGAGCGAGCGGACGCGGTGAAGTTCGCGGCGACCGCCCGGGCGGCCTCGGCGGCCGGTTGGTCGTACCTGCTGGTGGCGGGTTGGCACCCACGGGCCATGCCGGGGCTTGAGGCGCTGGCCCGCTGGCACCGTCCGATGCAGGACCCGCTCGGCTTACAGGACCAGTTGCTGGCTGCTGTGAAGGCGGGGCCGATGCGGCTGCGGTCACTCGCGGCGAGCACGGGAATCCTTGCGGTGACCCGTACGCATCTGCTCCACCTGATCTGGCACCGGCGCCTGGCCGTGGATCTCGATCACCCGCTGAACGATGCCTCCTGGGTCCATCCCGTCGGGGCCGGACGGTGACCGGGCAGCGCTTCGGACTGGATGACCTGTCCGAGGGCGAGCGGGAGAGGCTTCGGCTGCGGCTGGAGCACTCGCTGGAGGTGGAGACCGGATTTCGCAGCGGCAGCCCGGTACTGGGCCCGGCCGGATGAGCCGCGTGCTGCCTACGACCCGACGACGACCTTGACCGAACGGCGCCGGGTGAAGGCCGTCGAGCTCGGCGCCCTGAGCACGGAGGAGGTCAGGCAGCTGGGCTGGCCGGGAGTGGGCGAGCGAACCCTGGGTCGGATGGCGGCGGCCTACCGCGAGCTGGGACCAGCCGGGTTGATCGACGGCCGCCGGGGCGAAGCGCCGCGGGGCCGACGATCGGTGGGCCCAGAGGTGGAGGAGGCGATCCGTGTGGTGCACGAGCAGTGCCTGCGCCGCTCGCGGATCAGCATGGCCTCTCGGGAGCGGCTGATCCACCAGTACGTGCGGGAGGTGTTCCCGGACCGGGAGGTGCGGGTGCCTCACCGGACGACGCTGGCGCGGGTGTGGCGGGAGTGGTTCGGGCTCGGTGGCGCCCGGCAGCGGTACGTACGGTCAGCGGCTGCGGTCCCAGCGCCGACCGGGGCGCCGGTGGTCGCGTCGCGGCCGGGACAGGTAGTGGTGCTGGATTCGACGCCGTTGCCGGTGAAAGTCCTCGACGACGTCTTCGGTACCCCGATCACCGTGCACCTGACGATCGCGCTGGACGCCTACACGCACTCGATCGTCGCGTTCCGGCTGACGCCGGTGGCCGAGTCGTCGATCGAGGTGGCGATGCTGCTGCGGGACGTGCTCTCGCCCCTGCCGATGCGCCTGGGCTGGGGCGAGGCCATGGCCTGGCCCTACCCCGGGGTGCCCGCGACGCTGGTGGCGGACCTGGCGGGAGGCCCAGTGGCAGGGCTGCCGTTCTTCACCCCCGAAGCCATCACCGTCGACCACGGCGCCGCCTTCAAAAGCCATCACCTGGTTGAGGTCGCCCGCAGGCTGGGGGTGGACGTGCTGCCGGCTCGGGCGATGCGGCCGACGGACAAGGCCGCGTGCGAGCGGGCGTTCGCCGCGATCCAGTCGCTGTTGCTGGAACTCGTGCCGGGCTGGCGCGGCATCGACGTCGCCGACCGCGGCGCCAACCCGGAAGCGGATGCGTCCTGGACGGTGGCGGAGATGGAGCACCTGCTCGCCTCGTGGATCGTCGCGGTGTGGCAGAACCGCCGCCTGGACCAGCACGCGCCCGCCTGGGACCCCTCGGGCCGGCATAGCCCGAACACCCTCTTCGCCGCTGCCGCGGCCCGTGACGGCATCGCACTCGAGATCCCGCCACCGGAGCTGTACTACGAACTGCTGCCGGTGCACTTCGTGAAGGCCGATGCCCGGCGCGGCGTGAAGGTCGGCGGCCTCTGGTACGGCGCCCACAGCCCCGCCCTCGACCCGTGCCGCGGTGTTCCGGCACCGCGCGGCGGCCGGCACGCCGGGAAGTGGGCGGTGCGCCGCGACCCGCGGGACTGCCGCCAGGTGTTCATCGAACCCGACGGCACCTGGCACCCCCTACCGTGGAACGGCCTGCCGCCCGAGGGTACGGTGCCCGCCTTCGGAGAAGCCCGGATCGGCGAGGTCCTCAAGGAGGCCGCCCGATCCGGGCTTCGCCCTCGCACGGACGCCGAGCTGCTGCCCGTCTTGCTGGACCTGCTGGCCGAGGTCACCCCGGTAGCAGGCTGGCCCGGCCGCCCAGAGGCGCGGAAGCGGGCCGCGGCCCGGGCCCGCGAGCTCGCCCGGGCCCGCGCGGCCGCCGCCGACCGGCCAGCGGCGGCACCTGCCGCACGGCCCGCGCCGAGGCGTGAGGCCGCAGACGCGATCATCGCCGACCGGCTGCGCCGCCGACGGGCCGCAAAGGCCGAGTCCCGGCCGGTCCCCGCAGCCCGGCTTGGTGACGGCCTTACCGCCCGCACGCTCTACCCGACAGCCAGACCCGGGCACGCGGACCAGGACGAAGGCGAGCAGGCAGGCAGCGACGGCGACGAACCGATCGAACACGAGGGCGGTACGGGATGACGGGCGATGTGCGGCGGGACACGCTGACCGGATGGGAGGCATGGCGGCTGAGCAGGCACTCCTCCGAGCCCGCGCCTCGCATCTCTGCGACGCGCTGGAGGACGATGCCAGCGGCCGACAAGGCCGCTTGGGACCTGGCACGGGCGGCCACCCACGCCAACCTGCCCCTGCTGGGGACACCGATGAGCCAGGCTGTGGACTGCCTCATGGCGGCGCGGATTAGGCAGAACGCGTTCAAGGCCCGCCCGGCCACACGGGCGGGGGTGATGGTGTCCGGCGGCGGCTACCAGGGCAAGACCGAGACCGTGTGCGAAACCGCTGCCGCCTTCGCGGATGCCTGGCGCAGTCTGCATCGCACCAATCCCGAGACGGTTCCAGGTAGCCGCGACCTGAGGGCGCCGGTCGCCTACGTCCAGACGCCCGTGACGGCGAAACCGAAAAGCAACTGCAAGGCGATCCTCGACTTCTACGGCGCCCCCACCAAGCGGATGGACCTGCCCGAGCTGGTCCACCAGGTTGCCGCCTCCCTGGCGGACCACGGCACCAAGGTGTTGATCCTCGACGACATCACCCGCCTGCGCATGCACCGCGCTGACGACCAGGACACCCTCGACCTGATCCGCGCCTTCATGAGCATGCACGTCACCCTCGTCCTGGTCGGCGTCGACATCCCCGCCTCCGGCCTCCTGCGCGAAGGCCGCGGTCCGGCCGCCGCGAAGAGCGTGAACGGGTGGGACCCCACCCAGACCGAGCGCCGCTTCGACCTCGTCGAACTCGACCGCTTCCGTTACGACACGCCCGCCCAGATCACTGCCTGGATCTCTCACCTCGCCGGCATCGAGCACCACCTGCGCCTGCTGAAAGCCCGGACCGGGATGCTCACCGACCGCACCATGCCCGAGTACCTGTACGAGCGGACAGGCGGCGTCGTCGGCCTGTTGGAACGCCTCATCGAGGACGGCTGCTCGCAGGCTATCGCCAGCGGCGCCGAGCGCCTGACCGAATCCCTCCTCGACGCCCTCCCCCTGACCCTGGCCAGAGCCGGCCGCGATGCCGAGGCAGGCGAGATCCCTCCCGTCCCCGCACGGTCCGGCCGCCGACCGACCGCCCGGCGGCGCCGCAACACCGTCTTCGACGACCACGGACCTGCCACCGCGGACACAGCATGAACGCACCGCTTCCCAGAAGTCTTGACCCAGCACCCGGCGAACTTCTTCCGGGCTACCTCCTGCGCCTGTCCCACCGGATCGGCATCCCGCCTGGCGACCTCGCGCACCGGTGCGGACTCCTCCAAGGCAACAGGCTGCCCACGCAGCCCCTGGTTCGTCTCGACGCCGACCAGGCCCGGCAGGTCGCCACCGTCTGCCGACTCGAAACGGCGGAGGTCCACGGCCTCACCCTGGCCGGGCAGGCCCCCGGCTACTCCCCGCTCGGCGCCGTCTACCTCGGGCAGCGTCAAAGCCCCTTGGACATGGCCAACAGCGGGTGGGTATTCACCATCTTCAGCCGTTACTGCCCCGAGTGCCTCTCCGACACCGCCGAGCTTCCCGGCGGCTCCATCTGGCAGGGCTCTTGGCGGCTCCCGCACACGTTCATCTGCCCACGTCACAACCGTCACCTGGCCTGGCGATGCCCAGCCTGTAGCGCCCCCGCCTTCTCCAACGGCTACCGCACTGACGGCAGGTGGCGCCCCTCCCAGCTGATCCCCGGGCCCCGCCCCGCATCCGGCTGCATCCGGGGCGGTGCCGCCACCGTCTTGCAGGCGGATGGGGCACCCCCTGCGCCGCCGACCTCGACCGAGCACCTGCCACAGCCGAGGCGTATCAGGAAGCGCTCCGCCAGGTCGCCGAAATCGCTGTCTCAGAAGGCCGCCGTGGATCTTAAGACGTCATCTCATTTGGTGCTGGGTAGGTTCCTTGACACGAGCACAGCGAGCTGGTGCAACCGCTGGCAGTACTGGCCTCCTACAGGGTCATTGATCTCGGGGATGACCCGGTCCAGGTCCTCGATGCGGCTCTGCAGAAGGATGCTGTTCTTCGAGTCGAGAGTGCCGTTGTTGTCGAGCCAGCGAAGAACGCAGCCAGCGATGTCCAACTCGATGAGCCACACATCTGTGCCCTCGAACGTGGCACGTCGCAGGCTGTCGGGGAAAGGATCTTGGCGGAATTCCTGCCAGAGACGATCTGTGGTCTGCACCTGCTCAGTCGATTCGCTCACTTGAGCCATCTTGCAGTAGCCGTGGAGCCGGTTTGGCGTTCATCTTCAAGCGGCGGTAGCAGATGAGGGCTGCAGCGATGCCTGCGAACGCCAGGAAGTGGTCGGCCTTACGTTCATAGCGCCGGTGTAAGCGACGGCAGCCTGAGAGCCAGGACACCGTCCGCTCTACGACCCATCGGTGCCGGCCGAGCCGGTTCGACGGCTCGATTCCCTTGCGGGCGATGCGGTGACGGATCCCGCGGTTGCGCAGCCATCTCCGCAGGTGGGCGAGTCCGTAGCCCTTGTCGCCGTGGAGCTTGCCAGGGCGGCGGCGACGGGGTCCGCGGTGAGATCTGATCGGCGGGATGCCGCGGACCAGAGGCTGGAGGGCCTGGCTGTCGTGGAGGTTCGCCCCGGAGATTCCGACGGAGAGGGGCAGACCAGTCCGCTCCGTGATCAAGTGGATCTTCGACCCGAATTTGCCCCTGTCGACAGGATTCGGGCCCGTCAGATCCTCCTTTTCTGGGCCCGCATGTTCACCGAGTCGATCGCACAGCGGGACCAGTCCAACTCGCCTCGGGCGCCGAGTTCGTCGAGGACCAAGCGGTGGAGCTTGGCCCACACCCGGGCCTTCGTCCATTCGGAGAACCGGCGGTGGGCTGTCGCCCCCGACGGCCCGAACGACGCCGTGGGCAGCTGCTGCCAAGTACAGCCCGACGTAGCCACGAACAGGATCGCCGCCAGCACCTCCCGGTCGCCATGCCGACGCCGGCCACCGCCTTGCGGCCGCGATGGCGCTTCAGGCACTACCCGCTGGAACAGCTCCCACAACTCATCCGGCACCAGCCACTCAACAATCCCCACCACGACCGGCAGCCTACCCAAGCCGCCAAATGAGATGGCTTCTTAAGGCCGGCCGAGGGCCTCACCGCACAGCGGCTGCGGGGGCGGACCCTTTAGCACCGGCACCCTCAGCATCTACACGAACGGATTCTGAACACCAAAGTTGGCCGTCGAAGCCATCTATGGCGCACCGTCACAGGTCCTGTGACGGTGCGCGATAGTTGACGCTTGAGCACGCTAGTTGGCGACTGCGCGCGATATACGGCCCGCGTGTGACTGGTCGAGATAGCTGTCACTTGGCCGCGATAGCTGTCACTCGCGTCAGCTCGGCGGGCTGCCATCATGCTCAGATGGCCCACGACATAGCGTTCTTCCTCGCCCCCGACGACGAGACGGCTGCTGCGACGCGCCTGTGGGGACCTGGTGAGGCCTTTGAGTCTGTGACCTGCCGGTTTATTGAGCCGGACAGTGCCATCGCCGAGTGGGACATGTACTTCGAGGAGCCTTCGGCCGAGGCCCCGCCGCTTGAGCAGCTCCTCGGGTGGGCGTGGCCGGAGTGGGTCACGGCCCCCTTGAACGACGGCGTTGAGGTGTTCGCTCTGCCGAAGCGGCTGACCCAAGCGCTGGCCAACGCAAGCTCTGCCGAACTCGAAGAGCTTGCAGGCCGCTGGACCACACGGCTCCGGTCCGAGGACGGGGACGACGTGACCGACGATGATCTGCTGGCGGTCCTGCAGGGAGTTGCCCGGCTCGCGGCGTATGCGGTGAGCACGGGCGGTGGCCTCTACAGCTGGAGTTTCTGACCGCCTGGTGAAACCTCTTCGGGCAGTGGAATCGCCCGTTGGGTGACAACCAGGATGAAAAGTCGGAGCAGGTGACAACAAGCCCGACCATCCGGTGACAAGAAGCGCGACCACTGCACCACTGAAGCCCAGGTCAGCCGCCGAATCGGTGACGTCTAGCTCGACCAGTCACAGCGCGTAAGCCGCACAGACACGCTGAGCTGGGGATTTCTCAGTTCACGATGGTCTGCGGCGTGCAGCGCCCTGACTGCCAGGTGGCTTCACGTCGTCCGAATCGCGCATGATCGAACCTCTGTGGATTGACGGTGGGATGGTGTTGGTGTGGGGGACTGGCGGACCGATCCGACGTTCGCGATGTGTCGGGCCCTGGTGGACGGGGCGGATCTGGCCTCGTTCGCGGGAGGCTCTTTCGACATCCGGGCTGTCGTGGCGACCCTCCGGCCAGGGACCTTCGACGGGGCCGTCCTCGACGACCTTCCCTGGGGAAACTTCCCTCACGGGGGGGGGAAGGCCCGGGAGGCCGTTCGCCTGTTGTGCACCGGAGACGGGTGCGCGCGTAACGCAATGAATGTGCTGATCGGGATGTGCGCCGACGACAGTCGGGCCGCCGTCGCTCTCGCCGTCCCGTTCCTGATCCGGATCGCTACCGACCCCCACCATCGACACCGCGCCGCCGCCCTCGGCGGTATCGCCGCGCCGGCCCGCGCCCGTTACTTCGGTGTCGCCTCCCGCGACGAACTCTTCCTTCACCGCTGCGGCCCTCAGCGCGACGGCTACGACGACTACGGCGTCGAGGTGACCGGCTACCCGGCGGGCTGGTCGGTGGCCGCCGCCCGAGCCGCGATCACCGCCGGAGTTCCCCTGCTCCTGCCTCTCCTCTACGACTCCGACCCCGCCATGCGCATTGACGCCTCCTACGCTCTCGCCACCGCAGCCGACCCCGGCCATACGGTCCGAAGCGCCTTCGCCACCCGGTTCGCGAAGGAGCAGGACCTCATAGTCCGGGCCGCCTTGGTTCTTGCCACCGCAGAGACCACACGTGCCCACCCGCACCGGCCGGACACCGCGTGGATCCGTGAGCTGTGGCAGGAACGGGCACAGGCTCCCGAAGTCCGCCTTGCCGCCGCGATCGGTTGGCTCTGCCTCACCGACGAACCCGCCCCCGACGCCTTGCACGCCACCGTCGACGCCCTGGCCACCGAAGAACGCGCCCGCGCCATGGACGTCCTGCCCTGGATGGCCGCCGCCGGTTGCGGTGAGCCGGGGCTCCGCTGCGTCCGCCGCATGCTCCACCCGGAAGAGCCCGAACCGTCCGACGACCCCTGGGCCTGACTGCTCCGAGCGACGAGCGGCCGACCCTCAACCACGTCGCCCCCGCACCTGCTGCGGTCTGTGCATCGCAGTTGTCCGTCGGGGCCAACTAACGTGCACGGTCACACCAGCTGTGGCTGAGCACTGCAGTTGGCCCGTCCGGCCAAGTCCGTGCTCAGCGGGAATGCGGGCTGTCGGCGCGCAGCCCAGAACACCCGAGTGGCCCCGGCCCCTCGGCGGTGTGGCGCAGTGCGACAGCTCGCCAATAGTTTGTTGTAGTCAGGGGCGTCGGAGCGGGGGAGCAACGTATGGCTGCGGGTGCGGACGAGGGCGCCGAGGCGGGTGACGGCGGGAACGCGGTCGCGGACGGGGCGCATCCCGCGCCGGGAGCTGTGCCGGAGCCTGGAGCCGGCGGCGGCCCGGAGCAGGGGCCCGTTCCCCCGGTCGGTGACACCGGCGACGTCGAGTTGCCGCAGCCCGTGGCTGAGTCCGGAGCTGCGGGGGGCCCCTCACTGGAGGCTGTGCCAAGGGCCAGCACCCCGGACGGCGCCGCCACCGCGCCCACCGAGTCGCCCGAGACGGCCGGGGATCCTCCTGCGCCCCAGCCCCCGGGCCGGCTGCGCCGGCTCAGAGAGCGCTTCAACGCGGCCAGCGCGACCAACAAGATCGCCGTCGCCGGGCTGCTCCTGGCACTCGTCCCCCTGCTGATGCCCGTCGCCAAAGCCGGGTACAGAGCGGTCTTCGAGGACAAAGATCCCGTGACGCTGCTCACCGCCGCCTACAACGACCCCTGCCTCTCCGAATGGATCATCACCCCAGGTCACGAGGAGCTCGGCAAGGCGGTCGGCTCCTCGGTCACGAACGACCTTGCCGAGTCGCTCGACAGGTGGGAACGCGAGGGTTCGATCACACACCACTCGACCGTGAAGGCCATGGTGTCCGCACGCGGCAACACGGGCCGAAGCGTCCAACTGCGGGACATGTCCCTCACGGTCACCCGCCGCACCGCGCCCGTGGCCGGCACGCTCGCGCCGCGCATCCCCTGCGGGGACAGCTTCAACTTCGGGCTGTACGTGGACCTGGACACCTTGCCTGTCGGCCTTCCGGTCTCCTACCGCCACCTGCAGTCCAGCCCGCAGCAGGTGGCCGCCCGAGCCGAGGCCGCGAAGGGCGACTGCATCCGCGACCCCGGCAGCGACGCCGTGACGGAGCGCCTCCCGCCCTGGGCGGACGAAGAGGTACAGCGATGAGTGACCAACAGCAGCTCTGGAACGACTACGCCGCATGCTGGTCGGCCGACCCCTCGATACGGCTCGGCGCGGTCGTGGTCGACGAGGTCACCTACCGGGACCCGGGAACCGAGGTCGGTGTCTGGCCGAACTGGATGCGTACATGAACGGCTTCGCCGGGGTGCCCGGACACCGCTTCCGCATCGACGAGGTCCTTCACCACCACGACAGGTCACTGGCCCGCTGGACCCAGATCGGTCTGGACAGCGAGACCTTCATGACGGGCGGGGCGTGAGCAGCGTCGTGCACCGGAACGGCCTCCTCGCCGACGTGACCGGGTTCTTCCTCCCGGCCTGACGACTCGGGTCGGTCGGCCGCCGCACAACCACCTACGGACACCGCTCGGCCACTTCGGCGGCCGGGCACTGCACGAATGCGTGAACCGTGTCTGAGCGCGCTTGTCGGCCACGCGGGCCAACTGGCGTGCTCCGTCACACCAGCACAGGTTGCGAATGGCCACGGCATCTTGCGACCGAGGGGTCGATGAGGACCTTCTGCTCCCCAGAGTGACGGGTATGCGGCCGGCTGGAACTCGACCGATGGTCGGTGGGGCTGATGAGAAGGCCTGGCGAGCCGCACTTCGTGCCGCGAGGGCTTGATCACCACCCGATCCGGTCGGCAGCCCCGTGCCGGACGGCGCCCAGGCCGCAACGCCGTCTTCGACGACCGCGGCCCCAGCCCGCATACCGCCACCCGATGACCTGGCCACCAGACAAGGGCCCGCTGCCCCGAAGCCTCGTCCCCTTGGAGAGCGAAAGCCTGTTTGGACTCCTGCTCCGGCTCGCTTACCGCCTCGACGAAAGCCCACTGCGCGTGGCCCGACGCACCGGAGTCACCCGCCCGCCCGGCAGTCGTGGCACCTGCGCCGCCGCAACCAAACTCCTGCTGCGGCTGGATCCCCCACAGCTACAGACCTTCGCACGGGCAACCCGGATCACGACGGAGCAGGCCGAGAACCATACCTTGCGACCCCTCTCCCTCGCCTATCCCCCGCTCGCCGACGCTCTCACCCGGACGGCCCGGCCGCCATGGCTCCGCTTCGGCTCCACCCGGTATTGCCCCGCATGCCTGGCCGGCAACGGGTCGCCCATCCGCTTGACCGCGGGCAGCGGCGCGATCATCCCCGACCAAGGAACCGCCGGCCTCCATCCGGCCCAGTGCCGGGCCGCTACCCCGCTCGCGGAAAGGAGAGTCTGCGGGGCCCGCCTCGATAGGCCGCACGACTACCCCGCCCAACCCTTCCACGCACATCACGACAAGGACCTCAGGGTCACTGAGGGCAGGGAACTCCAGATCAAGGGCCCACCCGGGATGGACACCTCATGGAGAAATCTGCCACGGTCCGCACCGGCCGCCGCCGCCCTGCCGGCCGTGGCCACCTACTGCCAGCGTCTGCCTGCCCAAAACCTCACCGGCCACCTCATCGAACTGCTCGCGCACGCCCTGGACCCGGCCCACGCGCGCTGGGGCCGCCTCTGGAACTCGGCCACCCCCGTACAGGATGATCCGCTCGAACTCCGAAGGCTCGCGGTCCCAGAGCGATGGGGCCGGACAGCGCGCTGCCGGCCCCATCGTGTTTGGTCCTTGTCAGTTCGACGGGTCGCCCATGAGCCAGGCTCCGGGGGTGTTGTTGTCGGGGCTGGTGAAGAATTCGGTGAAGCCCTGGCGGAGTTCGTCGTTGGTGAGGCGGCCGTCGCCGTCGCGGTCCAGACGGCGGAAGACCTCGGCGACTTCGGTGTCGGTGAGGCCGTGGACAGTCGCCTTGTGGAGGGCGGCGAACTCGTGGGCGTCGACGTGGCCGTCGCCGTTGACGTCCGCGGCCTCGACGTAACTGACCGCGCAGCGGCCGATGGTCGCCTCGTACAGGGCGGGCTGGCCGGCGAGGGCGGCGACGGCCTGGACGTACTCGGGCTTGGTGACGCGGCCGTCGCCGTCGGCGTCGGCGGGCTGCATCATCGTGTCCCACACGTTGCCGATGCTGGTGTGGACCTGCTTGCTCTGCGGGGAGTCGGCCGCAAGCTTGAGGGAGTCGGTGACGCGGGTGCCCAGCGCGTCGAAGTCGGCACGTTCGATGTAGCCCTTGGCTCCGGAGAGGTGCTCCAGGCCGTCGTAGAACTTCTCGAGGCGGCTGGCGACTGCGGTGGTGGACATGGTGGGTCTCCTGTTCTGTGGCACCGGCCGGGGGCCGGTGCCACGGGGGTGGGAAAGGGTGCCGGCGCCGGCACGGGGGTCGGGCGGCGGTACGGACTCGGGGAGCCCGTGGTCTGAGGGGGGGGTCAGCGGAGTGTGGGGAGCATGGTCAGTCCGCGGGCCTGGACGGTGACGCCGACCGCTTCGCGTACCCGGGTCCCGGGCATGGGGGTCAGCTGCCAGCGGCGCAGGACGGCAATCGTGGTGATCATGAGTTCGGTGAGGGCGAAGTCGTCGCCGACGCACCTGTGGCGCCCCGAGGCGAACGGCATGTAGGCGGTGCGGGGCAGGCCGTCCGCGCTGCCGCCTGGCAGCCATCGGCCGGGGTCGAAACGCGACGGGTCCGTGTAATACCCGGCGTGGCGGTGCAGGGCGGTAAAGGAGTACAGCAGTTCAGTGCCCGCCGACAGCAGGTGGGGGCCCAGGCGGGTGTCGGTGGTCACGGCGCGCATGATGAACGCGTTGGGGGTGTGCAGGCGCAGGACTTCGCGGATCAGGCGCGCGGTGGCGGGCAGCCGTTCCAGATGGCCGGCGGTGATGTCGGTGTCGGCGCCGAGGACGGTGTCGATCTCGTCGGTCACCTCGCGCCGCAGCTGCGGATGCTGGTCCAGTTCGTGGAAGATCCAGTTCAGGGTGGATGCGGAGGTTTCCGTCCCGGCGAACAGCATGGAGATCACACCCGCGCGCACCGCTCTTTCGGGAAAGTCGGCGCGCAGGAGGGCGATCATGCCGTCCGGGTCGGGGGCGGCGGTGCGGATGATCTGTTCGGCGGTGCCGCGCAGTGCGCGTACGGAGGCGTTGAAGCGGCGGTTGACGGGGAGCGGGAGGTGGCCGAGGGCGGGGTGGGGGTAGAGGGCGTGGACGATCAGGCCGGTGAGCATGTCGGGCAAGGTGGACAGGAACGCCCGCTTGCCGGCGGGGTCCAGGCGGGTGCCGAAGAGGGCATCGGTGACGACGTCCAGGGCCAGCGTGTGCATCTCGTGTTCCATCGACACGGGCCGGCCGGGCCGCCAGCGGGCGATCCGCTCGTTGACGACCCTGCACATGACGGGGATGTAGGAGGCGACCGCCTGGGCGGTGAAGCAGGACTGCAGGGCCCTGCGCTGGGCGCGGTGCTCGTCGCCGTCGATCATCAGGATGCCGGGGCCGAACCGCTGGCGGGCGATGTCCTGGCCGCCGCTGCGCGGGCAGGCACCGGCCCGGGCCGTCAGCAGTTCGTGGACCACATCCGGGGCGGTGACGACGTGGACCTCGCGGTACGCGACGCGCACCCGAACCAGCGGGGCCACCTCGGCGAGGGAAGCGAGGAAGCCGAGCGGGTCGCGGAGCAGCGGCAACAAGTGGCCCAGACCGGGCACCGCGCCCGGCGCCAGCGGCACCCCGGACCCGCTCGCGGATACCGGCGCCGGGGCGGTGCTCTGGAGGGTGGGGGCCATCAAAATTCTGCCTCGCTTCATGACATGGACGGTCAGCGGCCGCTCGCGCACCCCGGGAGGCGCGCTCCGGCCGGGCGTTTCGGGGTGTGCCTCAGGCCGCGTGTCGTGGGGGGTCGTAGTGCCACCACCAGGCGATGGACCGCAAGGGCAGCGGCCCGTCCTCGCGGGGCGTGTCCCGCCAGCCGCCGGGCTCGAACATCCGGGCCCCGCCCTGCCCGTCGCTGTACAGGTACCGGTTGGTCCACAGGGCCATGTCCAGGACTCCGCGGACGAACTGCCCGATCGCCTGCAGGTAGCCGGCCAGCGCCGGGTCCTGGGCGATCAGGTGGGCGCGCAGACGCAGGAAGAGCGCCATGATGCGGTCCCACATCCCCACCGCCCGCTCCAGCGCCTCCTGTTCACCGCAGTCGTACTCGGCGCGCAGGACGTTGATGACGTTGAAGCCGGCGCCGGGGCGCTCGCGTTCCTTCCAGCAGGACCCGACGTCGGAGGCCAGCGCCGCCAGGGCCGCGGCCATCTCGGTGGCGGCCCGGACACGGCGGTCCTCCAGCCGGTCCGGGGACAGTGCGCACCCGGCGATCACCGTCACCAGCTCGGGCACGTGGAACACGCCGCCGGAGGAGAGCCGGTACATCACATACTCATCCAGGCCAGGCAGCTCCCCGGCCGCGGCGAAGCCCGCGCCCTGCGCCTCGGCGAGAAAGGAGCGGCTCATCGCGTTCACCAGCCGGCCCGCCTGGTGCCCGTCGCTCAGCCGGGCCAGGCGCAGCCGTACGTCACGCAGGGCCATGCCGTACCGGTCGGCCGGGTCGAGTTCCGTCTCGGGGATCTCCGCGCACCGGTGGACGCGTACCAGCGCGCGGGACAGCTCCCCCGGTTTGTCGGCCAGCGGGCCCTCGTCGCAGAAGTCGTCGAAGGCGAGAGTCCACAGCGCGTAGTCGGCCAGGACCTGCAGCAGTTCCTCGCTCGCCGACGGGCACATCCGCGCCGCCCAGTAGCCGGACTGCCCACGGGTCATCCGCTCCCGGGCCGCGTCGTTACCGGCCAGCGCGAAACGCCGCATCCACACCGTCGAAGCCTTGTCGGCCGCCGCCGCTCGTGGATGGATCGCCGCGGGGATCGGGCAGTAGAAGTCCGGCAGCCGGCGCACCACCAGTGTGTCGGGTGCGACCAGCACGCCCGCGCCGCCGCTCACACCGACATCCCACCCGCGGACACCACATGGGTGAGGGAGCCGGGCAGGTCATAGGTGGGAACAAGCATCCTTTGGGCTCCTTCGCGAGCTATCGCCCAACGTTGTACCGGTCCCGCGAAGCCCGAAGCAAAGCGAAAGCCCCCACAGACACAAACGAGGGACAACCCACCAAAGAACGACCCGACCGTTGACGCAGCCCACACACACGCTGCGCCGGTTCTCAGCTGATCCGGCAGGTCGCCGCCTCACTGAGGGACCACGGCGTCCGCGCGCTGAGCGGCGCCACTCCGCCAGCAGCTACAACATGCCGTGACCTGGCGACAGGAGCTCCTCGGGTCGCCGCTCGGGCACAGACGGTGACCGAGCTCTCTCAGGACTCGCAAGAACTCATTGCTCCCCTCGCAAGACGTCCCGTCTGATCGATCCCCGACCTGGCACATCGCGCAGGACGCTCGCAAACAAAACTGGACAGTCACAGTAGGGATGCGATCACCGGTGTGACTGAGCGTTCTAGTCGGCCACTGAGCGTCTTAGTTCGCCCGTGTGAGCACGGCGGGCGGGCTCGGCCGTGGGCCGCCGTGGGGAGTCGGACCGGTACAACATCCACCCGGGGCGCCGGCCCGTGTGTCGTACCCCGCTCTTATGCTCGCCCGATGACGTCTCACGAAGGCACCCACTCCACCGTTCTCGTCCGGGTCGGCGACCGGCACGCACAGATCGACGAGCAGCTCGCACCCACGATCCAGGCGATCTGGGAGTGCGGGTTCGACACCTTCACCTGCTGCCAGGACGTCGGTGAGAGCAACGCGGACTGGCCGCAGAAGCTGCCGCACATGGAGGAGTGGGTGGAGTCCAGGCGCGGCTGGACGCTGATCGACTTCCCGGTCGACAGCGGTCTGGCCTTCCTCTCGGCCCTTGCGAACGCCGGCCTGCGGGACGCGTTCTACGTCCGGATGACGCACTGGGCAGCCCCGGACGCATGGGACGTGACGGTCAAGCCGATGGACGCGGCGATGTTCCAGGAGGAGCTGGCATCTCAGTTTCGCCTACAGCTGCTTCAAGTGAGTTTCCCTGCGTACGACTTGCCGGAACTGACCCGGCGCCTCCGCGAGCACGCCGCGGGTCGCTCGCTGGCTCCCGCCCCCACCGACTGGAGCACCGTCGGCCGCTAAGCCGTCTCCTCCCGGCCGACCTGGGCGCCTTGCGTGCCAGCCGCACTCGCTGTCGTCCGCGCTATGACCTCAAGTGATTTCGGAGCCAGATGAAACCGGTCCTGCCCCGGGCAGGACCGGCAACGGTGACTTCAGTACCTGTCCGGCCCGCGGTCTGGGCCGGGTCACCAGCACGACCGCGGGTCTTGTACGTGCTCTGGCGAGTGCCGGTCCTCTCCCCTGCCCAGGCCGGTCCGGACCAGGAAGCCGGGGTCCGCGTCCCACGGCGAGGCAGCGATGTGCACCCGCTGGGTGCCGGGGATGCCCACCTCGACGAGGACCCCGCCGCGGAACATCCACAGACCGAACAGGTCGTCGTCCTCGTCGTGCAGCATGACCTGCACGCAGGCGGGCTCGTTCCACGGCAGGGACTCCAGATCCTTGAGCACGCCGCGGCGCCGGCTCCACCGCTCAAACTCGATGTGCCAGCCCCCAACGAACCAGGGGATCTGCACGAAGCAGCCGTGCCAGGTGCGTGCCTCGTCCGGCCGCGTCAGCGGCTCCATCACCTCGTCCTCGTATCGCGCCAACACGATGACCTGCGCCATTCTGCTCATGCCCACATGTCACACCGTGCCGGGTGCCGAGCGCAATCGGTTTGGGGCCCGGAGCCGTCGGGGCTCCTTCCGTGCGCCGTGTCCGCCGCTAGGGCTTGTCTGTCGGTCACGTTCGGAGCCAGATGGTGAGGGCTGCGGCGGTCGCGGTGCCGAGGTAGACGTAACGGCGTTTGTCGTAGCGGGTGGCGACGGCTCGGTGCTGGTCGGGTAGCCGGGTCACGTCGCCGTGACCCGGCCCCCTCAGAACCGGACGTGCCTGTTTCCAAGCATCACGGCTCAAGCAAGCCCGGAGGCTTCACAGGTTCTGCTCTTCTCCGGTCGCCGTCGCCGGAGTGGTGCTGGCGATGGCGTTCCGAGTGGACGAGCCGAAGATTCTTGCTCTCATCGGAGCCGCCGGGCCGCCGGTAGAGTCGGGGGCACCGCGGCGGGCGCCTTCGGCGAGTACGCGGCGGGTTCAACTGCAGCCGCTCCTACCCCTCGCTGGCAGCTGCAGCCAAGGCAGAGAACGTGCCCAAGGACCGGGCGAAGGTCGCGGATTGGTGGCGCAGCATGGACCCGGTGACGCGCGGCATCCTGCTGGAAGAACAGGGCGACGTGCTCAAGAAGGCCGGGATCCTGGATCCCGCCTACCAGTGGCGCCAGGCCGACCCCGGTGCGGGCGGCTTCGGTAGTTCTTGCTCTCGCAGGCGGAGGCGATGATGGCCGGTGGAGATTTCATCGGGAACACAGAGGCCTCCCGCAATCTCGCCCAGCAGGAGGCGCTGGACGCCTTCAAGAAGTCAGGCGGTGCGCCGGTGTCGATCCCGGTGGAGACGAACGCGGTCGGCGGCACATTCGAGGACCGCAACCGGTACCTCGGGGTCGGCTCCCACATGCGCAACGTCTCAGGGAACGTCTCGGTCGTGCCGGATGCACAGGGACAGCCGAAGATCACGATGGACTACCAGGTCAACGTGTGGGACCGCTACAACTGGGATGCCGGCAAGGAGACCCCCCTCGGCCCTTTCACGATCAAGGACGCCGACATGGCCCGCCTCCACACCGTAGGCCTTGCCCAGGAATTCGACATGCATGGGACCAGCTCGTCCCGACAGACGATCTCGGTAGCGCAGGCGCGCCGGACGTGTCCGCGGCCGACCCCGGCCGGGACGGCACACGCAAGGACCCCGCCCGGGGTGAGGAGGAAAACCGGTGAAGCGTACGAGCTCCCTCGCCATCCGCATCGCCTCTACGGCAGTGACGGCCCTGCTGGTGCTGTCCGCCACGGCATGTAGCGGCAGTGGCATCGGTGCACCAAAGGCCCGCAGCGGGGGGCCCATCTGGGCAGAGGGCCAAGGCGCCACCGAAGCCGCCGGCTTCATGCGCGTTCAGACACCAACCAGCGCCACTGAGGTGAAGGGGGCGGTGCAACACGGCTTCCAGGACAGCACCTACCTGCTCTCCTTTGTTGTACCCACCAGCGACGCTGAAGCGTTCCTCGCCGACCTGCGCCCGCAGGAAGCCCTGCGGGCCAACACCCCGCGCGACTCCCAGACGTACACAACCGTCACCCCGTGGTCCCACCTTGGACTGCCAGAGCCGGAAACCCAACAGAAGGTCCGGACTGCTTCAGTCTGCCCGCCTTGCATCAAGGACGAGCGCAGGTCCACCGTCCAGTCCATCACCATCTTCATCCAAGATGTCGGCGACGGCGGTGCACGGGTCTTCCTGAAGGCGTTCTGACGTCACTTTCAGATCGCCGATGGCGATTCTTGGAAGCGGCTTCCTACGGCCCTTGTCGTTCATGGGTGTGGAAGCTGGATCAGGCGGACTCGAAGCCAGGTGTCGAGGGTCCGATGTTGCCCGCTTCATCCATGAACTGAAGATCCGTGACGAATCGGAGGACGAAGGCCGCGAAGGGTCCGTCGAAGGTCACGCAGCTTGATCCATGGACGGCTGTGACGACCTTCCACCGGTTCGGATCCGGGCTGCACGGCATGAAGAAGTGCTCATCCCCTCCGAAGTCGTATCCCCAATGGATGAGACCGTCTTCCTCAGGGTGGAACGGGTGAGGAAAGTCGTGTGGAAGACCATCAGCTCGTCCGAGACGATGCCGCTGCCGTAGGCGTCCATGAAGGTCTTGTAGTCGCTCGGCAGCGACGAGCCGAGGTAGCCTTCAACCTCAGCCCAGTCGCTCGACGAGTGCGGCCTTGGTGCAGGCTCTCCCAGCAGTCGCTTCAGCTCTTCAAGCGCTGACACGTACCCCACCTCGCACGAACGTCGCATTGACCAGTGACGACGAAGATAGCCGGGCCAGTCCGGCCACGGGGCGAACGGGGTAGTCGTCACGTCGAGCAGCGCCACGCAACGCGATCCTCCAAGACGGCTCCTACTCACCAGCCAAGCGAGACCCGGCGAACCTTCAGGTCGTCTTGGCAGAGCTTCTGGAGCGGGCGCATCCGCTTCCCTTCGTGCCCCCACACGCCCGCGCACTCCCCCGGTAGCGGGAGTTCGTGCTGACGGATCAGGGCTTCGTAGCAACCGGCCGGTGCTCGCGGCGGCGACCTTCCTGCCTCCCCTCCGGTGTCCTCGTCACCGAGAAAGGCGTCTGGTTCAGATGTGGAGTGCGGGCTGTGTGGGGCGGCGGCGGGCCATTGCGAGCAGGGCGAGAGGTAGAGGAGGAGAACGGAGAGGGTGAGGCCGATGACGCCGAGGCGGATGGTGGCGTGCAGTCCGATGACGGTGGCCGTTACGCCGGCGAGCAGCGCGCCGAGTGGTGCAACGCTCCACTGGATCCAGCGAATGGAGGCAGTGAACCGGCCGAGCATGTGCTCGGGGCTTTCAGCCGGCGATAGGTCCGTTGCGCGGTGTTGTGGGCCATGACGCCGAACAGCAGGATCACGTAGCAGGTGCAGCCGATGGCCTGTCCGCCGAGGCCGGGGTTGACGAGGAGCACGGGGAGCCGGCCTGGTCCTCGAGGAGGGCGGTGATGAGCAGTACGCGGGGCATGCCGTAGCGGCGCACGATGCGGGGGGGGCGGCGAGTCCGCCGATGATGGAGGCGCATCGTTCCAGACGCCCGAACCAGCACCCACCCACCGTGACCAAAGAGATAGGCCCCCCGCGGCCAGGTAGTAGCGGAACGAGTGGACGCTCTCCATGGAGCGCGACCGTGACCGCCCGCTTGCCGTCCTCGCGCGCCTTGAGAGTGTGGACGCCGGGCTGCCAGTCGTTGAAGTCACCCACCACGCTGACCGGACCCGGCGGAACGTCCGCGGGGAGGACGAAGCTGACCTCGGTACGGTCCTTCTTCAGCGTGCACTCCAGCGTGAGGCGGACTCCTGACGCGTCAGCGCATGGGACGCCGCCCATCCTCGGGGGCAGCGCCGTACGGGCGTCCGCGCGGGGCCTTCTTCGGAGCCGACCTATCCGGGGAGTGCGTGCGTCATGTGCGGAGCGCCTTTGCTCGATCATGGCCGCTGTGTGGCAGGGATGTTACGCGTCGGCCTGCCTCTTGTGCCGGTGCCGGAGGTGGGCCAACCTTTCGTTAGCGACCGTTCGTTCGGGCCAATGAGTGCTTGTCATGAGCATGGCTATGACCGCGCCTTGACGCTCTTTCAGAACGGCCCGCCGTACACCGCAACACACCGCCTACGAGGAGGACCCCCCACATGTCCGCGAAGCCTCACACCCGCCGGAGAATTGCCGGTATCAGCGCCATGGCCGTCGCGGCCCTCGCGCTCGGCGCGGCCGCCGCGTTACCCGCCGCGGCAGCCACCCCGGCCGCCCCGCAGGGCGTCATCGAGAACGCCGGCGCCGCCGGCACCGTCTCCGGCAGCTACATCGTGACCCTGAACGACTCTGCCGCCCGCTCCACCGCCGACAGCGGCAAGGCAGTCGCCAAGCGGTACGGCGCGCGGATCGACCGGACCTACAGCGCCGCCCTCAACGGCTACTCCGTCGAGGTCTCCGAGGCGCAGGCCAGGAAGCTCGCCGCCGACCCCGCCGTGAAGTCGGTCGTACAGAACCGCGTCTTCACCGTCGACACGACCCAGCCCAACCCGCCCTCCTGGGGCCTGGACCGGATCGATCAGCAGGCGCTCCCGCTGAACCAGAGCTACACCTACCCGGACAAGGCCGGCGAGGGCGTCACGGCTTACATAATCGACACTGGCGTCCGCAAGACGCACCAGGACTTCGGCGGCCGAGCCTCCGACGGCTTCGACGCCATCGACAACGACAACACGGCCCAGGACGGCCACGGCCACGGCACCCACGTCGCGGGCACCGTCGCGGGCACCGCCTACGGCGTGGCCAAGAAGGCCCGGATCGTCGGCGTCCGCGTGCTCGACAACAACGGCTCCGGCACCACCGCGCAGGTCGTCGCCGGCATCGACTGGGTGACCCGCAATGCCGTCAAGCCGGCCGTGGCGAACATGTCGCTGGGCGGCGGCGCGGACTCCGCGCTCGACACCGCCGTGCGCAACTCCATAGCCAGCGGCATCACGTACGGCGTCGCCGCGGGCAACGAGTCCACCAACGCGAGCACCAAGTCCCCGGCCCGCGTGACCGAGGCCATCACCGTCGGCGCCACCACCAGCACTGACGCCAAGGCGAGCTACTCCAACTACGGTACGGTCCTGGACCTGTTCGCCCCCGGCTCCAGCATCACCTCCTCCTGGGGCACCGGCGACACCGCCACGAACACCATCTCGGGCACCTCGATGGCGACCCCGCACGTCGTCGGCGCCGCCGCGCTGCACCTCGCGGCCAACCCGACGGCCACTCCGGCCCAGGTCGCCACGGCCTTGGTCAACGCGGCCACACCGAACGTCGTGACCAGCCCTGGCACCGGATCCCCGAACCGCCTGCTCAACGTCGGGAACTCCACCACTCCGCCGAACCCGGGCACCCGCTTCGAGAACACCGCCGACTATGCGATCAACGACAACGCCACCGTCGAGTCGCCGATCACCGTCAGCGGGATCTCCGGCAACGCCCCGGCCACGCTGAGCGTCCCGGTCGACATCAAGCACACGTACGTCGGTGACCTCAGGGTCGACCTGATCGCTCCCGACGGCACCGTCTACAACCTGCGCAACCGCACCGGCGGCAGCGCGGACAACATCATCCAGACCTTCACGGTGAACGCCTCTGCCGAGGTCGCCAACGGTGTCTGGAAGCTCCGGGTCGCGGACCTCGCGAACATCGACACCGGAAAGATCGACTCCTGGGCGCTCCAGTTCTGAGGGGCCGGGACTGAAAGCAGCGGCTGAGCCGCGATGATCAGGCGGGGGCGACCGTTTCGGCGGTCGCCCCCGCTGCGCACTCTTCGCGCATTCGTGCACGCCGGCCGCCCCTCGCGGCCCTGCAGCGGCCTGTCGCGCGGGAGGGCGGCCTGCCGGGGCGCGCTGTCGTCGAGCGGCTGCCCGACGGCACCGAACGCCGCACCGGGATCTGGATCGGGGCTGACCACGCCCGACCACGGGCCGCGCCGGAGGCGGGGACACGCTTGCGGGTCGTGCCCTCGGCCCGGCGCGCGGCGGTTCACGACAGGCCGTAGCGGCGGGCCGACTCCTCCTCCTGGGCGAGGCGGTGCAGGGCCCTGAGCACCGGCTGGAAGAGGATGGTGGCCGCGACGGCGGTCTCCGCCTTCTCCGTCTCGGAGGGGTGGGTCTCCACGAAGTCCAGGTCCCGTACGGCCGCTTGGTGCATCAGCCGGCCGTACGGGGCCATCAGCTCGGCGTCCCACGGGTAGCCGAGCCGGTTGAGCGTGGCCACCGCCACCACCAGCGAGCGGTGGACGGGCGAGAGCGCCCCCAGCTCCCGGGCGGTCGTCCAGCCCAGCATGTCGAGCAGCAGGTCCACCTCGGCGCGGGCGGCGACCACGGCCTCGTCCACGTCTTCCTCCGTGCCCTCGTCCGGTCCGTCCTCCTGGGGCAGTGCCCAGAGGGCCGCGCCCAGCCGGATCGTCCGGCCCAGCGAATCGTCGTCGACGTGCCGGAGCACCGTCCTGACCGTCGCCACCGGGACCTTGCCGACCTGGATCATCGCGCGGACCAGCCGCAGCCGCCGCAGGTGGTCCTCGTCGTAGTCGGCCGTCGTCGCGCTGACGCGACGGCCCGGCGGCAACAGCCCTTCGCGCAGGTAGTACTTGATCGTCGCGATGGCCACACCGCTCCGCTCACTCAACTCCGCGAGCCGCACTCTTGAACCTTCCCTTGGGCAGTGTCACTATCCAACCATCTGACGGTTGGACAGCAACGCTATCCAACAAGGTGATCGGGAGGCCGGCGTGTTCGGGAAACCCTTACCGGGCCGTACCACCGCAGCCGCTGAGGGGGACGTCGTCGTCCTGCTCATCGGGATGCGCATCAACCACTTCAGGGCCGTGCACCAATGGCTGCCCGTGGTGCTGGCGATGCCCCGCATGCTCCGCGAACTGGCCGGGACAAGAGCCGGGGCCTGCTCGGGCACGTCCTGCTCACCGCCTCGCCGCGCACGTACTATGTGGTCCAGTACTGGGAGTCCAAGGAGAAGCGCTACGCGTACGCCGCGGCTCCGGACATGCTCCACCCCAAGGCGTGGTCGCTCATCAAAATGTGAGCCACAGCCAGGTTTCAAAGAGCGCCATCACCACCGGCTCCACCCCGAGCCCGGCAGCGATCTCCTTGCAGGACAGCGCCCTCTCCGCGGCCGATCAGGACCGCCAAGATCCGCTGATACTCCGGCGACACCACCGCCACCACGAGCCCTTCACACCATGCAGGCACCACCGACCCCGGCACCGCACCCAACGGCGACGGCGACGGCGGTTCAGGATCCCGGACGCTGGCGTGTCAGCCTCCTCCGCGCCATCCGGGCCGGAGAGAACCTCGGCCACGGTCTCCCGCGAGACGACGAAGCGCTCCCAGTCGAGTTCCGCTTCCCGCAACGCGGCCAGCACCCGGTCCGCATCGGCCCGCAACCCGCCTACGCGGCCGCGGTCGTCGCGGAAACGATCACTCTGGCCACGGCCGAACAGATCGCCGTGCGGCATGAGCTCCGGCTGCGCCGTCAGTCCCGGGCCCACCACCCGGCCCGGCGCTTGCGCTTGTGGGTGGTACTGGATTCGCTGAACTACAGGTAGCGGCGGGGCCTCCGGCGTACCCCGAGGTTGCAGGCGGACACCCCGTCGCCTGCGACTTCTCCCCCAGACGGTCGATCCTTGTTCAGCACTCGCCTGAGATAGGTGACCGATCCGGCGTGTCGGATAATCTCCCTTCCTCTTATCGTGATCCCCTCCTCCCGCTGCCTGCCCTCTGGGCCAGGTGCGAACGGAGGACCGGATGACGGAATCCTTTGCGGGTACGTACTACCCGCATCTGCGCGAGGTGCTCGATCCCCGGTACGCGGGGCTCTCCGACGGAGAACTCGAGGAGGCGTTCTCGGAGGCATTCGGCGAGAGCGTCACCCTCGCGGAGTACGAGGAATTCTTCAAAGGCTTCGGCAGAACGCTGGCGAAGGCGGCCAAGAGCGTCGGCAAGATCGCCTCGGCCGTGGGCCCCGGGCTCCTCCAAGGAGCCGCCGCCGGCAGCGCCCTGGGCCCGTTCGGTGCACTGGGCGGGGCCCTGCTCGGCGCCACCGGGTCGGCGCTCAAGCGGTACAGCGGCCGGGGCGGCCGCGACATCGGCGGTCTCCTCGGCGGCGCGCTCAACACGGCCGGCGCACTGACCGGGCGGGGCGCGCTGACCTCGGGCCTGCTGAGCCTGGTCGGCGGCCGGGGCGGCCCCGCCTCGAGCACCCTGACGGCACTGCTGGGCCGACCGGAGATGGTCCAGGCCCTGGCCGCCCTGCGCGGCGGTCGGAATCCCTCGATCCCAGTGGGCCGTGGGCAGGTTCCGGTATCCGCCCACACCTTCGCAGGGCTGCTCGGCACCCTCGCGAAGGGGGCCGAGGCGGAGTGGGCGGCCGACACGGAGTCCGACGAATCGACGGACGACGAACAGGCAGGTCGACTGCTGGGCCTTCTGGTCGGCGCGGAACAGGAAGAAGCCGAGAGCCACGGATCCGAGAAGCCCGTCGCCTGCGGATGCGGCCACGGAACAGCCGGGGAGTACGAAGAGGCGGGCGGATTCGGCGAGTTCGGCGAGTTCGCCGAGTTCGAAGAAAGCGACGAGTCCTACGGGTTCGGTGAGTTCGCCGAACCGGACTTCGACGACCTGGCCGACCACGAGGAATTCGCCGCCCGCTTCCACGATCTGATGCATGCCCGGTGACCAGTCTGCAGGTGCTCGAACTGCTCCGGCAGCAGCTCGCCGGTGATGCCACGGCGGCGGACGAGCCGCCCGGCGGCCTGGCCGGCCTCACCGGCTCCGCCCCCCAGATCGCGCAGCTGCTCAGCCAGCGCGAGGCGCAGCTGCAGCGAGACCTGGCGGCGGCCGAGGAAGCCGAGCGGCTGGAGGCCCAGGAGCAGCTCCGGCTCGCCGAACGTCATGAGCACGAGGAGAGCCTGCGCCGCCGCGTGGACGAACTGACCGACCAGCTGGACGCCGCGTACGGCCTGCTCGACGACTTGGCCGCCGCGCTCGGCGCGTGCCCCGCGTGCTTCGGCGGCGACGAGGCCTGCCGGTGGTGCCGGGGCCGCGGCGCGCCGGGCTTCACCGCGCCCGAGCCCGGTCTCTTCAACCGGCTGGTCCGCCCGGCCGTTGTCCTGTTCGCCCGCCTGCACCGGCGGGTTGCCCCCACCGTCACCACCGGACCACCGTCCCAGCGCGAAAGGACACAGCAATGAGCGGGTACGACGAGCTCGACGGGCTGCTCGACAGCTTCGAGTACGAGGAATTCGAAGAGGCCACACCGCCACGCCAACTGGTGCGCACGCCCACTCGACGCAGCAGCTTCATCCCGAGGAACACCCCAACACCGGCCTCCCAGGTCCAGTTGCAGACCTCGGTCCGCAACCTGGACGGCAAGATCGAGACCCTGGGCACCGCGGTCAAGTCCCTGGAGTCGCGGACGACCTCGCTCACCACGGGGCAGAACAGGCTGGCCGCGTCCGTCCGCAGGGAGGCCGAGGAGCGCAGGAAGAGTTCCGAAGCGATCCGTGCCGATCTCCAGCAGACCAAGATGCTCGGCCTGCTGATGCCGATGCTCAGCCAGGAGACGGTGGAAGCCCAGGTCGACGGCAGGCCGATCAAGGTGCTCGCCGCGTCGCAGAGCCCGATGGCCGGAATCCTGCCGTTCATGCTGCTCATGCCGGGCATGAGCGGCGGCGAAGCGGGCAAGGGCGGACTGGGCGGCGGCGACATGATCATGAACCTTGTCCTGCTGTCGATGCTGACCAAGAAGTGAGGCCCAGATGGGTACGCTGACATTTGGCTCCAGTGCAGTCTCCGCCGCCATCCCCGGCACCGCCACCCCCAACGGCTGCGCCCCGGCCGATACGCGGGTGGGCATCCCCACCGATCTGGTGGGCCGGCCCCGGACGAAGGCCGAGAAGAGGCTCAGATCCCTCGGGCTGGTCCCGCAGGTGTGCGAGGTCATCACCGACGGAACGCCCGACACCGTCTTCAGCCTCGCACCCCCCGCCGGAACCATCCAGCCGGCGGGATCGGTCGTGACCCTGTACGTGGTGACCACTCTGCCCAGTCCGGTCTACCTCGACAGGAAACTGGACCACCTGATCAAAATGGTGGCTCTCCTGGAGACCGAGCGCAGTGCGAAGGCACGTCACGACGCCCTCCTTCACAAGCTCGACGCGATCGGCCACGCAGTGGGACATCACGGCGACACAGGCGCGCCATACGGCACGACGGAGTGATCGGAGCAGTCCAGGATGGATCCGGCGCTGTACGAGTTGGCCCGCCACGGTGACCCCGGCGACGAGGTCAGCGTCATCCTGCGGCTGCGGGACCCGCACCGGCCCCCGGCTTCGGTGCGGGTCGTCAACGCCTTCGGCGACATCGCCACCGTGCGGGTCCGGCGCCGAGACATCGCCGGCCTGTGGGCCGACCCCGCCACGCTGAGCGTCAAGGCCCCCCGGCTCTACACACCGGATGTCGAGCCACCCCCGACGCCCGGCGGGGCCGAGCCCCCGGCACCGAACGACCGCGTCCGCCCGGAGCTCCGGGAGACCGGCCGGGGCGTCGTGATCGGGATCGTCGACTGGGGTTTCGACTTCGCGCACCCGGACTTCCGGCACCCGGACGGGCGGACCCGGCTGCTGGCCCTGTGGGACCAGCGTCCGGCAGGGCCGTCCGGGCCGGGGCGGCTGTTCACCGCCACCCACATCGACGCCGCCCTCGCGCAGCCCGACCCCTACGGTGCCCTCGGATACCACCCGGCCGACTTCGACGCGGGGCTGGGCGCGCACGGCACCCACACCCTGAGCATCGCCGCCGGGAACGGCCTGGGCGGCGGTCCGCCCGGCATGGCGCCCGCGGCCGACATCATCGCGGTCAGCCTGCCCCAACAGCCCGGTGGCGCGATGGTGCCGCTGGGCAGCTCGGGGGAGCTGCTGGACGCCTGCGCGATGATCTTCAAGGCTGCCGGGGACCGACCCTGTGTGATCAACCTCAGCCTGGGCCGGCACGCGGGCGAACACACCGGCCGGCAGCTCCTCGAACAAGCCCTCGACCACCTGGTCGGCGCGGCACCCGGCCGCGCCGTCGTCCAGAGCTGCGGCAACTACTTCCAGCGGCGGACCCATGCCTCTTGGCGGCTGCGCCCGGGAGAGGCCCGTACCTTCCGCGTCGCGGTGGACCCGGACGACGTCACCCTCAACGAGGTCGACCTCTGGTACCCCGGCCGCGACCGGCTGACGGTCACGGTGGCCACCGCCGACGGCGCTCACCGGACCGTCGTACCGCTCGGCGAACAGGGCACCATCACGATCGACGGCCGGGACGTAGGCCGTGTTTACCACCGGGCCTGCGACCCCAACAACGGCGACAACCAGCTCTCCCTCTTCCTCGAAGCGGACCGCGCGGTGGAAGGCTGGGACGTCACGCTGGACGCGGACGACGTGGTGGACGGACGGGTACACGCCTGGATCGAGCGGGATTCCCGGTGCCGGCGCTGCCAGGCGCGCTTCGACGAGTCGGACGTCGACACCGCCACCACACTCGGCACGATCGCCAACGGCTTCCGCACCCTCGCGGTCGGAGCGTACGACGCGCACGACCCGGACCGGCCGCCGGGCCGGTTCTCCTCCTGCGGCCCGACCCGCGACGGCCGGCAGAAGCCCGACCTCATGGCTCCCGGCGTGATGGTACTCGGAGCACGCTCCCACCCCGGCGGGGACGAGGACGGCCCCGGGTACGTGCGGATGTCCGGTACGAGCATGGCAGCCCCGGCGGTGACCGGGACGGTGGCGCTGATGTTCGAGGCCGCCGGCAGGCCCCTCGCGATCGAGGAGACGCACAGAGCACTGCTGGCCAGCTGCGATCCGCCGATGTCGGGTACGGATCCGCGCCGGCTCGGCAGTGGCTATCTGAACGCGGAGCGCGCTGTCGCCACGGTCCGGTCCGGGGAACCGACGCCCAGTCACATTCCCGAGCAGTGGTCCGAGCCGGTGGCCGAGGACGTGCCCGCGGCGGCCGGCTGCGGCACCCCGGTTCGGGCGGCCGACCGGCCGGCGGTTCTCAAGGCCGGCTCGCGCCACCTGGCCGTGGGCGACGCGCAGCGCCGCCTCAACCTCGTACACGCCGAAGCCCTCGTCGGGGGCCGCCCCGGGCTGCCGAACGCACCGCTCTCCGTGGACTGCGTCTTCGGCACCAGGACCCGCGCCGCCGTCGTCGCGTTCCAGCAGCGCGCTTTCCCCGGCAAGCCGGACGAGCACGACGGCCGGATCGGCCCCAGGACGTGGGCTGCGCTCGAGGCCCGGGTCAGCCCTCCCCCTCCCCCACCACCGCCGCCCCCGCCGCCCCGGCCGGACGAAGACCCATGCCTGCCGACGAATCTGCGGGTGGCGGTGATCGGCGGCGGCTTCGCCGGACTGATGGCCGCCTGGCGGCTCAGCAGCGACGGAGCCCAGGTGACGCTGTTCGAGGCGGCCGACCAGCTCGGTGGCCGGGTGCGCACGGACCGGTCCCTCGTCCCGGGGAAAGTGCTGGAAGCGGGGGCCGAGCTGATCGGGGAGAACCACCCGACGTGGATCGCTCTGGCCCGTAGGTTCAAGCTGAAGCTGACAGAGCTCACCCCGAAGGAGAAGTACCGCGCCAAGGGCCTCAAGGTCCGGCTGAGGTTCGGTAACACCGACGTGTCCGAACCCGAGCGGGTTCGCCTCGAGGCGAAGGTCGGGCAGGTGCAACGCAAGATCGGCGCGGAGGCGCGTGCGATCGATGCGCTACGGCCGTGGACCAGCAAGGACGCCGCCAAGCTGGACAGCATCTCACTCGCCACCCGGCTCGACGACCGGGACATGTTCGGCCCGGCTTCGTCCCCCGCACGGTACCTGTTCGAGTTCATCACTGAGAACGACCAGTGCATCGGTCTGGACAAACAGAGCTACCTCGGCTTCCTGACCGCGGTGAAGGCGCACTCGGTGGGCGGCAACATGCTGGCCTACTGGGACCTCACCGAGACCCACCGCTGCGAAGGCGGCAACGACCAACTCACCACGGCACTCGCGGCCTCCTTGAAGGACGTCCGGCTCGGCGCCGAGGTGACGGGCATCGACGTACGGGACGACGGCCTAAGGGTGACGGTCCGTTCGTCCGGGGGAAGCCGGACGGCGGACTTCGACTTCGCCGTCCTGGCCACTCCGCCGACCGTATGGCCGTCGATCACCGGCAGCACACCCTTCCAGCCGGCCGACTACGCCATCCAGCACGGTCCGGCGGTCAAGTTCCTCAGCGCCTTCGACCGGGACTCCTGGAGCGCGGACAAGCTGGCGCCGAGCGCGCTCTGGGACCGGATCGGCAGCGTGTGGGAGGGCACCGACCGGCAGCCGAAGCCACCGGGATTCGCCCTGACCGTCTATTCGGGCGGGCAGTTCGTCCGGGACGCGAAGACTTACGCGGCGCGCCTGCACGAGATCTACCCGAGTTACACGGCCAACGTGAAGAAGTCGGCCCTGGTCGACTGGCCGCACGAGCCCTTCATCCGCACGGGCTACGCGGTGCCGGGCGTGGGGCAGGTCACCAGCGTCACCAAGAACCTGAGCGCCCCGTACCAAAAGCGGTTGTTCTTCGCCGGCGAGCAGGCCTCGCCGGGATTCTTCGGCTACATGGAAGGGGCGCTGCAGTCCGGCGCATTGGCCTCCCACCGTGTGACCGCCGCCTGGCGCATGATGTGCGGCCGGCCGCACACCACGCACTTGGCGGTGGCCGAACTCGCCCCGTGGATCGGTACGGAAGCGGCGGAGAGCGAGGCGGGCACGATGCGACTCGGAGGCTTGCGGGATCGGTGGGACGAGGACGCCCTCGATGTGTACGACGAGGACTCCGGCCCCGGGTACGGCGAAGCGATCGGACCCTGCCCCGATGTCCCGGTACCGCCGTCCGCCCGCCCTGCCCTGCTCGCCCTCCACTCCCGTCACACTGCGGTGCGTTCGGCGCAGCGCCGGCTGAACGTCATCCACGCCGACGAACTGGCGGCCGGACGTCCGGGCATCGCCGGAGCGCCGCTGGTCGACGACTGCGTCTTCGGCGCGAAGACCTTCGCCGTCGTGATGGCCTTCCAGAAGCTGGCCTTCCCGGGCCGGCCGGTGGAACACGACGGCAAGATCGGCCCGAAGACGTGGGCCGCACTCGACGCGGGCCTCGCGCCACCGCCTCCTCCTCCTCCACCACCACCACCGCCTCCGCCGTTCGTACCCCCCACCCCGCCGAGCCCCAAGCTGGGTGCGGCGAAGCCGGTGCGCCGACCGTGCTGCGCCCTCACGCCCCTCTTCCTCATCGGCTCCGGCGGCATCGGGAAGCACAGTGACGCCGCGCCGAACATCGTCTACACGGGCAGGGCCGGGTTCGTGGATTTCGGCCACCTCTGGGACACCTGCGATGTGACCGCGTTCGCCTACCAGGAGATCCACCGAGCGGGCGGCGCCAAGGGTACGAAGATCAATACCGGGGAGGGCGAGGCCACGCTGACGAGCACGGTCCCGCCCACGGAATGGATGGAGGTGGCTCGATCGATCGCCTACGACGACGCGCTGGCACACGAGATCGCGACGTACCCCGACGGCGCCGGCGCCTGCAACTTCCAGCTCTTCAACCAGCACATCTCGTCGTTCTCTCCCGAGGACCTGTGCTCCAACTACCTCGGCACGGTCGTCGCCGAACGGGCGATCCTCGCCGGCGGGCCGTTCGTCCCCGAGGTCGAGCGTCAGGCGGCCGCGCTTCTGGCCTCACTTGACGCGCAATCGGCGGCGGAGACCAAAGCAGCCTTCGCGCTGATTCAGAAGAGATGGGTGGACGTATCACTGAGCATCAACAACACCTGCTTCCTCAAGCGTCGCAACTTCCTCTCCGTGCCCTGGCAGACCGGCCACAAGAGCGACAAACCCACGCCCTCGTTCGTGGTCCAGCCATTCAGGTTCGGCGCCACCTACGACTACAAGCACGTTCTCGGCCCCACCCGGGCGGCGTTCAGCGCGGACATCGCGACGATCAAGGCAGCAGCGCGGAAACAGTACGGCCCCGACTTCGCGACCCCCTAGCGGTGGTTTGTCGACGGCGGGTCAAAGCGACGTAGGCCGGTAGCAGAGGAACGTCGCCTCGCTGCCTGGAGCTGCGGTGACCCGTCGTCTGCCCGAGTCCTCCCGCTCCGGGCCCGCTGGAAGCCTACGCCGCACGCTTCTCATGGAGTCCGGGAACTCACTCCGTTCTGGCTCCCCCAGCCGCTGAGTGAGAGGCGCGGCCAAGGCGCCAGTGATCACCGTCAGGTCCAGCCGCGTGGCCGGGCTCAAGCCGCTGCTGTTCGGCAGCTCGATTTTCGTCGGCGGCTCGCTCACCCCGATTACCGAAGCCGAGAACAACGCGTCCTCGGCTTCCGGGACGGGGGTCAGGCGTCTGGATCGTGGGCTTGGCCGACGAGTTCTTCGAGGAGGTCTTCCATGGTGACGAATCCGATGACGGTCTCGTAGGCGTGGGTGACGGCGGCAAGGTGGGTTCCGGCGGCGCGCATGGCGGTCATGGTGTCGTCCAGCGGGGTGTCGTGGGTGACCTTGATGACGGGCCGCATCGCGGCGCGGGGGAACGGGCTGGTGCGGTCGGGGGCGCCGAGGGTGTCCTTGATGTGGAGGTAGCCCAGGATCTGCTGCTGCGGCCCCAGAACGGGCAGGCGGGAGTAGCCATGGTCAGCGGCGGTCCGCTCAAGGCCGCGGGGGGTGATGTCGTGGCCGACGCTGACCATCTGGTCGAGGGGGACCATCACCTCGGCGACGGGCCGGATACCGAGTTCGAGGGCGTCCCTGAGGCGTTCTCCTCCCTCGGGTGGGAGGAAGCCGGCTGCGCTGGAGTCCTTCACGAGGCGGGCGAGTTCGTCGTCGGTGAAGACGGATCCGACTTCGTCCTTCGGTTCGACCTTCAGCATCCGTAGCAGTGTGTTGGCGAAGGCGTTGATGCCGAAGACGAACGGCCGCAAGCCCCGGGTCAGGGCGACCAGTGGCGGCGCGAGCATCAGCGCGGTAGGCGCGGGGGCGGCCAGTGCGATGTTCTTGGGCACCATCTCGCCGACCAGCATGTGCAGGTACGTCGCCAGCGTCAGGGCGATGACGAACGCGATGGGGTCGATCAGCGCCTCGGGCACGCCTACCGCGTGGAACGAAGGTTCCAGCAGGTGTGCGATGGCGGGTTCGGCGACCGCGCCCAGCACGAGCGAGGAGACGGTGATGCCGAGCTGCGCGGTGGCCATCATCGCGGAGAGGTGCTCCAGCGCCCACAGCGTGGTCTTTGCCCGCCGGTCGCCCCGCTGGGCGGCTGGTTCGATCTGGCTGCGCCGTACGGAGATCAGGGCGAACTCGGCGGCGACGAAAAAGGCGTTGGTGATCAGGGTGAAGGCGCCGATCAGCAGCTGGATGGCGGTCATCGGGCCTCCTCCCCGGAGACGGTGTCGTCGGTGGCCGGTACGGTGATGGACACACGGTCGGCGCGATGGTGCTCTATGTCGAGCACGGTCAGCTCCCAACCGTCCACGACCACGGTGTCCCCTTCGACGGGGATGCGCTCCAGGCGGGTGGCGATCAGGCCGGCGAGCGTCTCGTACGGGCCCTCGGGCGCATAGAAGCCGATCTCCTCCAGCTGGTCGACGCGGACGCTTCCGTCCGCTTCCCAGGCGTTGCGGCCGTCAAGCTCGGGTCCTTCGATGAGGTCGGGGACCTCTATCGGGTCGTGCTCGTCGCGGACCTCGCCGACGACTTCCTCGACGATGTCCTCGACGGTGACCACGCCTGCGGTGCCGCCGTACTCGTCGATGACCACGGCCATGGTGCGGGCCCTGCGCAGCCGGCCCAGCAGGGTGTCCACCGGCAGGGAGTGCGGCACCAGCAGCGCGGAGGTCATCAGGTCGGCCACCGAGACCAGCATGCGCTTGTCCTCGTCCAGGTCGAGAACGTCGCGGATGTGGATGGTCCCGACCACCTCGTCCAGGGTGTCGCGGTAGACGGGGAAGCGGGACAGGCCGGTCGCCAGGGTCAAGTTCGCGGCGTCGGCCGCGGTGGCGTGGAGCTCCAGGGCCTGGACGTCGATCCGCGGGGTCATGACGTTCTCTGCGGTCAGCTCCGCCAGGTGCAGGGTCCGTACGAACAGCTCCGCGGAGTCGGCGTCGATCGCGCCCTCGCGGGCGGAGTGGCGGGCCAGAGCGACCAGCTCCTCGGGGGTGCGGGCCGAGGCCAGCTCCTCGGCGGGTTCCAAACCGAAGCGGCGCACCAGCCGGTTCGCCGTGCTGTTCAGGTGCCGGATCAGCGGCCCGAACGCGGCGGTGAAGGCGCGCTGGGGGCCGGCGACGACCTTGGCGACGGCCAGCGGGCGGGAGATCGCCCAGTTCTTCGGCACGAGCTCACCGACCACCATCAACACGACCGTGGAGATGGCGACGCCGAGCAGGGTCGCCGTCGTGGACACCGCACCGTCGGGCAGGCCGGCGGCTTCCAGCGGGCCGCGCAGGAGCGCGGAGACGGACGGCTCGGCGAGCATGCCGATCACCAGCGAGGTCACCGTGATGCCGAGCTGGGCACCGGACAGCTGGAAGGTGAGGCGTTTGGCGGCCTTCAGGGCGCCTTCGGCGCCGCGCTCACCGGCAGCAGCAGCGCGTTCGAGCTCACTGCGCTCGACGGTAGTGAGGGAGAACTCGGCGGCGACGAACACCGCACACGCCAGGGTCAGCGCCAGAGCGAGAAGCAGCAGCAGGACTTCGGTCACCGTGCCACCCCCACTCCCGGATGATTCTGCGGGCAAGGCGTGGCACGGCCAGTACTGGGAGGTTCACCCATTGCGGGTCTGCTGCTCCTTCTTCGCTCGGTGGATCGGGCGGATCCACAGGGATACGGCGGGGTGGAAGTGTCCCCGACATCATCGTAAAGGGCCAGTAAAGGAACCACTCCACGCGGGGCGGTCTTGAAGGTCCAGCGAGTCGCGCACAGGCTCACACCCTCACAGCACTGCCGCCTACCTGCGGAAACGGGGTGTGAGGCTTACAACCACCCAGTCCTCGGCCGGATCCGGTACCTCCTTCCGCGGATGGGGGACAGCGGCCGCGGAGCGCCCCGGTACCGGGTTCTGCCGCTTGCGGGTGGTGGAGGCGTGGCCGGTGCACCAGCGGGAGCAGTACAAGCGGGGGCGACGGGCGGAGGCGGGCAGCGGGTGGGCGCGGACCGGGCAGTGGCCGGATTCGATGACGGGGGCCAGGCACTCAAGGAGCTCGTTGGCCTGGTCCTCTTCCTCCTGGTCGTACGGGATGGCGTCGGCCTGGCAGTCGGCGAGGAGTTCGGCGACGACGGTTCGCAGCACGGCCAGGTCGCGGCGGCAGGTGCCCAGGAGGCTGAGGTACTCCTCTACGGGCCAGCTGGCGAGGACGCCGGAGCGGGTGAGGTAGAGGCCCAGGGTGTCGATCCGGTAGCGGTCGGCGGTGTCGAGGAGCAGGTAGCCTGGTTCGCGGTCTGCTGGGACAGTCCCCGGGCGTAGGGGTGCTTGGTGCTCTTGAAGTCGAGCAGCAGGCCGTCGACCACGAGGTCGGCGTCGGCGGTGATGTTGACGCCCGGGAAGGTGGGCCCGCCGGTGCAGTCCTGGGCCCGGGTGCGGGCGCGCAGAGGGCCGGTGGCGGCCAGGTAGAGCTGGTGGACGACGTCGTCGACCATGGTTGGGGAGCTGCAAGAGCCGGTCGAGGGTGAAGCCGCCGGGGTCCTCTACGGCGTGTATCGGGTCCTGATCAATGATCATCGCAGCCTCCCGGGGTGGGCGCCCTGCCTGCGGGGTGCAGGGCCCGGCGATCTGCGGCTGCGCCATGTGGGTGTGAGTGACCGGAAGTGTTGCCTCAGGCAGGCAGCGGCGCGAGGGCCCCGGCTGCGGGCCCGCCAGGACGGTGTGTCAGACCATGGCGAGCCGGTCCACCAACAGCTCCACCCTCCGCTCGGCGTCCTCGGGCAGCAGGCGACCCGCTCGAGTCAGGGTCGCCAGGCCGTGTAGCGCCGCCCAGAACACCTCGGTGAACAACCCCGGGTGGACGCCGTTCCCGGCGACCTCGCCGAGAGTCTCCAGCAGGGCGGCGAAGGCATCCTTCAGCGGCTCCGGGGTGTCCTCGCTCGCGAACGCCAGACCGCCGTCGAGCTGAAACAAGGCGTCGTAGACCGCCGGGTTGCGCTCTGCGAAGTGCAGGTAGGCGCGGGCGAGAGCGGCCACCCGCTCGCGCGGGCCGTCCGCGGCGGAGGTCGCGGCCCGCAGCGCCGCGGCCATCTCGGCGGCGCCCTCCAAGGCGACCGCGCCGATGATCTCGCGCTTGCCGCGGAAGTGGCTGTAGAGGACGGGCTGGCTGTATTCGATGCGCTCGGCGAGCCGACGGGTGGTGACCGCGTCCCAGCCCTGCTGCTCGGCGAGTTCGCGGGCCGTCGCCACGATGAGGCGCTCGCGTTCCGCCCGTTCGCGCTGCTTGCGTTCCTGTACCGACATGATTCGACCCTAGCACCGCTAGACAATCGAGCGACAGTAGAGCTAGCGTGGCGGCATCAGCTAGCAACGCTAGATACGAGAGGGGCCGTCATGCTCAACGCACGGCTCCGTGGCCACCGCACTCGGCGTCCACGGCCTGACCGCGACACTGATGGTGGTCAACGGCCTGCTGATCATGCGCGAGACCCGCAACGCCGCGGCCGTCAGGGAACGCCCGCCCCGCAGCCCGCCTAGCGCGGACCGGGCCGTGAGCAATCCGTGGGTTTCGCCCCGTTCCAGGCCCGACCTCACCAGAGCAACTCATTGATCGCGACCCGATATCCACCCTGGTCGACCGCCGACCTGGCCGTCTGCCCGCCCGCGGCCGATCCGGCGGCCGACAGGTCGGTGCAGCGGATCCCGCCCCGGGGTGCCACTCCAACACCGGCCCCACCGCGTCGCCGTGCTCGGCGCACCAGGAGACCGGGAACCACGCCGCCGCAGTCGTGCCGCCTGCACACGCACCCCTCCCCCGGACCCACGTACGCGATCCCGTGGCGGACCACCTCACCCGCCGGCCCTGACACGCCGGTGCCGCGCAGGCCGGCCTGCCGGCGTGAGGCGCAGGCCGCCCGAGCCCGACCGGAACCTATCTGTCGATCACCGTGAGCTTCCCCAGGTCGTCCCAGCTCACCATCTCCGTTGTCTCCCCATCGGGGCTGCTCAGCCTGCTGGACGGCTCCTTCGGAGGGGTCGAGCATGTCGAGCATCTCCTCATCCGCCCTTCCCCGCGTCGCCGCGTCGATGAGGCCATGTCGCTGCATCGAGTCCATCTGGGCGTCCATGACGTCATAGCCGGTGTCCTTCCAGGTCTGGTTGACGTCGTGCTGAGCCTGGGAAAACGAGGCGGCGCTGTAGTCGGCACCATCGAACGCGGTCTGCTTGCTGATCTTGTCCCAGCTCATCTGCTTGACCTCGTCCTCCGTGAGGTGCGGATTGCCGTTCAGCGAGTTCACCGCGATCTTGAACGAGTCCTTGATGTATTGCTCCTGCTCGGCGTATGAACCGGCCGACAGGCCCACGCCCAGCGCGAAGCCGTTCCCGCGCATCGTCAGCGCCCGTACGCCCCACTCCCAGCGGTCGCAGAAGGCTTTGAACTCCGCCGTGAGCTCGGAGTTTCCCAACTCAAGCCCTGAGAGTGCCAGGCCGGCGAAGCCTCGTCCGGCTGACGCCTGACCGAGCACGCCGAGATCCTTTAGCTCGGCGTGCGCCAGGTTGATACCGTCCGCGATCTCGGCCAACGCCTCAGCAGGCGCCTCCAGACCCGGTTCGCCCCCGCTCACTGTCCTGCCCCGTCCACATCGACGGCCACCGCATCGGGTACGACGCCCCAGACCGGCGGGAACAGCGCTCCGCCCTCGCTGCCCGCATCGAGAGCGACTCCAGCGGGCCCCGGCAGCATAGGGACCATCACGTCGAGCAGCCGCGCACCGAGCACCGTCTGGTACGTCCACTCCCGGCTTGCATCCCCCCTCGCCTGAGCGAAGGACTGAAGTACAACGGCCACGACACCCGCCCCCCGACGGGTACGGGCTGATCTTCCTGGAGTCCGAGGAGTTCAGCGCGAGGTACTTCGGGTCGATCGAGCAGATCGAGAAGTACAAGCGCGAGAACGTCGACGGCACGGCGACCTTCGACGTCTCGCAGGGCGCCTTGTACGCCCAGTGGCCCCACGACAAGGGCTGGGACGACTTCCTCCCCCGCGTCTTCTGGAACGTGCAGGCGCGTGGTGCGATTGCGGACGGCGTCGGCCTTGTCACCGCCTTCGCGCACACCGAGACCCCCGGCGCCGAGGTCATCGTCTACGAGTTCGAAGGCACGTGGCGTCCCGGCGGCGAGCCGGAGCAGCTGGTCACCTACCACTGCACCGCCTGCCACTTGGACACGTTCCACGACAGCGGGCACGTGCACGAGAACACCGGCCCCAGCAGCCGCCGCTGGGCCGCCCGCCAGGCCCGCCAGGCCCGCCAGGCCCGCCAGCACATCATCAGCGCCGCCCGGCACGGCGTCGGCGACAAGAACAGCGCCTGCCGCCCCAACAACGGCGAGACGTCGCGCGCCGTGAACGCGGTCGCCCGCGACATGTGGGGCACCACGGGCAACGCCCTCCCGGACACCGACGACGGCTACTGCGCCACCAAGGGCCCCTGCTCGATCATCCGCGAACTCCGTGCCGGAGCCCTCCCGCCCGTCTACCGCGCCTGACCGAACGACTGCCTGACGGACGCTCCGTGCCGCCCCGGCCCCCGTACGACGGAGGCCGGGGCGGTCGCGGTGGTCGGGGAGCGGCACGAGCGCGAAAGCCTGGCACGGGGCCCCTGGCGGGGACGGTGGACCGGGCGGTGCGGCAGCACTGGGCGGAGCGGCGGTCGACGACGGTGGAGGTCGTGCCTAAGGGGCGGGCGGCAGCGGAGGCGCCGGCTGGACGGTGGACGTGGCGGGCGCGCCGATGACGTCCACGGCACGCAGCTCGGCACGGACGGCGAACCTGGCGCCGAGGGCTGGCCCGGTACCAGCGGCCGCCCCGGCGCCGTGATCGTGTCCTGGGCCTGACCCGGCCCGACGCCGCTGGCAGGGCGGTGTCCCGCCGGGAGCACCCGCATCGTCTCGCCTGCCGGGGGACCGGCCCGGCAGCCGGCTGTCAGTGATTCGGGCCCTGCGTGCAGGCGGGTCTGAACTGCGTGTCCGGGCGGCCCTGGCGGGGCGACCCGCCCGCCGTCGGTCCCGGGGATCGATCACCGGGACCGAATCATCTCCGTTCTCCGCGAGCGGGGAACGGGGCGTGCTCCCGCAGCCTCCTGCAGGAGCATGCCCCGGTACACCGAGGCCTTGCCTTCCGATCTATTCCGTGACCTCGTACTCGACCCACAGCAGCACGTCCCGCCCCGCGGCGAGCTTGTCGGCGTCGCTTCCCTTCGTGATTTCCAAGTCGACCACGCGGGCCGGCGAGCCGACCACGGCGCCGTTCAGCGGTTGTGCATTGGCGGCGATGCCGTCGCTGAGCACACCGAGGTTGGACATCGCGACGCCGTCCACGATCTGGAATGTCGTGAAGGCTCCCGTGCCGAAGCGGAGCTTGGCGGTGAAGGTCCCGCCGGTGACGCCGGGAAGGACCACAGCCAGGTTGGTGATCTTGCCGTTCGGCGGCAGCGGGAGCTTGTTGAGCGCGAAGGACAGCTTCGCGGTCGGCGGCGCTGTCCGCAGGCTGCCCAGCCCCGTGGTGTTGACCGACAGGGCCGATACGAACAGTGAGCGCGACACCGTCGTGGCGGACGGGGCGGCGAGGGTGTCGGAGTCGGCCGGGCTGGCGTCGTAGGCCGCTTGCAGGTCGAAGGTGAGGAGTACGTCGGTGACACGGTCGAGCCCGACGGGGCTCGTGCCCGGAGGCAGTTCCAGGGTCCAGGTGGTCGTGAACGCGGTGCCCTCGAACGGAAGCAGCTGTTCGCCGGGCAGGCCGAACAGCTCCAGGTCACGCCGACTGCGGAAGTCACTGACCGGGTAGGCGTCGGCGAAGCGCAGCAGTGGGACGCGCGGGGCCGACGGGGAGCGGCGGAGCAGGGAGAACCCCATGTTGGTGAGGATGCCACGGGGTCGCTCTGTGGTGCCCGGCACGTCCACGAGGACGTCGACGGTGCGGATGCGGTGGGCGTAGGTGCCTGGGTGGCTGGCCAGCAGGTCGTCGTCGGTGAGGGTGAAGGTGCACGTGCCGGTCTTCTTGAGCTGGCCGAATGCGAGTGGCAGGTCGCGGGCGAGGGAGTGGGTGCGGGTGAGCGGCAGGCTGAGACGGGCCGATCCCAGGCGTACTGCCTCCAGCTCGGCGAGGTCCAGGGCCAGCCTGTCGGCGCCGCCCAGGTCGCGCATGCGCGGATCGAAGTAGCCCAGGCGGATCACCCTGAGCGGTTGCGCCAGCTGGTAGGCGAGGGCCCGCTCGGCGAACCAGGCGGACTGTCCGGCGAGGTCGAGGTAGCGGTGCAGGGAGCGCCGGGCGACACCTGACAGTGCGTCCCAGAAGTCGCGGTTGAGGAACCGCTCGTTCTGGTAGGTGATCAGGTCACGGGTGTAGGCGAGTTCGCTCGCGGCGATCTGGCCCTGGAACTGGGCGATGGCCTGTTGCCGCTGCTGCACCTGGACTGCGGCTTTGGCTGCGGGGAGCGTCTCGTTGGTGAGCGCCTTCAGTTCGGCGTCGCGCTTGGTGGCGGTGTCGGCCATGCCCTGGAGGGTCGTCGTGCTGATCACCGCGAACGCGGCGTACGCGCCGACGATGCCCAGGCCGCCGGCGGTGCCACTGCCGGCCCACGCCTGGCTGCCGACGGTCTTGACCACGCCCTTGGTTTCTTCGTCGGTGGTCACCTGCAGGTCCTTCGACGCCGACGCGCCGTCCTTGGCGACGTCGGCGATGGACATGACGCCGGACTTCATGCCGCTGAAGTAGTCCTTGAACTGGTTGAAGATGGACTTCGAGTCCTCGATCTCCGCCTGCTTCTTCTGGATCAGCTTCTCGACGTCGGTGACCAGCTTCTGCGCGACGACCACGCCCGCCTTCGCGATCTCGACCTGCTCGGTGGCGATCGCAACGCTCCCCTGTGCCCTGCGCTCCTGCGCCTTGGCGGCGAGCAGGTCGAGGTCGAGCTGCTCGACCCGGCCGAGATAGGCGAGGTAATCGTTCTGGGCCGACTTGGCTCCGGCCACCCAGCGCTGCGCCGCGCCGACAAGGGTCTGGTAGCGAAGTGTCGGCACGGTGTCGTCGTTGTAGCCGTAGAAGTTCAGCCCCGCGTCCAACTGCTGCAGGGCGAGGCGAGCGCGGTCAAGCTGGTTGAGCCGGCGCGGGTTCTCGACCGGAAGGACGACGGGCGGGGGCGGCAGGACGTCCTTCGGCCGGTACGCCATCGTTCCCGGATCTTTGCCGTGCAGGAGAAGGACCGCCTTGTAGAGCTCGCGGGCCCGCTCCAGGCTCGCCGGGTCGTCGCTGCGGTACAGCATCTCACCCCAGGTGAGGAGGGCGTCGGCCTGGGCGAGCCGGGCGTACCGCTCTTCGAGGGGGTGCAGGATCGGTGTGACGGGCGTCGTCGCGTCGACGGAGAAGACGGTTTGCGGCGTGAGGGTGAACGGACCGGTGAGGCGGCGCTCGGCGTCGAACATCAGGCGGGCCGTGTACGGGCGGTCGCCCAGGGGGTCGTTCCATCGCTGTCGGCCGGCCACGACGCGCTTGGCATTGACGGCAAGCCAGTGCTTCACCATGCCGGGCGGTGTGCCGAGCATCCCGATGCCGATGTAGAAGCCGGTCACACCGGAGAGGATGTCGATGGCACCGGGGATGTCACCAAGGCCGGACCGGATCGTCGCGCGCAGCATCGGCAGCAGGAACTTCTGCTGGTAGAGGTACAGCCGGGTCGCCTGGTCGCGGGCGATCCGGAAGGAAACGACGTCGTTCCAGACCTCGATCGGACGGGCCAGGTCGTAGAACCGCTCGAACCCGTCCGGCAGGTATGTGGTGCTGGTACCGGTCAGTTCGACGATGTTGGTGACCGTGGCCGCCCGGCGGAGGGCGAAGCTGACCGGGCGCGGGAAGTTGCCGGCGGTGAAGTCCGGCTCCCAGTTCTCGCTTCCGGCCGGATTGGGGGTCGCGCCCGAGAGCAGCGATTCGGCTTCGTCGGCCAAGCGCGCCGCGGTGGCGAACTGGCTCTGGTCGATCGCCTGGACGAGCTCGGTGAGCTTCGCGTCGGCCTCGCCGTACTTCCGCAGGAAGACCGCCGACCGTTTCACTTCGCCGATCGAGTCGAAGTACGGCTTGTAGTCATTGATGCTGTGGCCGGAGTCGATCTCCTCGTGGAACTTGAGGAATTTCTTGCGGTCCTCGTTCAGCCACACGCTTCTGGCGATGCCGTGGACCTGGGTGCGCAGGGCGAAGAGGTTCTCGGGGAAGAACGGCTTCTGCCGGCCGAGCCACTCGTCGAAGCGCAGGAAGAACGGCGCCGAGCCGACCACCTCGGGCCACAGGATCGGCTTGCCTGACGCGCCGGGAAGCTGGGGATCGATCACGTTCTCGGGCGGCTCGACGGGGCCCTGCGCGGTGTCGCTGAGGATGTGCGAGAGGGTGTAGGTGTTGAGCAGCACCGGCGAGGAGATCGCGGTGTCGGGCTCGTGCAGCGGGAGCCGGTAGCGGTTGGCGAACTCGCCCGGGAGTGCGGTCGGCGCCAGCGCGAGCAGGGCGTCGAGGTGGGCGCGTTTGGTCAGGTTGCCCTGCGCGGGGATGTTCGCTGCCGGTACGCCGAACCCGAACCCACTGCCGGTCGGTGCCGTCAGGATCGCCGTGACGAGAGGGATGAGCAGCTGGTTGAGCGGGGCCTCGGTGCGGTCGGTGGTGGCGAAGTCCTGGAAGAAGCGGCGCTTCAGCTGTTGCTCGACGACGGTCGGGAACTGCGTGGCGTCAGCCGAGGCCCCGAGCTTCTGCTGGTGCGCGAACAGCACGAACACACTGCGGAGGTAGTCGCGGTAGGACTGGTCGTCGGGCAACCCCCAGGGGAAGAGGCCCCAGATTGGCTTGGGCCACGTGGGGTCGTCCAGGTCGATCGTGTCGAAGTCGAAGTGCATGTCGAGCTCGGGCGGCTGGAGGTAGGAGACGGTGCCGTTACGCAGAGCGTCGGGATCCACCAGGAGTGTGGCGGCCTCCCCGTCCCCGTCGGCGCGACTGAGGTCCTCGAGCAGGCGGGCCCGCTCGCCGGGCGTCAAGAGGCGGATCATGCTGTCGGGGGGCGGGCAGGTCAGGTCGTCGGCAAGGTTCTCCGCAAGGACCCGGCGCGTGGCGACCAGGTAGTCGGCCAGTATGGCCAGCCGGCCCGGGTCCACGTAGTCCTCGCCACAAACGGCCACCTTGATGGGTTCCTCGTCGAACAGTGCCTCCCTGGTGACCGGGACCTCCTGGCTGCGCCGGTCACCGTGGTCGATCCGCACGGTGAGCGGCTCCCGCCACAGGTCCTCGCAGATTTCCAGGGCAGCGGACCCCCCGCCATCGGTCCGGGCCGCGGCAACGACCCGGTCGCCCGACACCGCCTCGACGGCGACCTCCGACAGCAGTCGGTCCGTCGTCTCGTGCTGGATCAGGACGCGGATGGTAAGAGACTCAGGTGCCTGGGTCACGACTATGCCTCCGGAATATCGACGTCTGTCGTTGGTCACCGCGAGCATCCTCGGCAAGACCCCGTGCGCCGGGGTTGCCATCCCCCGCGTTCCTTCGAAAGCATGAGGCGGACAGTGCAGCCGGCGGGTCCGGCCGACGTGGCGTCGCGGGGGCCGGACCTGGGAGAAATCCTGTGCCTTCATCCGCCCGATCGGCGTGCCCACAACGCCGGAGGACGCCTCAGCCTGTAGTTACAACGTCACCCCCGCGACCAGGGCCTCGCTGGTCGCCGCCGCCAAGCGCCACAACAGGCCCCGCGGCCGGCCAACCGGACCGTGCCGGACGACACCGTCCGCGCGCAGCACGCCGAGATGGTCCGCTCCCACCCGAAGCTGCTGGCCGAGGGCTTCAACGAGGTCGTCTTCTCCGACAGCCTCTGCCAGCTGCTCCCGTTCCTTCAGCGCCTGGGCGATGCCCGGAACGCCGACCTCGGACTCAACGGGGGCGACGGACTGGGCGAGATGCTGCTCGTCCGCCGGGTGTTCGGCGAGGAGATCCTCCCGTTGTGGCGGTGGAAGCCCGGCTCGACGGCCGCCGGCGGCGACCGCGTCGCGGAGATCCGCCTCGGCCAGCAGTACCTCACCCTCGCGTTCCGGACGAACGTCGACGGCCAGGGCGACTACGGCTTCGACGTCGCGCTGCCCTGCCCCCACGACGACGAATGCACCGGCCGGGCCTGGGCGCCCGCGTACAGCGTCTCCTGCCTCGCCCGTGCGGGTGCGAAGCAGGCGTCTCAGCTCTCGGCGGGGGCGGCGGGCTGGTCTGCTTGCCGGGAATCGGATCGCCATCAACGGGGTTGGTGGGGGATGAGCCATTAGGAGGGCCATGCGAGCGATTCAGGTGTACGAAGTGGGCGGTCCCGAGGTGCTGCAGGAGGTCAAGGTGGACCAGCCGCGGCCGGGTCCGGGCGAGGCGATCGTGGAGGTCGCCGCATCCGGGGTCAACTTCCTCGACGTCTACCACCGCGAAGGCCGGTACAGCCTCCCGCTGCCCTTCACCCCGGGCGCTGAGGGCGCCGGCACGGTCGTCGAAGTCGGACCCGGCGTCGCTGACGTCGCAGTCGGGGACCGGGTCGGTTGGGTGGAGATTCCCGGCACGTATGCCGAGCGGGCCGTCGTGGACTCCTCGCGGCTGGTGGCGCTGCCCGACGATATCGGCTTCGAGACAGCCGCCGCCGTGCTCCTCCAAGGCATGACCGCGCACTATCTCGTCAAGGACGCCTACCCGGTTCAGGGGGGCGACACGGTGCTCGTGCATGCGGCTGCTGGTGGCATGGGGCTGCTTTTGACCCAGCTCATCACCCATCTCGGCGGCAGGGTGATCGGCACGACGTCGACCGCGGCGAAGGCCGAGCTGGCGAAGCGTGCCGGGGCCGCTGAGGTGGTCCTTTCCTCCGCGGTCGACGATCTCGCAGCCGAGGTGAGGCGGCTCAACGGCGGTCAGGGACTGCCGGTTGTCTTCGACGGCGTCGGCGCGCACACCTTCGATGCGAGCCTCGCCAGCCTGCGAACCCGCGGCCATCTCGTGCTCTTCGGCGCGGCAAGTGGTGCCGTGCCGCCGTTTGATCCGATTCGGCTCGCCCACGGCGGTTCGCTGACCCTGATCCGGCCCAGCCTCGGGCACTTCATCGCCGATCGGTCCGAACTGCTCCGACGGGCCGCCGATGTGTTCGAGTGGGTGCGCTCCAAGGCGCTTGAGGTCACCGTAACGGGCCGCTACGCATTGTCCGAGGCCGCCCAGGCCCACAGCGATCTGGAGGCTCGGCGTACCACCGGCAAGCTGCTCGTCATACCCGATGCGGCCGCTATTGGACGCCGCGAGGAGACGCAGAGCTGATCGCGGGTGACGAGGTCGGGGATCTTGGAGACTGAGATGTCGAGGGCATGGCCGACTGTCATCGCCAAGATCCCCGACAGCGTCAGGCACTCAGCAGGCCAAGATCAAGTTCTGGCGGGTTTCTGGCGTATCCGGGTCACACCCCTTCAAGATCCCTCAGCCGAGACCTGCCTCACCCGTCCACAACCTCCCGGGACAGAACGCCTAGTCGCTGCGCGACGACTACCCCTTGCCCTTAAGTCCGTTGCGCCTCTTCCGGCCCGACCCGCGCGTCTTCCTTCACAGCCTGGCGCGGTTGCCCGACGTTCGGCGGGCGTGGTTGCGCGGGCTTCACGGGCGGGTTCGGGCGGTCTCCTGACCTATGCGACGTTCGGGTTGGCCGGCTGTTCTGAGCCCGCCGTCACCCGGCGGCCCTTGCCGCGCTTGACGAGGACCACTGTCTTCATGGTGACCCCCGGGTAGTTCGGGGTGTAGTACGCGCCCGTCCAGTAGTCGTGGAAGGAGGCCACCGTGCCGATCGTGTACGTCATCGGGTTCGCGGACGTCTGGCCGCTTCCGGCGAAGGCCTCCATCGTCACCGTGTCCTGGCCGTCCATGCCCACCACCGCTGCGGCGTGGTACTGCGACATGATCTGCTCCCCGGGGTTCATGGCGAGCATCAGGTAGGACTGACCCACCACCGGGCTGGCGTCGCGGTCCGTCGCCCCCTGGAAGTCGCCTGCGCGGTCGCGGTTCTGCTCGTCCGACATGCCGAAGGCCTTGAGCCCGGCGCTCGTACGGACGTTGCTGTTCGCGCCGTCGGCCAGCTCTCCGACGGCGTTGTGCATGATCTCCTCCGCCGTGTGGAGGCAGTCGTCCAGGATGTTCCGCGCCAGCTCGTGCTCCTGGTACAGCTCCGTGCCGCCGAAGAGGGCCTGCTGCGCCGTGCTTGTCGGGCGCAGGGCCGGGGAGTAGGACCCCGCGGGCGCGCTGACGCGGATCCAGATCGACGTGGCCTCGTCGCTCGGGACGGCGAAGACGCCGTTCGCCGAGACCGTCATGTGCTGCTGGTTCGGGCCGGCCTGGGCCGCCCAGCGCTGGACCGACTCCCGGGCCGCCCCCTGGTCGGCCCGGCCCGCCTCCTGTGCGTGCTGCTCGGTCCTCGGCGCCGCCCCGCTCATGGCGCGGCGCGCGTTGCTCTCCGCCTCCCGCTCGAAGCGGTCGGAGGGGTCGGAGACCCGCAGGCCCGCTCCGTTGTCCGTACCCGCCACGGGGCCCTGGCGCTGCTGGATCACGTGGGTGAGTTCGTGGGCGAGCGTGAGCTTGTCGGCGCCGCCCTCCCCGATCACCACGTGGTTCCCACTGGTGTACGCCCGAGCGCCCACCTCGGCCGCCGATGCCTTCGCCGCGCTGTCGTCGTGGATGCGGACGTCGGAGAAGTCGGCGCCCAGCCGGCTCTCCATGTCCGCGCGCGTGTTGCCATCCAGCGGCCTGCCGCCGGCCCGCACCACGTCGTGGACGGCCGAGCGCTGGACCGGCGCCTCCTCCGCCTCGTGGCCGCACCCCGCACCGTGCCGGTGCGGCTGCTGCTTCAGACGCTGGACGACCACCGCGTTTCCCACCGTCGCCTGCAGCCCGAGGAGCCCGGAGGCCTGTGCGGGTGGTGCGGTGACCGGCCTGCGGACCGTCGACCGGGCGTCCTCGGTGGCGTTCGACCTGACCTTCGCGTGGTTCTGCACTGGCGCTTCCTTCGTCGGAGAATCGGAGCCGTACGTGATGCCTGTGTCCTGCGTACGTCTCGCGTACGTCCTTGTCCTGGATACGCCGGGCGACCCCGCGGACGCCAGGTACCCGAGGGCAGACTCGACCGGCCGTGAGGGCAGTCTCAGTTCCTCCTGAAGAACTCGACCTCCACCAGCGCCACATGACGGCCCGGGGTGAGCCCCGCCGCCTCACGGATCACCAGCCGCACCGACACCACGTCGCTGTACCCCGTCTGGATCGTCTGCGGGCCCGGCTTGTCGGCGAGGGTGAGCCCCTTCGTCCGTACGGTGCCGTCCGCCGGCCGTCACCACCAGGTCGAGTTCGCGGGTGTCCCCGGCCGGCCCGCGCCACCGCCCTGGTCGCCCTCGCCCAGGACCTCCCCCCCAGCGGTCCTCGGACCGATGCTCGGCCTCCACCCCGTCACCGCAGCCCAATGGCGACAGCGAGCCGCCACCGGCTGGACCGCCTACCTCGGAGTTCTTGTCGATCACCCGAGGCCTGACGGTACGACGGGCTGACTACCTGGTCGTAAAGGTCGGTTGTGAGCCTGGTACGACAGCTCGTCGAGCTAGAGAAGAGGCGACGTGACTACTCTTCTGACACCCGCGACCCCGCTGACCGATGCGATCGTTGCGGCGCCCAGGCATATCTGCGCGTCGTCCTGCTGAGCCGGGGTGAACTGCTCTTCTGCGCCCACCACGGTCGCAAGATCGGGCCGGAACCGCGGAAATACAGGGTGGGACCGAGCGGCTCACGGTGACCGTGTCGGCAGCAGGTTCAGGAGGAGCAGCACGCCAAGGGCTCCAGGTCCCAGTCCATCGCCAGGACCCGCTTGCCGTTGGCCGCCGGGATCCAGGCGGTGTCGGCCAGCGCCATGATGCGGCCCGTGCCGCCCTTGTACGCGTAGAAGGTGTGATGGCCCGTGACGGCCGTCCCGGCTCTCACGCACTGAGCATCGCCGCCGCGGTACCGCCGCGGCAGCCAGGATCTAGCCGAGCCAGACGATGTCCAGGACGGACAGGTGGCGCAGCGGCCGGTTGGCGAAGTAGACGACGGACAGGCGGCCGGCGGACGGGATGCGCACGTCTTCGCCTTCGGGGTCGTCGGGGTCCCACTGGAGGAAGCCTCACGCGGTCGGCCGCAGTGGCGTCGAGGAGGTCCCAGACCGTCTCTTCGGCGTGCTCGGGGAGTTCGGCGAGGACCTTCGCGGCCGGGGTCGAGAGGCGGACCGCGTACGGGGGCAGGCTCACCGGCGCCGCCGGCCGCGGAGCTCGGCCATGTCCATGAACCCGGACTCGTCGTGGCCGGAAGCGGTGAACGCGTCGACCGCGGGGGCGGAGGCGAGACGAGCCTGCCAGACGTGCACGACCTCGTACAGGGTGTTCAGGGAGAACGTCCGGCGCGACTCCTCCAGGGCGGCCGCCCACTCGCGCTCGAAGGCCGGCACCCACCGCTCGGCACGGTGGTCGGCCCGGAGCTGGGTGAGGAGTTCGGCCGGAGCTCCGGGCGCGGGCGCGTACGGGGCGGCGGGTGTGTGGTCGGGCTGGGCGCTCATCGGCTCCTCCTGGCGGCGGGTGCTACCGGCCACGGTAGAACGCCGTGGCCTAGGCCGTGGAGGTTCTGATGGATGCCGCAGCCCGGCGCCGCCTGCTGCCGCGCCGCGGGTGCAGCATCAGGCAAACCATCCCGCTCCCCCACCCCGCACTCCCGCCGCCGAGCCCGCCCCCTATACCAGGCCAAGCCTCGCCCCGGACCAGCCCACAGGGACCAGAAGCAGCGTTTCCATGGCAGCAAACCACCCGGGGGTGTACCAGCCCATGACAGTGACAGCCACACCCGACATTTCCCGATCCGGTCGAGGGCCGGAGTCCGGGGCCGGTGCACGAGGAGGTCCTGCACCAGCTCGACGACGCCGGTCTCCCCGATTTCCCGCGCAGTCCTCGACTCCGCCACGTCCGCTCCGCAAGAGGAGGGGCGAACTCAACGGGACCGAACCCTGTGGACCGGGGCCGGCCAGTTCCCAGATGTATGTCCTGTGGGACGCGAACGTGCTGCCGTTCGGCGCTGACCTCGGCGACCAGGGCGGGGTGGACGAGGGTGGTGTCCAGGACGTCGCGGCTCCCCCACGTCGCAGAGAAGCGCACACCCTCCCACGGGTGCCCGGGCGCGGCCGCGGTCAGGTGCTCGGCGACCTGCCGGGCTGCGTCCGGGCGCAGCGGTACGGTGCGGCCGACCGTGCGCAGCCGGCCGTCCTGGTCGTGGCGGCCGAGGACGAGGAGCTGCGGGCGGGTCAGGGTGCCGGTGATCGCGCCGACGATCGTCTCCGTGGTGTCCCGCCTCCTGATCTTGGTCCTTAACTGCACCAGGGCGTCTCGTTCAATAGAGCGGCGCCCTCGGGCTGTTCTTAGCGTCAGCGTGCACGGACACAAACGCGGTCTGTCTCAGTCGTACAGGTGAGGAGCTAGTGCTGCATCAGCCAACGTTTGCCCTGCATGTACGGTCGGGACATGGATGCCAGCTGCCAGCCGACGCTTGATGAGATGGTGTTCGTCGTGGTGGCCCAGTCGAGAATTCGGAGGTTGGCAGCGTGGGCCGAACTCGATTTCGTCGAGCAGCATGTCCCAAAGTACGGCTGCCCGCCGGAGACGATCGAGGAGTACCGGGCGCAGCAGCTTCAGGAGTAGGTGTCAGAGGCTTGACCAGCCGAGGAAAAACAGAACCCCGTGGACGCGATGCCCACGGGGTTCTGCGCTGCTTCGCCGGCCGGCGGGACGTCGACGCTACTTCCCGCACTTGGTCTTGAAGCCGTCCAGCAGAGCCTTGCCGGCATCGGAGCTGTCACGTACATACACGCTACCGCTGATGCTGATCGAGGTGTCACTGGTCGAGATGGGCTCGCTGCCGGTCCGCTTGTTGCGGCTGTCCTCTCCGGCGACCGTCCAGATGATCTGGGACTGATCCTTGTTGAACTCGCCGGTGCTGGTCACGTCCGGCTCCTCGTAGACACCATCGCAGTCGTACTCATGATGCGAGACGCTGTTGCCCTTGACAACCAACTGGCCGAGTTGGGACGTGCCGTTGACGTCCTTGATGTAGTAGGTACCGTCGCGCTTGCTGCCGCTGCCGCTGCCGCTGCCGCTGCTTCCGCTGCAGGCGGTGATTATGAGTGAGCCCGCGGCCAGGGCCCCGATGGACACGGCGATCTTGGCCCGCGTCCTACGAGTGGTCCTGGTGATGCTCATGGCGTTCCCCCGTCGTTCGTTCGGATATCGGTTTGAGATAGAAGGCGAGTCAAAAAATTCTATGGATAGGTGACTTAGTCCAGTCGGAGTCGATCATGACATCTTCACCCTTTGCCTCCGCCCTCGGGTACGCGGCGCCGCCCGGCTGCAGCCAGGGCCAGCATCCGCTACTTCTGCCGTCTCCGGGCTCGGAAGGGCGCTCAAATGCCTGATGGCCTCTCCTGCCTACCGACGAGGTGCTACCACGGGAATGCCCAGGTCAACGGTCCGGGGGACGGAGGTCAACCGCTCTGCTTCGATCTGTTTCTGCCGGAGTAGGCTCAAGGTCAGATCGATGCCCTCGATCTCACCGAGCCAGCCTTCAGCGTCGGCACGGGCCCTGCGTGCGATCAGATCGGTCCCGATCTCCTGGAGGCGGAAGGCCATCTGCGGGTTGATCCGCAGGACCGGACAGCGGATGCAGGCGTGTTCGTGGCGGCAGTCGCTGGCGTACGGCCGGCCACAGGTGCCGAGCTCAACCTTGCGAGTGTCGAAGTGCTCCTCGAACTCGTTCCACTCCGTGCTGGTCGGCATCCGGTACTCGCCGTTGGGCCGCAGGCGGCGCCGGTTGTCCAGGAACTGCTGGTAGTGCCGTACCACCTCGTCGTTGAACACCGCGACATACCCGGATGTGGTCTGAAGGCTCAAGTGGCCCAGTAGTGCGGCGCCGATGTGGATGGGAACGCCGTTGTTGACCAGGTCAGTGGCAAACAGGCGGCGGAAGTCGTGCGTAGTGAAGGCCAAGTCGGCGAATCGCGGGTCGTACTGCCCGATCTGGTTGCAGGCCCTACGTAGCAGCCGCATCACGGTGTTTTCGTTCAGCATGCCGTAGGTGGAGTTGTGGCGCCGCTGGAACAGGAAGGGCATCGGCTCGGACATCAGCTTCTCGGCCTGGTCCCAGCGGCGAAGCAGCCTGATGGCACGGCGGTCGGCGGTCAGGCGGCGGATGACCTGCGCGATGACGTGGAAAAGCTCGGCGGACATCGGAATGACGCGCTCGCGGTCGGTCTTGGAGGGGGCGATGACCAGCAGCCCGATCACCTCGCCGCTCGGCCGTTGATACTGGCGGATGCTCAGGTGCGTGAGTTCCAGCAGCTCCTCCATCCGCACACCGGAAAGCCTCAGGGTGTGCACCACCGCCCACGTCCAGAACGCGTCTTCTTCAGCGGCGACCAGATTGACCGCATCCCCGCCGTCTGCGCGCGCCCGCACGGTGGTCACGCCCATCTGAAACATGTTGTCGTCGTGGCGGGTCCACACTCGCGTGTAGAGGGTGTCGCCGTGCTCGAACCGCTCGCCGCGCCCTGCCGCAGCGGCTGCGGCCAGCAGGTGCCCGGCCTGGCCCAGCTCAGCATCAACGTGCTCGACCAGCACCCCGAGCAAAGGCTGAAGTTCACGGACCCTGTCGTGCATGAGCTCGCGGCGCCGGCGAACTCGCTTTCCGTAGCCGCGCAGGTCCGACCGGGGCACTGGGCACGGCGACGCCCACGTGCCCCAACGCTCCGGCTCGGCGGCCGCCCATGCGGTGAGGTCCAGGTAGAACGCCTTGATGGCCAGCAGCAGATTATCGAAGTCGATCCGGGTGCTGCCGTCTTCCTTCACCCGCATCCGCTGCTTCCAAGTCTCGTACGTCGCGGGGCTCAGCCGCAGGTCGACCTGGCCGGGGTTGACCGTCTCGACGGTCTTCCAGAACAGGCTGGCCAGTTTGCGGGCCAGGCTGGTCGTGGTGGAGAAGTCCAAGCCCTCGGCCACCCGGACGTGCAGGTAATCGATCAGCACCGCCTCGACGCTCTTGTTCGCCAGACCGTAGCCGCGCACCAGGGATGCGACGTCACGTCGCGTCCCGATCATGGCCCGCCGCAGCGTCGCGGGGGTGCTGGCGGGAAAGTGCCCGACCTGGCACAGCACTTCCCACAGCACCCGACCACCAAAGCGGTTCTTGTCGTAGTCGACCATGCACACGCGCTTCCATTCCTGCGCGTGGAACATCATCGCCTCCGGAGTCAGACCGCTCACCGGGATCTTCTGGGTGATCAGCGCCGCGGCGAGGTCGTAGCGGGCCCGCCGCTGGTGGAACCCGTCGTAGTGGGTGGCTTCGATGCCATCCAGACAGGTCTGGATCGTCGGGTCGTTCTGCGCGGACAGGAAAATATCGGCCATCTGCGGCAGCTCGTGGCGGCGCAGCGCGGCCAGCGACGGCTGGACGGCCCGCAGCGCCATCAGGTAGGTCAGGCCCCTGTGTACGCTCCCGCCGCCCGGCCGTGTCCACTCCTTGATCCCCGGCAGCACAGGCGCCGGGCTCTCGGCGTCCATCCCTGAGGCCAGCCACCTGTCCTGCCACGTCATGCCTGGGTGGACCGCCAGCAGATCGGTGATCATCCGCACCCCCTGACGCTGCTTGCAGCGGGTGCCCGAGGACATCCCGACCGTCAGTCCATCCACCACCCGCACCAGCTCGTCCGGGCTGGCGGCGGCAAGGTCACCATGCGGCAGCGGCAACGCCGGGCGGGCCGCAACCGCCGCGATCGGCTCGACGTTGCCGTCGAAGCGTGCAGCCAGCGCCTCAGGGAGCGGCAGGTCCCGCCGGGTCGTCCTGGCTGTCGAGCTCGTGATTGCGCGGGGCACCGAAGATCGTCTCCATGTCGCGAGGGTCGTACCCGGCCGGCAGCGTCAACACCGGCCGGGGTCGGTTGTAGAAGGTGTGCAGGCGGTCGAACATCTCCTCCACCCGCGGCACCGTGTAGATCGTGGTCGTGGCGATGTCGGCGTGCCCGAGGATGGTCTGGACGTCGGTGATCGTCAGGGCGGGGTCGTTGGCCATCCGGACACCGGCGGTGTGGCGCAGATCGTGCAACGTCCAGTTCGTGCCCAGCTTCGCGTTCGCGCGCTGGAGCACCCTCCGCACCGCCGAGTACGTCAACGGTCGGTCCTGCCCGCGATGGGTACGCCACACCACCCCATTCGGATCGACCGAGCCCCTACCTGCGACATACCGTGCCAGCAGCAGCGAGGCATCCGGCGACAGCGGGGCCACCCGCCTGGCCCCCGTGCCCTTCGACACGACCCACAGGCGCTGACCTGGCCAGTCGATATCGGTCAGGCGAACGCCCAGCAACTCGGTGGCCCGAGCACCGGAGCTGACGTAGCACGACAGCAGGGCCCGGTCGCGGTCACTTCCCATCACCGCGAACAGCTCGTCCCACGCCGCGTCAGGCATGGACCGCGGCGCCGTCCGCGAGGACTTCTGGCGCAGTCGACCGCGGCGGGCCGGGAACCGCGGAGCGTCCGGTGCACGGTGCCGGTTCAGCATGGCTTCGCGCCGTGACTCCGGCACGGGGTTGAGCACCGGCCCCGCCCCGAGGTGCGCGTGGAACTCGTAGAAGCCACGGACCGCCGCGAGTGTCAGGTTGATCGTGGATGCGCCGTAGCGGTCAGGCAAGTACTGCTTGCCGGTCTTCAGGTTGACCGAGCCCGCCGGGGCCGAGGCCTCGCGCCGGGCACGCTGCGGGTTCCTGGCCGCACGCATCCAGCCCACCATCGCCGCGACGTCGCCCTCAGTGGCGCGCTGCCAGTCCACTTCGATGGTCCACAACACCCTGAACCAGGTCAGGAGGGCGTAGCAGTACGCCCGGCAGGTATTCGCGCTGGCGTCCCCGAGTATGAGGCTCGTGGTCCAGTCCGAGACCGGCTCGATCGGCTCGCCGACCGCGTCGAGGAGGAGGTAGGGCACCACCGGCTGACCGGTCCGCACCACACGACCAACCAGACCAGGACCTGTACGTCCAGACAACAGCTGACTGCGATCGACTGCCACAGCGAGAGCCTCCCCCGTCGAAGACCACGCCAAGTGCCGAATGCGTTGGTGCAGTCAACTCACCACCCTCGGTACCCGGGCAGATAGCGGCCGTTCAGGGACTTGACCAGGATCCCCTCCACCCCCGACACGTCCGTCCAGGACTCCAGCCATTCCCGCGCCTTGGCCAGGTCCGTCGTCTGCGGGCAGAGCGTCCACGGGGCAGTCAGGGCGTGCTCGGAGAACAGTCCTTCCAGCAGTGCGCGCCGCTCGGCGTACGGGCGCGCGAGGAGCTCCTGGCCGTCCTGCTGCAACAGGTCGAAGGCGACGAAGTAGGCCCCCACCGGGCGGCCAGGCCGGCGGCGCCGCGGGCGCGGGTGGCGGCCCGGCGCTGCAACGCCTCGAACGACAAGCGGCCTGCTTCGGTGTCCCAGACGACCAGTTCGCCATCGAGGACCAAGCCGTGGGGCAACTGCGCCTCGGCGGCCGCCACCAGGTCCGGCCAACGATCCTGGACCAACGCCCCGCGACGGGTCTGCACCAGCACGCTGCCGCCGGGGCCGGCCGAGGCGAACAGCAGCGCCCGGTGACCGTCCAGCTTCTGCTCGTACGCCACCCCGGCCCGCAGTGCCGCCGGGCCCGGCACGGCTTCCGCGGCCTGCGCCGGCATCGGCTCCACTGGCGGTCTGAGCGTCACCCCGGAGCCTCCTCACCGTCGCCCTCTTCCAGGGTCGTGTCAGCGGAGGTTGATCCGCAGTCCGGCGCCGAGTTTCGATAAGGCTGAAGCGGTGTGTGTCTGATTGGCTACGGAGAGGAGCGCGACAGTCGCGTCCGGACCACAGGAGCAGTCATGAGCACAACGGAAGAGCAGACCAATCCGGCAGCCCGGCTGGGCTTCCAGCCAGGGCAGGTCGTCCAAGAACTCGGCTACGACGACGACACGGATCAAGAGCTGCGCAAGGCCATCAACGCGCTGACGGGCACCGAGCTGGTCGATGAGAAGCACGACGATGTCGTCGATGCCGTGATCCTCTGGTTCCGCGACGAGGACGGCGACCTTGCCGACGCCCTGACCGACGCAACGGCACTGACCGAAGACGGCGCCATGATCTGGCTGTTCACACCGAAGTCCGGACGCGACGGACATGTCGAGCCCTCCGACATCCAGGAGGCAGCAGTGACCGCCGGCCTCCAGCAGGTCGGCTCCGCCAGCGCCGGCACCGCCTGGAACGCCCTCCGCCTGGCCACCCCCAAGGCCAAGCGGTAGCCAGCTGGAACGTGCTCGACAAGAGACAGGCGCTCAGCCGACGCCTCAGGCTGAGCGCCTTCTCGCGCGCGTGGCCCACGGGCGGCGTCGCGTCATCCATCCGAGGGACGCAGCGGGCCAGGCGCCCTGCGGGGCGTGTGCGGCACGGTGGCGGCATGCGTCGCTGGTCCCTCCCCCTACTCCTTGTCGCGCTGCTCGCGGCCCCGCGATGCGTCACCGTCCACCCCGCACCCACCCGGCCCGCCGGGGCCGAGCCCGTGACGGTCCCGGAAGACCACAAGCACCCCGTCGACCCCCGGCCCGCACAGCCGGACACTGGGGCGGCGCTGCCCCTCTCCCCCCCTGCCCGGCCCTGCGGCCCCACCTCCGGCCGGCGCCGTTCCCGAGGCCGGCCGCGCTCCCGCGCCGGCCCGTCCCGCACCGGCGGCCCGCGAGGCGGCCGCCGAGACTCCGCCCGCCCGGCGGCCTCCCGACCGCAGGGCCGAAGGCCCGGTACAGCCGCGCCGGACGACCCCGCCCCGTCCCGCCGTGCGCACCGCCGCCAAACCCAAGCCCAGGAAGGCGAAGCGGCCGGACCGTACGCACGCACCGCACCGCCCGGTACGCGCCCCAGGGGCGGGGGCCGCGGACATGAGCGAGTTGTGCCGCGCCGCGCACGGCGTCACCAGCCCCGCCGTGGCCGCGCTCTGCCACCAGACCTACGGCGGCTGAGCAGCACAGTTCGCAGTCTGAGCGTTGGCTTTGTTCACGAGTATCGGCGAGGCACCCCGACGCGAGGACCTGGGAGGCTCGGCGGAGTCAGTTGTGACGGGCCAGCTTGACCGCGGAGACGAGCAGGATCACAGCCAGCGCGGGGATGAGGACCCCGTCCGGGAACACCCCGAGCAGCAGGCCGCCCAATACCGCGCCGGCGATCGAGCCTGCGGCCATGACGATGGTGAAGCGGCGGTTCGCGCCGAGTACGGCGAAGCTGCCGTCGCGGCTGTAGCGGGCGAATGCCACCAGCATCGTGGGCAGGGACACCAGCAGGGAGAGGCTTCCCGCGGTCTTGATGTCCTCCCCGAACAGCAGCACGATCGTCGGGATCAGCAGCTCGCCGCCGGCCACGCCCATGATCGCCGCGACAACGCCGATGCCGAACCCGGCCACGACACCGGCAGGCACCTGCGCCCACAGCGGCAGGTCGAGCGTGCCCAGAGCGGTGGTGTGCGTGACCACCAGGGCGGCCGCCATGAGCACCATCAGAACAGCCAGCACTTTGTAGAGGGTTGAGGAGCGCATCCGCACCGCCCAGGACGCTCCGGCCCAGGCACCCAGGAGACTTCCGGCCAGCAGGTTGACCGCGACGGGCCAGCGTGCGGCCACCTCGGCGGCCGAGACCGCCGCCAGACGGGCGGGCAGTGCGACCAGGACCACGACCAGGCTCATCGCCTTGTTCAGGATGACGGCCGAGAGCGCGGCGAATCCGAAGAGGCCGATCAGCAGCGGCAGGCGGAACTCCGCGCCGCCCAGCCCGATCATTCCGCCCAGAACGCCGATCGCCGCTCCGGCACCGAACACCACGGGTGCCGCATGTGTCGAGCGGAGGGATGTGGGGTTCTGGTGGTCCGTGCGCATGATGGGCATCTTTGCTGGTCGCGGACCCGCCTGCTACGGCCTGGCCCGACCTTGAGGAAAAGCCACCGGATATGGGCTCAGGACTTGTCCGGACATCCGAGTACCAGATTCGACCCGGCCTCTCGGCTCTGCCCCAGCAGGTCTGGTGCTGTCGACTCGTGAACATCCGGTGCGGGCCGAAGCCGCCGGAGCTCGCTCGGAGCCAGGATCGATGTTCACGAGAACCGGAGGCGCCCAGCGACGAGGGACGCTCCGGAGGCTGCGCGGCACCAGTCAGCACTCCAACGAGGATCCATGATTTCCTGAATTCAGGATCATGTGTACTGTTGTGTTGTGCTGACCGTTGCCTCCGAAATCGAGGTGCTGGCCCGGTTCGGCCGCGCGCTCGCCGACCCCATCCGCTGCCGCATCCTGCTCGCCCTGCGCGACGCCCCCGCCTACCCTGCCGACCTCGCCGACGCGCTCGAAATCTCCCGCACCCGGCTGTCCAACCACCTGGCCTGCCTGCGCGACTGCGGCCTGGTCGTCACCGTGCCCGACGGCCGCCGCACCCGCTACGAGCTCGCCGACGAACGCCTCGGCCACGCGCTCGATGACCTGCGCACCGCAGTGGTCGCCGTCGAGACCGATCGCACCTGCCCGGACGCCGCCGCGAAGGGGTGCTGCTGACATGGCCGCCGAGATATCCATATCCCTCGGGCCCTCTCCCGCCCGGCGCGACGCGCTCGCCCGCCGGATACGGCTCCTCGTGGCCGCGACCATCACCTACAACGTCATCGAGGCGATCGTCGCCATCACCGCCGGCACCCTCGCCTCCTCCACCGCCCTGATCGGCTTCGGCCTCGACTCCGTCATCGAGGTCTCCTCCGCCACCGCGGTCGCCTGGCAGTTCTCCGCCCGCGACCACGCCGTACGCCAAGCCCGCGAGCAGCGCACTTTGCGGATCATCGCCGTCTCCTTCTTCGCGCTCGCCGCTTACGTCACCGTCGACGCTGTCCGCGCGCTGGCCGGCACCGGCGAGGCCGAACGCTCCATCCCCGGCATCGTCATCGCCGCCCTCTCCCTTGCGGTCATGCCGTTCCTCTCCGCCGCCCAGCGCCGAGCCGGCCGCGAACTCGGCTCCGCCTCCGCGGTCGCCGACTCCAAGCAGACCCTCCTGTGCACCTACCTGTCCGCCGTCCTCCTGGTCGGCCTGGTCCTCAACGCCACCCTCGGCTGGTCCTGGGCCGACCCCCTCGCCGCCCTGGTCATCGCCGCCATCGCCGTCAAGGAGGGGCGTGACGCCTGGCAGGGCAAGGGATGCTGCGTTTCGGCGGTGTCGTCCGCTCAGGCACCGGTAGACGCGTGCGGCTGCCGCCCCGGCTGCGACTGTTGCGGGTGAGCTTGATCAGCCCGCGACGGAGGCCCGGACTGCTGTCGGAACTCGGAACTCGTGAACCTTCCTGCGTGGTGACGACGACCACGCGCTCCCAAAGAGCTGAACAACCGCTGTCCGTGCTCGAGGCGGGGGCCAGAGCGTTGGCCAGTCCTGGCAGCCCCTGAAGCAGCGCACAGCAGGGCCGGCCACAGTGTGGCCGGCCCTGCTGGTGTGTTCCGAGGTATGGGCCGGCGGGTCTACCAGGCAGCGACCTGCTGGGTGAGCCGGATCTCGATGAACTCCGCGGGCCGTACCGCGGCGAAGCCGACGTCGAGGACCAGAGTGCCCGCTGCGACGCTCTCACCGGGGTTGTTGGTCGCGTCGCAGCGCACCCAGAAAGCCTGCTCCGGGCTCTTGCCCACAAGTGCGCCTGTGCGCCACAGCCCGGTAAGGAACGAGGCAACGGCCGCGCACACGGCGGTTTGGAGCCTGTCGTCATTCGGCTCGAAGGCCGCCTTGCCGAGGCCGCCGGCGATCGAGGCTCGCAGATAGTTGCCCAGTCGCCGGACGTTCACATACCCGTGCTCCACCTCCGAGTCCGAGCCCGCCGCGAGGGTGCGGGCACCCCAGACAAGGACGCCTTGGCCGAAGGACCGGATGCAGTTCACACCGACGTTGTTGATGTCACGCTGCTCGCCGTCGGTGAGGTCGCGCTGAAGGCCCGTGATCCCGCGGACGCCGATGTTCGCGGGCGCCTTGTGGACACCCCGCTCGGCGTCGCTCCGTGCCCAGACCCCGGCAACGTGTCCCGACGGCGGCACCACCTTCGCGTCCCCGCCGTCGACGCCGGACACCTTCAGCCACGGGTAGTAGACCGTGGTGAACCGCGCCTCCTCCTCGTCCAGGCCGAGGAGCGCGGGAACCTTGACCGGCTCCGCCTCCTTCTCGGCGTGCAGCAGGGCCATCCGGTTGCGGGCGTCCGCGCAGTGGCGGGCGACCGTCTTCGCGATCACGGCGCCCTCGTCCCGCGCTTCCCACAGATCGGGGACCACCACGATGGTCACCTCGGCGTCGAGGGAGGCCAGCGCGGCCCGGTATCCCGCGAGCGGGCCGCCCTTGCCCGTGCCGGCGATCCAGCAGGGACCTCCGCCGTTCTCGAACCAGCCGTACACAGCGTCGGCCAGGTACGGCGACACCGCCCCGGTGCCGGACCGGCCCGCGTTTTCACCGAACTCCTTCCAGGACCGGATCATGCGAGGGACCTCAGCGTCGACATGGCCGATGAAAGCGGCGATCGACGTGGCCACTCCGGTGATCGGCGGGATCCCGCCCCGCCTCTCCTCGATGGGTACGCCAGGGAAGCGGTCAGTCATGAACAACTCCTTCTCCGATGCGAGGTACCACCCCACACCTGCTCTCCCAACCAAACGGCGTTCCTAACGGAACGTAGGCAAACCTACACTCAGAGCGATATGCGTAACCCGGCCACCGCACGCCGAAAGGACTCGGGGCGGCCCTGATCCATCAGGTACGCGGAGATCAGGCCCCGAACAGCCGCCGCCGGACGCGGCGGCCAAGGGATGCGCTCGCCGGCCGACCACGACACTCAGCCACACCTAGGGCCAATGACCGAGAGGCGTGACGTTCGCGGAAAAAATCGAACACGTGTTTCACTTGGGGTGTGAGACCACCGTTCCGTTTCCCCGAGGACCTGATCACGCTCCAAGGGGCGTGGCAGCAGACCTACGTGGAGCTCGCACAGGCCCCCGCCGGGGCCGGTACGACCGCGCTGCGGCGCCGGCTGATCACCCTCTCCGGGACCCTGTGCACCCACCCCTACTGGGAGGCCTCCGCCGCCTGGCGGGTCGGCAGCGTCGAGCTGCGGCGCGCCGCCCGCACCCACACCTTCGCCCCGGCGGACGGGGAGGCAGCAGCATGAACGAGCAAACCACCACGCCCCGCCCGCAGGTCGCCAGCTGGGCACCCAGCCAGACCGGCCCCTGCCCCCGGTGCCACTCCTCCACGTGCCGCTACGGGGTGGGCGGGAACCCGCTCTGCACGTCGTGCCGGCAGGCCCGGCAGGAGCAGTTCGCCCGCCCCTGACGTGACCGAACCTGCACCACCACCTGCACCGATCACGCTGCTCCTGCCCGACGGACAGGCCATCGAGCGTGTACTGCTCTACGAGCGACAGCAGCTCGACTCCGGATTGTGGATGTACCGCATAGGTGTCCCCCTCTGGCAGACGGCCGCCGGGGGCGGGGTCGAGCCGGCCGAGTACGGCACGTGGGTCACCGCCGAGCAGCTGCGCCCGCTGCCCGGGGTCGACCTGGGCGGCATCCCGGCCCACCCCCGTACCCGTACCTCGGCGTCGGCCGGTTGGGCGTGGCTGCTCGACGGCCGCATCCACGGACACCCGGCCACCGTCCACGCCGAGGGCTGCCCAAGCGCTACCGACCGCGCGCATCCGCTGCGCACCATGGCCGCGCTCGACGCGCTCACGCGGCCTGGCACGACGGCGTGCACCGTGTGCGACGCCGCCGAGGTACTGCTGCCGATCCTCGCTCACGGCCAGAACGACGTGCCCGCCCCTGGCGACTGATCACAGGTCAGACGGTCGGGGACCCGGTGTAGTCGTGGCGTTGGTAGCCCCGCCCGTCGCCGTGCCAGTCCAGGAACAGCACCGAGTCCCCCAGCGCTCCGCGGCCGGCCCGGTGGCTGATCGTCGGCGTTCGATAGTGGCCGTCGTAGTTCGCGTTGGACGTGCTGTCCTCCAGCAGCTCCTCGAGCCCAGGGAAATCGCGCTCGACCACCACGGGGTCGGTGCCCTCCCGGGGTTTCTTGATCTGCAACCGCAGCTTGGCCCCCTCGAAGATCGTCGGGTCGTCCACCTCACGGAACGCCGGGCCGTCCCAATTCACCTCGGCGTACGCGTACACGGTGCCCCCGGACCGGGCCGCGCACGTCCGTACCGTCACCTTCCAGTTGTCCGGCCATGGCCCGTCATAGCTGCTGTCGTCAATGTCCTTCATGCTGCTTGGCGCACTTGTAGGCCGGGGCAGCCGTGGCGGTGGGAGCGGCCGGCACCCCCACCGCCACCACGGCCACCACGGCCACCGCCGCGCGCTTGATGATGGTCATGCCCGGTCAATGCCGGGACCGCGGAAGCGACACGGCCCTGCCCCGAAACCGCCTCGGACGAGCGATCCCCCGGCGCCCGGGCGTCGATCGCACGTCCGGCAGTGAGTGTTGTGAGGAGCTCGGAAGCACAGGTCAGCGCCAGGCTGTGACGGCCCTTGGCAGAAGTCGCCGTTTCGCGAAGGCGGCACGGTGACGGGAGCCCGCGACGGCGCCAGTGTCCGGTTCGATGCACTATGCCGATCCCGCTGCCAGGAGTGGGGGACTGTTCGGTGAGGGCGTAGCCGTGCGCCGCCTTGTCTCGTTGTCGCCGGTGCGGAGGAGTCTTCCCCGCATGCCGGAGAAGCGAGGGTCACAGGATGAGGCGACATGGATGGCGAGCCCGGGCCGGTGTAGCGGTGGGGGTTGCCGCTTTGGTCCTGTGCAGTGCCGGGGACAGCTGGGCGGACGTCCAGCTCAACGCCACGTGGGGCCTTGAACGTATCTCTCAGCGTGGGCCGGCGCAGGCTCCCCACAGCTACAGCTACAGCTTCGACTCGGCTGCTGGCCGCGGTGTCAGCGTGTACGTCCTGTCCACCGGCGTGAACGCCGCCCACATCGACTTCGGCGGCCGGGCCCACTTCGCAGCCAACACCACCGGTGACGGCATCCCCGGGGACTGCAACGGTGTGGGAACACACCTCGCCGGCACCGTTGCAGGCCGCCAGTACGGTGTGGCGAAGCAGGCCACCGTCTACGCGGTCAAAACAATGAAGTGCGACGGCACCAGCCGCAGCCAGGACGTCATCGCCGGCATCAACTACGTCCTGGCCCGCCCGTCCCTCACCCCCAAGGTCATCCTCATCGGCTCCACCGGGCCGATCAACGACGACCTCAACAAGGCCGTCAACAACGCCAGCGATCAGGGAATCCCGGTCGTTGTCGCCGCCGGAAACGAAGCGCAGGATGCCTGCAACACCTCACCCGCCACGGCTTCCAAAGCCATCGTCGCTGGCGCCTCCAACGTCTCGGACCAGATGGCGGTCTTCTCCAACTTCGGCAGCTGCGTCCACATCTTCGCCCCGGGCGAGAACATCAAATCGGCATGGCGTGGCATCCTCCCAGCCACCCAGACCATCTCCGACACCGCTGCAGCAGCCGCACACACCGCCGGCGTCGCCGCCTACTTCATCTCCATCTATGGGCAGCGCACCCCGGCTGCACTGAGGCAGCGGATCCAATCCTTCGCCACCAAAGGACGCCTCTCGGGCATCCCCTCCGGTCCCAACTACCTCCTCTTCAACAACTTCCTCCGATAGCGGCCTCCACCTCCCAAAAAGCCACCCGGCCCCGCCCCCGGCAGCCGAAAACCGGGGGCGGGGCGGTGCCCCCGGTGGCCACCTGAGCCAGACGATCAGGACGGACAGGCGGCCGGCGGACGCGATGCGGACGTCTTCGCCCTCTCAACCGCAAGCGGGTACCGCTCCGGTCCAGGCGAGGACGTCGTCGCGGCGGTAGTCCTCGCCGAGAATGGCCGGCATGTCCGCCAGCCGGCCCGCGAGGTCGGCAGCCGCCTCCGGGGACTCCGCACGGAGCAGATGCCAGCAGGCATGCGCGTTGCGGACCGTACGGATCGGGTCGGCCTCGGGGCGGTACCGGGCCGCCTGGCAGCGCAGAGCAGTCGTGATGAGCAGTTCCGTGGTCCCGTGCCAGTCGGTGCACGGGCGAGGAGGCGTGGGAGGCCAAGCGCGCCGCCCTCCGCTCCTACCACCGCGCCACCGGACACCTCGCACCCCGGCAAGACGCCGTGTGGGGCGAAGACGACGAAATGGTGCCCATCGGCCAGCACGTGGCCAACCTCCGACGCAAGGGCGCCAAGAACGGCCTCGGCAAGGACCCGGACCGGGCCGCCGAGCGCGCGGCGCAGCTCACCCCGATCGACGAGGACTGGGACTGCCCCTGGCCGCTGGACTGGCAGCGCCACTACCGCGTCCTGGCGGACCTGGTCCACGCCGACGGCGTCCTGCCCCACATCGCGCCGGGCGTCGTCTTCGACGGCGACGACGTCGGCAGATGGCTCCCGCAGCAGAAGCAGCCGGCCATCTGGGCTCGGCTGCTGCCCGAGCAGCAGGAGCGGTTGGCCGCGCTGGGCGTACAACCCGACCAGGCGCCCTCTCCCGTCCCGGCAGCCGGGCGCGCGGCGAAGGGGGCCCGAACGAGGCACAGCAGGCGTTCCAGCGGGGCTTGGAGGCCCTTGGCCAGTGGGTTGCGCGGGAAGGCGCGGACCGGCCGGTCCCGAGGGGGCCCACGGCGAGGAGATCACGGTCGAGGGCGAGGCGGAGCCGGTGGTCGTGAAGCTGGGCGTGGGGGTCTCCAACACCCGGGCCCGCCGCGACAAACTCACCGCCGACCAGCTCGCCGCACTCGCGGAGCTGGGCATGGACTGGGCGAGGCCGGTGACCGTCCCCCAGGCCGCCCCGGACGGCCTCTGACCGCTTCCAGCGCCTCTACCAGGACCCCAGCCCTCTTGAGCTGGGGTCTCGCGCTATTGCGCCCGAGCGGGTGAAGTTGTCCGCCAGTTGGCACTCAATTCGGTTCTGTGATGTTGCCCTGATGCGGACCAGGGGAGATCAACACCGGCCGGCACGGAGCCGCCCAGGAAGGCAGCCATGGACGCAAAAGCAGAAGCAACGGCGCTGTTCGACCAGATCGACACCGACAAGGACGGTGTGATCACGTACCAGGAGTGGCAGCAGCGCGAAGCTACCCAAGAGCGCAACCCCTTCGATCTCAGCAAGTTCCTCGGCGGTGACACCAACCGTGACACGACGATCGACAGGGAAGAGTTCCTCAGGTACTACGTGAGGAACTACGGACAGGTCTGAGGCTCGGCACCTACACGCACCGGACGTGCACGAGGAACGCCGGGACGGCCCGCCTCGCGCAGCCGGCACAAAAGGGCGAGCCGCCAAGACCGTCGGCCGCCCCGAACAGCCTCGGACCGCTCCTGTGCCGTGACCGGACCCCGGACCTCTCAAGGCCCGGGGTCCGCGCCGTCAGGACCGGGGATCCGGCCGTGACGACCCGCGAGGACCTGCAACGCGCTCACCCGTCCCCCACTCACGTCGTGTTCCAGCAGGACAGGACCGCAACACGCGGCGCCGTGTTGCACCCGGCGTTGCAGGGCGTTGTTGCACCCGCCACCAGATCCGGTCTGACCAGCACCACGTCCAGGACGTCACGGCTCCCCCACGCCGCCGTGAACCGCACATAGCCGCTGGTTCAGCATGCCGATCCCGCCCAAGAGCCTCAACCTGAACATCCCCGTGAGTGATGCGCTGAAGGCTCTCTTCGCGTCCCCGAATGACAAGCCGCCCCCGGGAACTGACGCTCGCGTCATCGGGCACCACCGGTGACCACGTCGTGCTGACAGGCCATGCCCCAACCGCGCGGTACAGAGCGCCTGCCAACCCGCTCTGCCATGAGGGCAGGGCCGCTGTGGTCGCAGCTCAGCAGAAGTCAGCGCACTCAGGAGCCTGACGTAGCAGGTCCCGGCGCGGCGGCACCGTCCGGCCGACGCGCGCATCCGGCCAGTGGTATCCAGACGGCGACCGGGTCGTGAGCGGCCGCGAGGTTGTGGTCGCCCGGGGCGTCGCCTTGTCCCGCCACTCCTTGGGCTGAATCCGCAGCGCCAAGCGCACCGTGCGGGCCTTGCGCGGGTAGTGAGCGTGCAAGATCCATCTCTGACTGGCAGGAGCGTTGGATGCCCACAGCGATCACCTACACCCGCTTCGGCGGCCCCGAAATCCTTGAGGTCACCCAGGTCGACAAGCCCGACCCGGGACCGGGGCAGGTCCGCGTTCAGGTCCGCGCTGCCGGGGTGAACCCGATCGACTCCAAGATCCTGCGCGGCCTGTTCGCCAGCGAACCTCCCCGGCAACGGCGCGGCATCGGAGTCGAGCTGGCCGGCGTGGTCGACGCCCTCGGCCCCGACGTCGACAGCCTCGCGATCGGCGACGAGGTCCTGGGCCGCGCCACCGGCGGCAGCTGGGCCCACTACGCCCTGGCCACGGTCGACAACCTCGTGGCCAGGCCCGCCGATCTGCCGTGGGAGGTAGCCGGCGGCATCACCATCGTCGCGGAAGCCGCCGCCCGCGCCCTGAACCTGACCGCGGTGAGTGCAGCCGACACGGTGGTGATCAACGGGGCCAGCGGCGGAGTCGGCTCACTGGCCACCCAGCTCGCGGTTGCCCGCGGCGCCCGGGTGATCGGCACCGCGAGCGAACGCAACCACGAATACCTGCGCGCGATCGGCGCCATTCCCGTCACCTACGGGGCGGGCATGGCCGACCGCGTCCGCGCGGTGGCGCCCACAGTCGACGCCGCGGTGGACGCCGCCGGCCGGGGCGCCCTGCCCGATCTGGTGGAACTGGCCGGCGGCACCCAGCGGGTCATCACCCTCGCCGACCCCGACGCCGCAGCACACGGTGTCCGCTTCACCGGCGGCGGCCCCGGCGAATCGGTGCCCCTGCCCGACGTATTCGCCGAAGCCCTCCCCCTGTACCGGACAGAAAAGCTCCAGTTCCCCATCGCCCAGGCCTACCCACTCGACCAGGCCGCTCACGCCCTCGCCGCCAGCGAGAGCGGACAGGCCCACGGGAAGCTCGTCCTCATCCCCTGAAACCAGGCGGGCAGGCAGTTGTCCGTCCCGCGCCACGGCACAGGCCGACGACAAGCACCCGTCCGTCTCCCCTCCGCGCAGGCCGGGACGGCCCGTCACATCGATGTACCGGCGCCCCTGACCCCCGCCCGCTCCCCAGCGGTGCCGTACGGCATCGCACCCCAGGGGCCGCCCGGCCGCGCACGCTCGCGCGGCTGTGGTTATTCGGCAGAACTGATGAAGGCGTCGGATTCCTTCGCGCTCATCAGCCCGTCAGGACTCGCCGCCGAAAGGCTGATCTCGATCAGCCACCCGTCCTGGTACGGATCGTTGTCGACCAGCTCGGGCTCGGCGAGCACCCGGTCGTTGCGTGCGCTCGCCTGACCTGCCGCCTGCGTGTAGATGTCGATGAGTGCTCGGGCGGATTCCGTGGAGCCGCACGGTCGTCGACGTCGAACCGGTCGCCGACCTTCGGAAGCTCCACGGCGACGAGGTCGCCGAGCTGCTCCTGGCCGTATTCGGTGATGCCCACACGGACCTTGCCGCCGCTCACCGCCCGGACCCATGCGTGGCGTTTCGTGTACTTGAGTTCCTCAGGGATGTACATGACCCCGGCCTGTTACAGAACGGGCCTCCGCTCATCCGCTGGTTGGGGAGCTGCCGCTCGGACTCAATGCCCCTTTCAGGGTGTTGCGGCCCTGGGCATGGTGGGCGGCCAGGCCGCGTGGACGCTGGGCCGGCCCCGGCGGGTGGCGCTGTCGTCCATGATGTCGTCGTGGATCAGGGTGAAGGCATGGAACATCTCCAGTGACGCCGCCATCCGCAGCACGAGGCCGACGTCTTTGCCGCCGCCGGCCGCGTGCCAGCCGATCAGACGGCTTCTGGCGGCTAGGACACGGCCAAGCTGTACATCGACGGCCCGGCGGACGCCCGGCAGGTCCAACCCATGACCACGGAGCGCATCGGCGATCACAACAGGGCCCCCTAGCGTGCACGCCCGAGACCGGACACTGTCATGTCTGCCCGCGTGGATACCGGTCACGTGAGCGCACTGAGGCGTTCAGCCAACAACCCGCTGCGCCTGATGGGGCTCGACGAATCTCCCCACCCCATGCTCAGGGAGGGGACGGACCTGCTCACCCAATTCCCCACCGCCGGGGCGCTGACAGACTGTCGGGCCGCGGTGGAGGGGCTCCCGATGGCCCGCCGGGTCCAAAAGCAGGTCGAGTGCCCTCCCCGCGTTGGTGTGTCCTCTAGCTGCGGGCTGCTCCGGGGTTGCCGTTGCTGCCGGGCTTTCCGGCGCTCACGCCGATCTGGGCGGTGCCGGGGCCGGCTGCTCCGCCGGTTCCGGCGGAGCCGCCGGTGACGGTGGCCTTGTCGCCGCCGAGGTCGGAGGTCACGGTTCCGGTGCTTCCGGCTCCGCCGTTGCCGCCGGGGCCGCCGTCGCCGCCGAGGTCCTGCTTGTTCATGCCGGAGTTGACGGCGCCGCCGCCCGCGCCGCCGTTGCCGCCCGCGCCGCCCTTGACGGTGACCTTCCCGCCGGTGCTGCGTGCGGTGGCCTTCTTCTGGTTGGGGACGGTTCCGCCGTTGCCGATACCGCCGTTACCGCCGCGGCCGCCCGTGCCGCCGTTGCCCGAGTAGTTGTCGGACGTCTGCACGCCCTGGGCGCCCTCGGTGCCGTCGCTGCCGGCTCCGCCTTCGATGATGAGATCACCGGTGGTGGTGACGGTGCTGGTGTTCCCGCTGCCGCCGTCCGTGCCGTCGCTGCCGGTGCCCGCGTACTTGATGCCCTTGCCGCCCTTGACGGTGGCGGAGCGAACCCCGGTGATCTTTCCGTCGTTGCCGGCCCCGCCAGGCTCGCCGCTGCCACCGGTCGCCTCGACGTCGGTCGCGCCGGTGATCTCACCGCTGACGTCGTTGCCGGCACCACCGCGGCGCTTGACCCCGCCGGCCCCGCCCTTGGCTAGGACCTTGCCCCCGCTCCCCTCGACCTTGCCGGCGTTCCCGGCCGCGCCGGCGCCGCCCTGCAGCGTGACCTCGGTGTCCTTGGCCTTGATCGTCGCGCCCTTGCCGTTGGCAATAGCGGGCCCCTCGACCGTGAGAGTGCCGCCGAACGCCTCGATCGTGCCTTCGTTGACGGGTGTCAGGGAATTGGCGGCGACCTTGATGGTGCCGCCGCCCTGGCCGCCCGTGATCCGGCCGACGTTCCCGCGGCGGGCACCGCTGATGTCGATGGTGTCCGTGCCCTCGCCGCCCTCGATCACTCCCGTCGCGGAGACGGCAGGCTTGTCATTGTCCTTGCCAGTGATCGGGGGCACAGTCAGCGTGATCACATCATTGCCCGCACCGCCCCTGAGTGTCCCGCTCACACCCGCGAGGGCGTGTCGAATGGCGATCTTGTCGTTACCGCCGAGGCCGTCGAGCACCACTCCCTTGGGAAGCGCGTTGTTGGCGAACGAGCTCCCCCCGTTCTTGTCGCCGATGACGATCTCGTCGTCGTACTCGGTCCCCTCGATCTCGTCGCCCGACCTCAGGAAACCGGCGCAGAGGATCGACACCCCGCCGCCTTCCTTCGGCGTGCTCGTGCAGGACTTCGGCAGGTCGTCGTCGGCATAGGCGAGCGAGGCGGGTCCCACCACCCCGCCCGCGAGCAGGGCCGCAACCCCCAGAGTCCGGCCTCCGGCCACGGCGGCGGCAAGCATCTTGTTCCGTCGCTGCGTCACAGCGGCAACCCCTTCGTAGCAGGGCGCGTACCGACACGGGTCCGCACCCAAGATCACATCTCCTTGATCAACTACAAGTTCGGGCCACCAGACACGGCCATCGACCACTCGATGTTCCAGCGGCGGCTCCGCCAGCACTGGGGTCGCAGTCGCACATGCCGTGAGTCAACGGCTACTACGGGATCCCACGGCCGAAGAAGCATCCCATCGGAAATCTCAGCGCTAACCGTGGTTCCAACCCCGGCTCCGGGCAGGGCCCGCACATGCCACAAGCGGGCGGCGACGACGCCCTCGTTGCCGGCAGCAACCGACTGAGGAACGAAGAGCAGCCCTGGGGAAAATTCGAGATCCGCATCACGCCGGGCTCACACGCCAGGCGGTCACACGCTCTGCACGACGCTCTGCCCCATCGAGGCTCAGTGGGGGAACAGAGGGGTTGCTCGCCCCTCCCCTCCAATGCGGTATTGGGCTGAACAGGAAGCCGCGGGCTGGTTGCGGCGGATGCCAGGCTTCGTCAGGCCGTCACCGGCCAGGCATCGCGGCGAGGATCCGGTCAGCGGCCAGGTGTGGGCCTCCGCGGGCGTGCCAGGTCACCGACAGCACACCGCCGGCAGCCGACAGCGTCCTCGCCTCGCCGTCGCGGTCGGTGGCTTTGCAGTGCGGGCAGACGACAACCCGCGGACGGTCGGCCTCACGCACGACCCCTCACCTCTATCCCGACGGCGCAACCGGTCCAACGGAGTCGCTGAAGGGGCTGTCACTGTCATGGGGCGCCCCGTCAGATGGGGGTGACCTCGTGCGCGTGGCCCTGCTGATCGGCGATCCGGCAACGTAGACTGCCGATCGTCGGGACGCGCGGCTCCCGAGTACCCGCGACCGTCGCTACACCCGGATGTACCACCCCCGCGACACGAGCAGCCGCGCGAGCGGTACGTAGAACAGCAGCAGCCACAGCGCCGCCCAGACGACGCTTGCCAGCGGCGCGGGCATCCATGTGGCGAGGCCGGCTCCGGCGCACACGCTCCATGCGGTCCACTCCTCGCCGTGGTAGCGGACGGGGATGTAGTCCAAGGTGACGATGACGAGTTCGGACAGGACGTAGAAGAACAGGGGGTTGCGGCCAAGGTCCAGCAGGGTCTCTCCCACTGGCGCGGTTACCCGACGGACGGCGGTGGTCACGCCCGTCCAGGCCGAAGACAAACGGCGTGCCGGAAGGCTTCCGGCACCGGACCCGCCACCGGACGGACCGTGGGGCGAGGGCCACAGTCCGCCGTCGAACGCCAGGGCAGCCAGGCCGAAGCCGACGGTCATGATCCCGATGGTCACGAGGGCGTACGAGGGGGTCCACAACTGTTTGCCGATCGGGATGACGGTGGTCAGCGCGAGGCCGGCCCCGCCGCACGTCACGCCGACGGCGATCAGCTGGCAGGCCCGCCTGCGGACGCCACCGGTCGTGTGGTAGCGCTGCTTGTTCCGGACGACGTCCATGCCGATGACGAGGCCCGCCCAGCAGTTGACCACTGCGACCAGCGTCGACATGAGGCCTTCCGGGTCGAACGTGCCGCCGTCCAGGTTGTGCTCGGCACCCCACGTGTTCGTGTCGAGGTAGGCCTGCAGCGAGCAGTCCGGCACCAGTTCGCGGACGCCGGCGCATTGCGGCCAGGGGTTGTGAAAGCTGTAGGTCGCCACGATCCACAGGACGACACAGACGAGGGGGAATCCTCCCAGCAAGGACGCCCGGGCCAGCAAACGGACGATACGGGAGTGAACCCTGGCCGGTGGCACGGCCTTGTCCTCGGATGCCGACGGGGCACCGACGGGCCGCATCGACCAGGCACAGGTCACGTACAGGAGCGAGACGGTCAGGTAGGCGACGGCCAGTCGCTGCAGCACGCCGACGAACCGGACGTGCTCCAACGTCTCGGGCAGGAACGGGTACACGCCCAGGAAGAAGCCGATCGCGTACAGCAGGGCGGCTCGGCGCACGATGCGCAGCAGGTGAGGCTGTTTGGCGTGTTCACGGAGACGGCCTTCGCCCCGTGGCCGGAGGAAGGCGGACATGGAGACCGGCACTGCCATGCCCATGGTGAACAGGAATCCGGGCAGGACCAGGTCGGCGACCGTCAGCCCGAACCCGTGTGCGTGCTGCAGGGCAGGGGACGCGATCTCCGCCACCTGGCTGCCGATGAAGACGCGCAGAGCGACGAGCGAGCCGCGTGACGCGTCCAGCGCATCGAGGCGCCGACGCGCAGGCGGGGTTTGAGGCCCCGCCGGGGTCGGCTGCGCCGTCGAGGCGTCGGACTCACCGGGCACGGCAGTCGGAACGGCCGTCGAGGCGGACAGTTCCATCAGCGCAGTGCCGCGGGTGCGGCAGTCCGGATGGCGGCGCTCGTGGTGACGAAGTAGAAGTCTTCGTCCTCGATGTCGGCCCGGGTCTGTTCACCGATGTACAGGTCGAGGTGCTTGGCGTTGTCGCAGCCGATGCTGCAGAGGTCGTCGACGCGCCAGTGCGCGGACTTCACCCGGGTGCAGGTCTCGCGGGACACGCCCGGTCCGCAGTCGGTGACGAGGATGCGGGTGCCCGGGGACAGATGGTTGGCGGCGACCGATTGCCAGGGCACCAGGACGTTTTCGTGGGAGCCCACCGGAGGGGTGCTGGTCGAGAAGTAGCAGCGCTTGTCGAAGTCCCAGCCGAGGTAGTCCCCGCGGGCGGTTTTGCCGAAGCCCTCCAGGCCGACGCGTTCCAGGTAGTCGGCGGGGAACGAGGTATCGGGCAGGTGCCGGCCGGTGCAGGACCTATTTCCGATGTCGCGCCGGGGGCCGTGGTAGTGCGCCTCGCTGGGAGTGAAGTAGACGGTGAGGGTGTATCCGGTCTGCGGGGCCGTGTCGGCCTGTGGCAGTTCGATGGTGTTGAGCCGGTGGTGCAGCCGCAGGCCGGCATGACCGAGGGCGGCGATGGCCAGCAGGCCACACGCCAGGAACACCAGAATCCTGGTGCGCGTGGTGCGCGTGGTGCGCGGCCGGTGTTCGGGTGGTGTGGGTGGGGCGGTGTCCAGGTGCGCAGCCATGGAGGTGTACTCCGTGCGGGTTCGGGTTGCGGGGGCAGGGGCGCAGCGTGGTGCCGTATGGGCGGGGGGGGGATCGCCGATGTCGTTGTCGGCGCCGCCCTGACCGGGCGATGCCCGCAGGCTCGTGGATCTTGATGGCCTCCGGGCGGCCATGGGGTGCCCGGCGCCACCCTGGCATGAGGTTCGGGCCGCCTGGCATCGAAGTGGGCCGAGTCGCCGAAGTCACCCCGTTCGAGCGTGTCCGCCGTCAACTCGTGCGTGGCCGGCTCGCTCCTGCGGTGGAACGTCCGCGCGCCGCATGTGGTCCTCGCAGACGATCTTCCTAGCATTCGGTCACGTGATCAACGAGCTGCTCGACCCGGCCCGCCCCAAGCCCTCCTCGCCCGTCTTCGACGACCCGTACGGCCGCCGCCGCAGGATCGTGACCACAGTGGGCGTGGTGGTGTGCTTCTTGTGCCTGTGTGTCCTCGCGGTGGGCGCAGGCGTGCTCTACGCCGACCCGGGGGCGCCGGCAACGGATCCGGCCGAGGCTGTCCACACGACCCCCCGGCGATGAGGGCGGCATCGCCCCGCGGGCACTGGTGGGTCCTGGCCGGCGTCCTCACGGTGTTCCTGGCAGCCCTGTTCCTGGCAACGTCGATCCTGCGCGGCGTCGGTGAACCGGGCACCTCCCAGGAGCAGCAGCCGGATGGCCTCGTGCCCCATTCCGTGTCCGGCGGCGGACCCGTCGTGGACACCCGGAGCGGCCCCCCGGTCAGCCTGAGCGTGCGCCCGGGCGCGGTGGCGCTCACCTTCGACGACGGCCCGGACCCCACCTGGACCCCGGAGATCCTGCGGCTGCTGGCCGCCAAGCAGGTACCGGGGACGTTCTTCGTCGTCGGCCAGCACGTCGCCGAACACCCCGAGCTGGTCCGGGCGCAGGCTGCCGCGGGGCACGAGATCGGCCTGCACACCTTCACGCATGCCGACCTGGCGACCGCGCCGATCTGGCAGATGCGTCTGGAGCTCGCCGCCAGCCGTGCCGTCCTGGCAGGAGCCACCGGAAAGACCACGACGCTCCTGCGGCCGCCGTACTCCTCCATGCCCGACGCGGTCAACAACCGGGACTGGCACGCCGCCTTGCGCACCGGTGCGCTCGGCTACCTGACCGTCCTGTCGACGCGTGACGGGCTGGACTGGGAGGCACGGGACGCCGGAGACATCGTGCGAGGCGCCGCCCCGAAGGACGGCACAGGGGCCGTCGTCCTCCTGCACGACGGCGGTGGCGACCGGTCCCGGACGGTCGCGGCCCTGGGACAGCTCATCGACACCCTCAAGGCACGCGGATACCGCTTCACCACCCTGACCGGAGCGGTCGGCCTGCCGCCCCAAGCGGCCTCAGCCGGCACGCTCGACCGCTGGTACGGCGCCGCGCTGATCGGCCTGGTCCAGGCAGCCGTCGCCGTGCCGCCCGCTGCCGCCGGGCTGTTGTACGTGGTTGCCCTCCTCACCGCCGCACGACTGGTCCTGCTCGCCGCGGCCGCGGCAGCACACCGAAGGCGCACGGAGTCCCGGGCATGGCCCCTGTCCGTGCCCCGGGCAGGCGTCTCCGCCGTCATCCCGGCCCACAACGAGCAGGAGACCATCGCCTCCTGCGTACGCGCCCTACTCGACGGCGGCCATGCGGACATCGACGTCGTCGTGGTCGACGATGGTTCCACCGACGGCACCGCGGCAGCGGCCCGCACGGTGGCGGACCCCAGGGTCCGCGTGGTGACCCAGCCCAACCAGGGCAAGCCCGCCGCCCTGAACGCGGGCGTCGCCCACGCTGCACACGATGTGATCCTCATGGTCGACGCGGACACCGTGATCGCCCCTGGGGCGGTGGTCCGCCTGGCCGCCGCCTTCGCCGACCCGTCGGTCGGCGCGGTGGCCGGCAACACCAAGGTCGCCAACCGCACGGGCCTCCTGCCGCTGTGGCAGCACCTCGAATACGTCATGAGCTTCGGCCTGGAACGCCGGCTGTTCGACCTGGCCGGCGCCAGTCCGACCGTTCCGGGAGCCATCGGGGCCTTCCGGCGATCAGCCCTGGCCTCCTGCGGTGGCATCAGCGCCGACACCCTCGCCGAAGACACCGACATCGCCATGGCGCTGTGCCGGGCCGGCTGGCGCGTCGTCTACCGGAGCGACGCGCACGCCCACACCCACGTCCCCACCACGATCCCGGAGCTCTGGCACCAGCGCCACCGATGGGCCTACGGCACCCTGCAGTCCATCTGGAAGCACCGCCACGCCGTCAAGGAGACCGGCACCGCCGGCCACCTCGGCCGCCGCACCCTCCCCTACCTGTTGCTGTTCCAACTCGCCCTGCCGCTCGCGGCACCCCTCATGGACGCGGCTGCCCTCTACGGGTTGGCCTCCGGGACCATGCCCGTCCCGGTGCTCACCTGGGCCGTCTTCTGCCTCGCTCAACTCACCCTCGCCGCCTACGCCCTGCGCACGGACGGCGAGAGCCTGCGCCACCTGTGGCTCATCCCGCTCCAGCAGGTCCTCTACCGCACAGCACTGTGCCTGCTCACCATTCACGCCCTGGTCACCGCAGCACTCGGAACAGGCCCCCGGTGGCGGAGCCCCTCGACCACCCACGCGGAGGCACGGCCGCACCCCGCAACCGTGTGACCGCACAGGTTCCCGGAGACGCTGATCAGCCGGCAACGCACCACGGTCCTACCCGCCCCGACCGTGGCCCGGCCCGATCGGCGCTGACCTCCGCCACCAGCTCCGGGCGGACCAGCACCACGTCCAAGACGTCGCGACTCCACCACGCCGCCGTGAACCGCACCCCTCGAAAGGGTGCCCGGGGACGGCCGCCACGAGGTGCTCGCCAACCTGCCGAGACACCTCGTCGGCGACTTGTCGCCGGGAGTGGGTCGATAGCAGGAGAGCTCGCCGCACTCGCTCGGGCTGGGAGTGAAGTGGGCGAGCAGCGGCCGGTGAGGGCGTTCAGTGTTATGCGAGCTGGACTTCTTCGGTCTGCGGGTCCCTCACTGACCGGTTCAGCTGGCCCATGAGTGCGCGGATGGTTTGCGGGCGGCATTCCGCTCGTCGGCCTGGTCCTGGAACTTGAGTTCGAGGTCGACGACCTGCTGTTCGGGTGTGGTGATCCGTGCCTTGAGCCGCTCGGTGTCGTCCGGCCCGCCGATGCCGATCTCGCGCCGTACAGCTGGTTCTTCGAGCCGAGCGGTCTGCCGGGGCCGGGCCGCGATGGTTTCGACGCACGGGCCAGGCAGGGCAAAGCCGGGCGGAGGTTCCTGCCCCCCCCGGCGGACCCGGGCCGGGGTAAAGCCTGTTCGGTTCCACCGGTCTCTCCCAGAGGCGGCGGATGTCCTCGGCAAGCGGCCGGGCGAGACGGAGTTGGGTGTGCGCAACGGTGATCAGCCACGTCCAGCGGTCCGCCGCTTCGGGGGTGCGGAGCTTGGGCCGGGTCCAGCCGAGCGTCTGCTTGATCATTCTGAAGGTGTGCTCCAGGTCGAATCTCCGCAGGAACGCCTGCCAGCGCAGATCGACCTCGGCACCGGTCATACCGGTGGCCGAGGACCACAGCCACAGCGGCAGCGGCTCTCCGCCGCCGGGCAGTCCGTCGACCTCCAAGCGGATCAACGTCCCTTCGGTGATCGGGAGTTCGCCGTCGTGGTCGATCCAGGCGGAGCGGGTCGTAAGCCTCGGATGGATACGGTCCCAGGCCGTCGCCTTCGCGGTGCCGTAGCGGTCGGTGACCTCAACGGTGGCCGCGTCGGGTTCGCTCCAGGTTTCGGGCTTAGCGAAGCGGAATTCCTTACCGCGCCTCGGCGGCCGGCCGCCCTGGGATACGCCAGGGAGTCGGCCGTCGCATGACACGGTCCGAGCGCAGGCGCCCAAGGACCTCGACGGGCAGCCCGCCGAGAGGATAGGCCATGCGCGGGGCGTCGTAGCCGGCGTCGAAGACGACCAGTATGTTCGGCTCGCCCTCGCACCACCGCCCGCCGGCGAGCCGGACTGCGTCCAGCAGCTGACACCAGGAGGTGCGGCCCGCCTCCAGCGCGGCGACGAACGAGTACGGCCAGCCCGGGATCATCAGGTGCTGTCCCGGCCCCGGCCGAAGGTGTGGCAGAACAGGCGGCCCGCGCTGCACTCCGCGTCTGGCCGCAGCCAGTTGCTCACGTCCACGGCCAGGACGAGCCGGTCGTCGGCCGCTCGGGGCTGGGGCAGCGCGGCCGGCGGCCGCCGCAGCCGCACCGCGTCGATGCGGCCGCGGTTGAGCGCGTCGTACAGCGCACCGTGCCCACGACGGTGCTCGGCCAGCAGCGTCAGGTCCACCGGCGACGACACCGGCCCGTCCGCGCACAGCAACGCGTCCGCAAGCTCGAACAGTTCGTCACGCCGCGCGCTCAGACACGCGAAGAAGGCCCCCGCAAGCGTGACGCTTTCGCGAACGGCTCCCGCTGGACTCGGAGCACATGGCCAGACGAAGGCCGTGTCCACGTCCGGCGAACACCCGGATGGGCGATGCCGTTCGATGCATCGTTCGGGGTCGGTGACCCGTCTCACCCGAGGTTTGACCGCACGACGTTCGGCCCGTTCATCAGCGGTTGAACGGCACGGCGGGTGGCCTCGGCAATGAACAGCAACCGTAGCTCCGTCAGACCGCGAGCTGACGGACCTGCCCGGGGTCGAGGTGCAGCTCGTACGGGGTCGAGCAGTCGCTGACCTCCGTGCCCACCGGGGCACCGCACGGGCACCGGCGGTTCATCCCGCCCCGGCCCGACAAGCCGCAACAGCCCACATCGTCGAAGCTCGGGGCACGGACCGGCTCCAGGCCCGACGCGTCGCCAGGATGAAGAACCACAGTCCCTCGCGGCCCTGCCGACACCAGGAAGTCGTCACCGTCCGGATCGCAAACGCACGGGCCGCCCGGGAAGATCGCCACCGGGTCCTCGCACGGCATGAACGGTGCGCCCCAAGGCTCCGGTTCCACCGCGAAGCACCCCCGCGGCACGGTGGCGGACGCCGTCCGCGTCCCACCTTCTTTCGAATAGCCCTGGTCCATCGGACGAACGGGGATCTCAGCCAACTCGGTCAACGGTCCCGTGATCGCAGAACCACAGGCCACACACGCGAACACCATCACCCGCAGTTCTTAACACCCCCCGAGGAACCCGCCAACCCAATTAGCCTCCCACCACGGCACTCAGACCCAGCAGACCGGGCCGAAGCATCACCCCTGGACCTGGTGGTCCAGCTTCGATGAGACAAACCCGCCCCGGTCAAACATCGGTGAGACGGGTCAGCCAGAGCATAAAGAACAACGGCAGGGTTGTTTGGTAACTCGGGCGTGACGTTGGATCCGGTGATCACCCGTGTGAGGATCGTGTTGTGTGCGCCTGCATCTTGCGCAGTGGCGCGCGCGTGACGGCGCAAGGTCGAGTGGGGGTCCTGGAGTGTTCGCGGGGAAAACGGCGCGGCTGGTGATCAGCAACGATGGCGAGGAGCTGCTGGAGCTGACCGTGGAGCCCTGGGCGGACATTCACCGGATCCTGCCGAAAGAAACCTGCATCGTTGTCACCCACTCGTCCGCGGGAGACGGCACTTGGGGTGGGACGTCGTATGGTGACGAGCCGTTCGAGGTCGAGCATCGGCCTGATTCGGTCACGGTGTGGGCTAACGGCCACTGCTTCCACCTGAGCGACAGGGAGGGCGATCCGATCGAAGAGAGCGCCTACGGGGGCGGGTGTCCTGCCCAAAACCCGGCCACCTGAAGGACTTGCAACCTGGTGGATTTGCGGTTCCCGGTGCTGTGCGAGTCGTCGGCGAGCTACCGGTGCTGCGCCTCAGGCTTCGCGCCAGTTTGGAGTCGACTCTCGTGTGAGCCTGCGGCTCATCAGGTCGATCATCGCGAGGTGGATCATCGCTTCGGAGCGGTGTGGGTGGGTTTCGTAGTCGCGGGCGAGGCGCCGGTGGTTCATGAGCCGGCCGAAGGTCCGCTCGACGACCCTCAGCCCGCTGTCGCGGGCATGTCGAGCAGCGTCTTCCAGGGCGAGGAGTTTCCGGAATCCCATGCTGCTGTCGGCCAGTTCCATACGGGCGCGGTGGATCTGTTCGTCCACGTCGCGGTGCTCGTCGGCGCCCACCACGCAGCGAAGCTCTTCGAGGAACTCCACCCGGTAGTGGAACCGGCCCTCTCCGCAGGACTCGTCGACGGCACGTTCGAGCAGGGGGCGCACGGCGGGCTTGTCGTGCGTGCTGACCACGAGCGGGGCGGTCATGAGGCCGAGCACGTCCGGCGACGGGGGCTTCCAGGCGAGCGCGGCCTGGCCGAGGGCGATCATCTCGCCGACGATGTCGGTATGCTCCGGCTGCCGCGTAGCGGCAACCGCAAGGAACGCGAGTCCAAGCTGCACGGGCACGTGGGCCTGTGGCACGAGTCCTACGTCGTGCCCGAGGGGTCGTACGAGGCGATCTACTTCGACATGCCGCCCTTCGGACTGGCCGCGGCCACCGGGTCGCTGCCCCTCGAACGGCGCGGCCGGCGCGCGGCCGACCGGTTCGCCCACCGCTCGCCGGCTGCCGAATCCGCCGAGTGAGCCGGCCCTCCCCCTGAGCCGGCCCCGCGGTTCACGGTCGGCGCCTCGTCGCGATGGCGGCCCGGACGCGGAGGGTCCGGCTGTAGACACCACCGGGGTCGTGGTCCAGCAGGGCCTGCCGCAGCTCGGACTCGAAGGCGGCCCTGCGGTCGCCGAACAGGGCCGGGCCGGAGGAGGGGCAGGAGAACCGGAGGCCGATCACCTGGTCCGCGGTGTGACGCAGGGTCTGGTCCCATGTGACGGTCTCGACGCGGGAGAACGGCGACTTGGCGAGATGGTCCTCGGCGTCCCGCGGCTCGCCCGACCGGTCCGCGTCGTCCCACTCGTCCGCCCCGCCGTGGCCGGTTCCGAGGAACCGCGCGGACACCTCCTCGGCGACCGCCGCCCAGGATGGGCGCGGGACGCCGGGCCGGGGCACGGAGTCGACGAGGACGATCGCGCCCCGGGGCGCGAGCACACCGTCCAGATCGGCCGGCACCCGGTCCCGGTCCATCAGGTGGAAGGCCCTGCCGATGACGCACAGGTCGATCCGGGGCAGGCAGAGCCGGCCGATGCCGGCGGCGTCACCCACCAGCCAGGAGGTGTTCGCGAGGCCTCGCTCGTCGGCGAGCCGGGACCCCTCGGCGAGCATGGCCGGCTCCGGGTCGACGGCGTAGACCTGATCGGCCAGCGGAGCCAGGGCCAGGGTGACCGGGCCGGGCCCGGCGCCGAGGTCCAGTACGGTCTGCGACCCGTCGAGCGCGAACCGGTCCGCGAGCAGCTCGTAGAACTCCGCCGGGTACGGGGGCCGGTAGCGGGCGTAGTACGGAGCTGCGGACGCGTACGGGGTGCTCATGGGGTCCTCCCGGGCCGGGGTCGATCCGCCGATGGTGGGGCACAACCCGGCGTCCGGCGGCGACCGGCACCGGAAATCCCCCGTACGGATTCCCCTGCGGCCCCTCCCGCACGGTTCGGTTACGTGGCCGCCGCCGGCCGGTGGCCTCCGTTCGTGAACGGATCGAGCCGGCGCCGGCGCCGGCTGATCGAGTCGGGGTCCCAGCCCGGCCGGGGCACGGAGGCCAGCAACAGCTTGGTGTACGGGTCCCGGGGCGAGGTCAGGAGCTCGGAGACCGGGCGGTGTTCCATGGTCCGCCCCCGGTACATGACGAGGGCCTCGTCGCAGACGTAGCGGACCACGGCCAGGTCGTGGCTGACGAAGACCAGCCCGATGCCGGTGTCGCGCCGGATGTCCGACAGCAGGTTGAGCACCTGTGCCTGCACGGAGACGTCCAGGGCCGACACCGCCTCGTCGAGGACCAGCACGGCGGGTTCCACCGCCAGCGCCCGGGCGATCGCGGCGCGTTGGCGCTGCCCGCCCGAGAGGTGGCGGGGCAGGGCGGCCGCCTCGCGGTCACCGAGGCCGACCTGGGCCAGCAGTTCGCGGACCCGGACCGCCCGCGCCGCGCGGTCGCGCATCCCATGCAGGCGGAGCACGTCGTCGATCGTCGCGCCGATGCCGATCCGGGCGTCCAGGGAGAGGTAGGGGTCCTGGAAGACGATCTGTACGGCCTTGGCCCGGGCCAGCCGCGCCGGTCTGCCCCGTACGGACGCGGCCAGCGGCTCGCCCTGGACGAGGATCCGGCCCGCGTCGGGGCGTTCGAGGCCGATCAGCATCCGGGCCGTGGTGGTCTTCCCTGAACCGGACTCTCCGACGATGCCGAGGGCCCCGCCCGCCCGGAGGGTGAACGACAAGTCGTCGACCGCGACGACCACGGCAGCGCCGGTCCGGTAGGTCTTGCGCAGGCCGCTCACCTGGAGGAGGGGGGCGGTGGGGTCGGTGGTCAACTGTCCTCCGTGCGGGGTGCGAGGGAAGGCACCGGCGGGGCCGCGGCCAGTTCGGCCGTGCGGTGGCACGCGACCTCGGCCGGGCCGTGCCGTTGGAGCGGGGGCGGGGACTGGTCGCAGCGGCCGGGTTCGGCGAAGCGGCACCGGGGTGCGAAGGCGCAGCCGGGCACGGACTCCAGCAGGCCCATGGGGGCGCCCGGGATGGGAGTGAGCCGGCCGGGCGGGCCGTCGAGCGGCGGTGAGGAACCGAGCAGGCCGGCGGTGTAGGGGTGGCGGGGCGAGGTGAAGAGCTCTCCCACGGGCGCGGTCTCGACGATCCGGCCCGCGTACATCACGTAGATCCTGTCGCTGACCGCGGCCGCGAGCTCGATGTCGTGCGTGATCAGGAGGAGGCCGAGGCCGCGTTCGCGCTGGAGGCGTCCCAGGACGGCGAGGATCTCGGCCTGGGTGCTGACGTCGAGTGCGGTGGTCGGCTCGTCGCAGAGCAGCAGCCGCGGTTCCGCGGTGAGGGCGGCGGCGATCACGACGCGCTGGAGCATTCCTCCGGAGAGCTCGTGCGGGAACTGCCTCAGGTGCCGGGACGGGTCGGGCAGGCCCACCGCGTCGAGCAGTTCGGCGGCCCGGGCGTCGGCCCGGGCCCTGGACCAGCCGTGGACCAGGCGCAGTGGTTCGGTGAGGAAGTCCCCGACGCGGCGCACCGGATTGATGGCGGCCCGCGGGTCCTGGTAGATCATCGCCGCCTTGTTGGTCCGTACGTCGCGCAGGGCCGGGGCGTCGGCGCCGACCAGGTCGGTCCCGTCGACCCGTACCCGGCCGCCGATGTCGGCGCCCTCCGGGAACAGGCCGAGGGCGGCGCGGGCGGTGACGGATTTCCCCGAGCCGGATTCGCCGACCAGGGCGACGACCTCCCCGGCGCGGACCCGCAGGTCGACGCCGTCCAGGAGGGGGCGGGCCATGGCGGGCAGCGTGACGCTGAGTCCTTCGTACGCGAGCAGTGTCATCGGGAGTGGCTCCCCGCGAGCCGGTCGCCGAGGTTCTCCCCGACGACGTTGAAGGCGACGACCACCAGGACGACCGCCACGGCCGGCGCGATCGCGGACAGCGGCTGCCCCTGGAGCACGGCCGCCTGACCCTGGTTGATCATGGCGCCCCAGTCGGGGGTCGGCGGCTGTACGCCGAGCCCCAGGAACGAGAGGGCGGCGAGGTCGAGCAGGGCGTACCCGAAGTTCACCGTCGACTGGGCGAGCAGGGTCGGGGCGATGTTGGGCAGCATCCTGCGGACGGTGACGAACAGGGCGGAGTGGCCCTGCACTTGATAGGCGGCGATGTAGGGGCGGGCCTTCTCCTGGACGGCGAGTCCGCGCACGAGGCGGGCGGTGTACGGCATGTAGGCGATCGCCATGGCGAGGACCGGCGCCGTCATCCCCTTGCCGAAGAGGGCCACCGCGAGGATCGCCAGGAGCAGCGCGGGGAAGGCGAAGACGACGTCGAGGACCCGGCTGGTGACGGTGTCGATCCAGCCGCCGCGCCAGGCGGTGAACAGGCCGACCGCCGTGCCGAGGAGGGTGGAGAAGAGCACCACGGCGAGGGGTCCGGCGAGGCTGGTCCGGGTACCGGCGATCAGCGCCGAGAAGGTGTCGTGGCCGCCTTGGTCGGTGCCCAGCCAGTGGCCGGCGCTCGGGCCCAGGAGGGTGTCGCCGAGGCGGCCGAAGGTCGGGTCCTGGGGTGCGAGCCACGGCGCGAGCAGCGCCACCAGGACGAACAGGAGGAGGAGCAGCAGGCAGGTCCGCTGGAGCCGGCTGCCGCCGAGGGTCCGGATCCGGGTCAGCGCGCGACGGCCCTTGGCCGCCGGGGCGGCCGGGGCGGCCGGGGCGGTCTGTGCGGCCGGGGCGGTCTGTGGGGCCGGGACGGTCTGTGGGGCCGGCTCGGGGGTCTCGGTGTGTGCGGTCATCGTGCGCTCCCCGCCGCGGCCATGCGCGGATCGATCAGCGGGTGCACCAGGTCGACGAGGGCGTTGACCACGACGAACGCGGCCACCACCAGCAGGACGATCGCCTGGACCACCTGGAAGTCCAGCTGGTCCACCGACTGCACCAGCAGGGAGCCCACTCCGGACATCCCGAAGGCGGTCTCCACGATCGCGGTGCTGACCAGCATCCCGGAGACCAGGAGCCCTGAGACGGTCACGATCGGTCCCAGGGCGTTGCGCAGGACGTGCCGCCGGATGACGGTCCGGCGGGGTGTCCCCCGGCTGAGGGCCACTTCGACGTGCTCGCGGCGCAGTTCGTCGAGCATCGCCGAGCGGGTCACGCGGGTCACCAGCGCCACGAAGGTCACGGACAGGGCCGCGGCCGGGAGGACCACGTGGTGCAGTCGGTCCAGGGCTCCGGCGCCGTTCCCGATCGTCGGGAACCAGCCCAGCTGCACGCCCAGCACCGACCTGAGCAGGAGCGCGGCGACGAAGGCGGGCGCCGCGGCGCCCACGGTCACCAGGAGCATCAGGGTGCGGTCGGTCCTCGTGCCCCGGCGCAGCGCGCCGACCACGCCGGATCCGATGCCCACCACGGCGATCATCAGGGCCGCCACGCCGATCAGCAGCATGGACGCGGGCAGCCGCGACCAGATGACCGCGGAGACGTCCTGGTGGAAGAGGTGGGAGCGGCCGAAGTCGCCCCGCAGGACGCCCTCCAGCCAGTTCCAGTAGCGGACCAGGAACGGCTCGTCGAAGCCGTACTGGCGGCGGATCTCGGCGAGTTCCTGCGGGCTGGGGCTGCGCCCCTTGACGAGGAAGGAGGCGGGGTCGCCCGGCGCCAGGAACAGCGAGGAGAAGACGAGGAAGGAGGTGACGAGCAGGGTCGCCGCCATGCCGGCCAGTTTGCGCAGCACGCGTCCGGCCCGTGCCACCGCGACGGTCATCCCTTCGCCCCGATCTCGGCCGCCCACGGGTAGTAGAGGTAGGCGATGGACGGCTGGACGCCGGTGATCCGCTTGCCGAGGAACACGCTCACGGGCTGGGTGTAGAGGGGCAGCCAGGGCAGTTCGCGCAGGGCGATCCGCTGGGTCTCGGCGTTCGCGGCGGTGTGCTCGACGGGGTCGTAGCTCGCCACCGCCTTGTCGATGGCCGCGTCGAAGGCGGGGTCGGACCATCCGCCGTAGTTGCCGAACGCCCCGGTCTGGAGGGCGCCGTACATGTCCAGCGGGTCGGTGATGGAGGTGTTCCAGAAGGTGAGGAAGAGGTCGATGCCCTCGCGGGCGGCCGGATCGGTGAAGAGCGTCGTGTACTTCTCCGCGGAGACGGAGTCGATCTGCGGCTTCAGCCCGATGGCCGTGGCGGCCTGGGCGACGGCCTGGGTGATGATCGTGGTCTGGGAGTCCAGCGGACTGGTCGCGATCACGATCCTCTGGCCGTTCACTCCGGCTTCGGCGGCGAGCGCCTTGGCCTTGGCCGGGTCGTACGGGTACTTGGGGACGTCCTTGAGGATCGCGTCGCGGGTCGCCGCGTCGGGTGCTTCGTTCCAGAGGTTGTCGGTGACCAGGGAGTGGGCCACCTCGCCGACCCCGCCGGCGCCGGCCTTGAGGATGCCCTCGCGGTCGATGGCCATGAGGAGGGCCTGGCGCACCCGGGCGTCGCCGAGCGGGCCCTTGAGGTTGCTGACCACCTCGTCGGCGACCGTGGTGTTGCGGCCGAAGTAGAGCGATCCGGCCTGGGTGTCGCGCAGTTGGGCGTACGCGTTCGGCGGGACCATCCAGCCGCCGTCGACCTCACCGCTCTGGAAGGCGTTGACCCGGGTCGTCGCGTCGCCGAGGAAGACGAACTTCACCTGGCCGGACTTGGCCTTGAGCGCGGGGTTCCAGTAACCGTCGAAGCGCTTGAGCGTGAGCGACTGGCCGGAGGTCCAGGAGCCGAAGGAGAAGGGGCCGGTGCAGTTCACACCGGTCTGGGGGTTGCCGTAGTCGTTGCCGGACTTCGCGAGGGTGGCGGCGGATTCCACGGTGCCGGGTCCCGCGGCGAGGTACTTGTTGAAGGTGGAATCGGGCCGGGCGAGGGTGACGGTGACCTCCAACGGCCCGGTCCCGTCGACCGACTTCACGTTCCGGAAGGGGTTGGCCCAGACGCTGGCCGTCTGCGGGTCGAGGTTGCGGCGCAGCGAGGCCACGACGTCGTCGGCGGTGAGCGTCGTCCCGTCGTGGAAGCGCACTCCGGGACGGATCTGGTAGACCCAGGTCGTGGGGGTGGGGTTGGTGTACGAGGACGCCAGGTTCGGCGAGGTCGTCAGGTCGGGGTTCCAGCGGAGCAGGCTCTCGCAGACGTTGGCGAGGATCTGGTTCGGCGGGAAGTCGAACGCGTGGGCGTAGTCGATCGTGGTCGGCTCCGCGTAGGTCGACCAGGTGAACGAGTCCACGTCGCCGGCGGGGTCGGGCGTCTTGTCGGTGAGCTGGAAGGCGGTGGTCGCGCCCTTCCCCTGGTCCGCGGTGCCGCTGCACGCGGTGGTGACGAGCACCGCGCCCGCCGCGAGGGCGGTCGCCAGGGCGTGGCGGATCCGGCTGCGTCGGTGGTGCGGCGATCCCGATGTGGCTGATGACATCGTCTGGCTCCCTGAGGGGTGAGCGTGGTGGGGTTCGTGCTGCTCGGCCGGTGGTGGCCCGGCCGGTGACTGCCCGGTCCGCCGGCAGCCCGTGATCGGTGGGGCGTGGGGTGTCGGTGCTCAGTCCGTCGCGGCGAAGACGAGTTCGCCGTCGAGGTAGGTCCGGAGCACCCGGGTGTCGGCGATCTCCTCGGCGGGGTGGGCGAAGGGATCCCGGTCGAGGACGACGAGGTCCGCGTACTTGCCCGTCTCGACGGTTCCGGTGACCTCGTCGAGGTGGTTCACCCAGGCGCTGCCCGCGGTGTAGGCGGTCAGGGCCTGGGAGAGGGTCAGCGCCTGCTCGGGGAAGAAGGGCGGCAGGGGTTCGAAGGTCCCGGACGGGTGGGGGGCCTCGTCGGGTACGGCGCGGTTGACGGCGACGTGGATGCCCCACAGCGGGTTGGGGCTGCTCACGGACCAGTCGCTGCCGGCGACGAGGCGGGTGCCGGCGCGCTGCAGGTCGCCGAAGGGGTACTGGAGGGCGGCCCGTTCGGGTCCCAGGAAGGGGATAGTCAGCTCGTCCATCTGCGGTTCGTGCGCGGCCCACAGGGCCTGGATGTTCGCGGCCGCTCCCAGGGTCGCGAAGCGGGCGATGTCGTCGGGGTGGACGATCTGCAGGTGGGCGAGGTGGTGACGGTTGTCGTTGGCGCCGTTGGCCGCCCGGGCCGCGGCGAGTGCGTCGAGCACCTCGCGCACGGCGCGGTCCCCGAGCGCGTGGAAGTGGAGCTGGAAGCCCGAGCGGTCGAGCCGGGTCACCGCCTCGGTGAGCAGTTCCGGGTCGATGAAGCTGAGCCCGGAGTTCGCGGTGGCGCAGCCGCAGCCGTCGAGGTAGGGCTCCAGCAGACCGGCCGTGAAGTTCTCGGCGATGCCGTCCTGCATGATCTTGACGCTGGTGGCGTTGAAGCGGCCCACCTGGCCGGTCCGGCGGCGCTCCTCCAGTTCGGGTATCTGGTCCAGGCCGCGTTCGCGGTCCCACCACAGGGCGCCGACGACGCGTGCGCGCAGGGAGCCCTCGCGCGCCGCCCGCAGGTAGACCCCGTAGTTGTCGGGGTTGCCGGGGAAGGCGCCGATCATGGCGTCCTGCCAGCTGGTCACGCCGAGGGAGAAGAGGTGCTCCTGTGCGGCGAGCAGGCCGGCGTGCGCCTCGTCGGGCGTCGCGAGGGGCACGTGGTGGGCCACCAGGTCCATGGCGCCCTCCTGGAGGGTGCCGGCCGGGGTTCCGTCGGCCTCCCGCTCGATCCGGCCGTCCGCCGGATCGGGGGTGGTGCGGTCCACGCCCGAGAATGCGAGCGCGCGGGTGTTGACCCAGGCTCCGTGGCCGTCGCGGTTGGTGAGCATGACGGGCCGGTCCGGCACCACCGCGTCGAGCATGGCGCGCGTCGGCGTACCCCCGGGGAAGACGTCCATGGACCAGCCGCCGCCACGGATCCAGGCCGCTTCGGGGTGTTCCTCGGCGTACGCGGCGACCACGGCCAGGTAGCCGTCGGCGGAGCGCTCCTCGCTCAGGTCGCAGCTGAGCATCTGGACGCCGGCCACCGCGGGGTGGACGTGGGCGTCCTGGAACCCCGGGACGAGCAGTCCGCCCGCGAGGTCGACCACCTCGGTGTCCGCGTCCGCGAGGGAGCGGACGGTGGCCTCGTCGGCGACGGCGAGGATCCGTCCGCCCCCGATCGCGACCGCGGCGTCGACCGGCACCGGCCCGGTCGCGGTGAAGACCTTCCCGCCCACGAATACGGTGTCGGCCCGCTGCCTGTTGTTGGACATCGACGCATCCTCCGGCTCGGCGGGCAGACCCCGCACGGCTTGTTTGTTGAGGAGGAGTGAACGGGAGCGCAACATTGTTGTCAACGGTGTTGCGCCGCCTCCGTTCCACATCGTTACACTGGCCCCACCATGCCGAAGTCATCCGACGCACCCGCCCGGTCCAAGCGCGCGGGCAGCCAGCTCACACCCGACGCGATCATCGAAGCGAGCCTGCGCATCGCGGCTCGCGGCAGCGCGGACGCGTTCACCGTCCGGCGCCTCGGCGAGGAGCTCGGCGCCGACCCGACCGCGATCTACCGGCACTTCCGCGACAAGGACGAGCTGCTGCTGTCCGTCGCCGACCGCACGCTCGGCGAGGTGCTCGACAGCATCCCCGACGGGCTCGACTGGAAGGGCCGGCTGCGGGCGCTCGCCGACGGCTCACTGGAGGTGGCCCTTAAGTACCCGGTGGTCGGGTCGACCATGGCCAGCCGGACGACCCGGCGGCCCAACGAGTTCCGGGTGGTCGAGCTCATCCTCGGCGCCGTCATGGAGGCCGGGCTCGACGGCGCCGAGGCGGCCGTCCACTACCGGATGGTCGGCGACTCGCTCCTCGCGTACGTCGGCCAGCGCGCCGCCTACCTGTTGTTCGACCCGGACATCAGGGCGGCCGACGAGTCCTCCTGGAGCCGGGAGTACCGCCTGGTCGACGCGGAGGGATTCCCGAACATCACCCGACTGGGCACGCAGCTCGCCGAGGTGACGGACGAGCAGATCTTCCTGGCCCGGGTGGAGGCGCTGATCACCGCGATCGAGAAGCGGGTGGAGGACCTCCGCGCGGACTCCTCGGACTGAAATGTCATGGCATTGATACAACGCGACAGCGAGATCAAAAGGGGCTCGCGGGAAGCCGCCCGCCTATGTACTCTGAGCGAGCTTCAAACCTGATCGCGTTCAAAAACTAAAATGGGGGGGCCGGTGCGTAATCGCCGACTCGTGCTTTCCACCGCCGCAATCGTCGCGGCCGGTGTCGGACTCGTCCCGGGTGTCGCCAGCGCGACGGGCCAGGACGGAGCCAAGGGGACGGACCACCGGGGGGTGTCCGTTCCCGACCTCGATCTGAACAAGATCGCGGCCAAGGCGTACAAGGAGGGGACCACCTCCAGCCCCGCTTCCAAGACGGTCCACCCGGCCGCCAAGGGCAGCAAGCAGGCCGCGGACGCCGCCGCCGAGCCGACGGTCGCCCTGGAGGCCGACACCGTCAGCGCCCACGGCGTGGAGCTGAGGCTCGCCGTCACCAGCGACCCGGGCACCGCGCTCGGCGTGCTCGTCGAGTGGGGCGACGGCAGCCAGATACAGGTGGGCGCCAACGGCCCCACCAACCTGACCGAGAACCACGTGTACGCCAAGGCCGGCGTCTACACCGTCAAGGTCTCCCTGGTCGACGGCAGCGGGGTCCGCGGCACCAACCAGATCGTCCTGCAGACCGCGGGCAACGAGTTCACCCCGCACACCCCGACCCGTCTGCTGGACACCCGCGCGGGCATCGGCGCGCCCGCGAAGAAGGTGCCCGCCTTCGGGACCGCCCGCATCAAGGTCGGCGGCGCCGCGCAGATCCCGGCCGGTGTGACCGCCGTGGCCCTGAACGTCACCGTCACCAACCCCTCGAAGGACGGACACGTCCGCGTGTACGCCGAGGGCGGCGAGGTGCCGACCACGTCGAACGTCAACTACACCCCGGGGCAGACCGTCCCGAACATGGTGATCGCGTCGGTCGGCCAGAACGGCTACGTGGACATCTACAACCACGGCGCGGGCGAGCTCGACCTCATCGCCGACGTCACCGGGTACTTCTCCAAGTCCGCGGCCAGCGGCTACACCTCGCTCAACCCGAGCCGTATCGTCGACACGCGCGAGGGCCTCGGCACGGGCACGGGCAAGGTCCCGGGCTACGGCAGCTTCAGCACCCAGGTGCACGGCCGCGGGGGCGTCCCGGCGAGCGCCAAGGCCGTCGCGCTCAACGTGACCGTCCACGAGCCGAACATGGAAGGTCACCTGACCGTCTACCCCGGCGGCGCGGCCCCGACCTCGTCGAACCTGAACTTCGGCCAGGGCCAGACCATCGCCAACTCGGTCATCGTCCCGATCGGCCCCGACGGCAAGATCAGCATCCGCAACGGTGCCGGAGCCGGGACCCACGTGATCGTCGACGTCGTGGGCTACTACAGCCCCGAGAGCGAGAGCGCGCTGATCCGCACCGCCCCGAGCCGCTGGTTCGACACCCGTGAGTGGGGCAGCCCGCTCGAGGGCCGCTCCTACATCTACGGCCGGGTCGCGGGCGGGGACACGAACGTCACCGCGCTCGTCACCAACGCCACCGTCACCAACCCCGAGGGCACCGGCTTCCTGACGGTCTCCCCGGACCCCAACTCGTGGGCCGCCTACGAGGGTGGCTGGGAGACCTGGCCGACGCCGCCCAACTCCTCCAACCTCAACTGGACCTACCGCAAGACGGTCCCGAACCTGGTCCAGGCGAGCTCCGGCGTCAACAACGTGATCGACTTCTGGAACATGAGCTGGCAGCCCACGGACCTGCTCGTCGACACCTTCGGCTTCTACGCCAAGAACTGACGCCCGGCCCACCGGCAGGATCTGCCGGCTGAACCGCCGGCACGGCGCCCCGGGAGCGGACCCCAGTGGTCCCGCTCGCGGGGCGCCGTGCCGCGTTTTCCGGCACGGTCGCGGCCCGGAATCAGTTCGACGGGGTCAGCCGCTCCCACAGGAACGTGTGGACGAGGGCCTCGTTGAAGGCGGTCTGCCGGTGGTCGGTGGCGCCCGCGTGGCCCCCGCCCAGGTGCTCGTGGAAGAGGACCGGATGCCCGAACTCGCGCAGCCGGGCAGCCATCTTGCGGGCGTGGCCCGGGTGGACGCGGTCGTCGCGCGTGGAGGTGAGCAGGAGCAGCGGCGGGTACGCCGGCCCGTCCGCCCGGACCTGGTGGTACGGGGAGATCCGCTCCAGGTGGGGCCGGTCGGCCGGGCTGTCGGGGTCCCCGTACTCGGCGATCCAGCTGGCGCCGGCGAGCAGCTTGTGGAAGCGGAGCATGTCCAGCAGCGGCACGTGGGCGACGACCGCGCCGAACAGTTCCGGGTCCCGGGTGAGCATCGCGCCCATCAGCAGCCCGCCGTTGCTGCCGCCCTCGATGCCCAGCTGGGCGGGGGTGGTGATGTCCCGGGCGGTGAGGTCCCGGGCGACGGCGGCGAAGTCCTCGTACGCCCGGACCCGGTTCGCGCCGAGGGCCGCCCGGTGCCAGTCCGGCCCGTACTCGTGCCCGCCCCGGATGCCCGCGACGACGTAGGTACCGCCCCGCGCGAGCCAGGCCCGCCCGGTGAGCGCCCTGTACTGCGGGACCATGGAGATCTCGAAGCCGCCGTACCCGTAGAGCAGGGTGGGGCCGGGGCCGGGGCGGTCCTCGGGGCCGACGACGAAGTACGGGACCCGCGTGCCGTCGGCGGAGGTGGCGAAGTACTGGCGCACCCCGAGGCCGGCGGTGTCGAAGAGCGCCGGGCTCTGCTTGACGCTCTCGCCGTCGCCGCCGGCCGTGCCCCGGTAGAGGGTGGACGGCTGGAGGAAGCCGGAGACGTGGTGGAAGTACTCGTCGCTCACGTCCGGGTCGGTGGAGGTGACCGAGGCGGTGGACAGCGGCGGCACGCCCGGCAGCGGGGCCCGCTGCCAGCCGCCGGGCCCCGGGGTGAGGAGCTCCATCCGCGAGGAGACGTCGGCGCGGGTGCTGAGGATGAGGTGGTTGCGGGTCCAGTTGTATCCGGCGAGCGCGGTGCGCTCGTCCGGGGTGAACAGCACCTCGGGCTCCCGCTCCCCCGCCAGGAAGGCGTCGAAGTCGAAGGCGAGCAGGCTTCCCGCGGGGTGGCCGAGCCAGGGCGCCTTGGGGGTGACGGTCAGCCACTGCCGGTGGACGGAGGCGCCCGCGTCGTCCGGTACGTCGATCTTCACCGGCGGGCCGGCCGGGTCCTCCGGGAGGAGGAAGAGCTCCTTGTTCCAGAAGTCGATCTGGCGGTGGACGAAGTCCCGTTCGAAGCCGGGGGTGTCGTCGTGCCATCCGGTGGCGGACAGGTCCGAGGGCCGGCCCTCGTAGACCGGCTCCGCGTCGGCGAGGGGGGTGCCGCGCCGCCAGCGGCGCACCTGGAGCGGGTAGCCGGACGCGGACATCGAGCCGGGGCCGAAGTCGGTCCCGATCCAGATCCGGTCGTGGTCGATCCACCCGATCCGGGTCTTGGCCTCCTCGACCGTGAACCCGTCCTCGACGAACGCCGACGTCTCCAGGTCGAACTCGCGCACGACGCAGGCGTCGGCGCCGTCCCGCGACAGCATGACCAGGGCGTGCCGGTGTTCGGGGGCCAGGACGCTGCTGCCGGCCCAGGCCCACTTCTCGTCCTCGGCCTCGGCCAGTGCGTCCAGGTCCAGGAGCACCTCCCAGGCCGGCCGCTCCGTGCGGTACTCCTCGAGCGTGGCCCGCCGCCACAGCCCGCGCACGTGGTCGGCGTCCTGCCAGAAGTTGTAGAGGTGGCGGCCCCGGCGGACGACGTACGGGATCCGGCCGTCGTCGTCCAGCACCTCGCGCATCTCCTGTTCGAGCACCTTGAACCCGGGGGCGCCGGTCAGCGCCTCCACGGTCTCGGCGTTGCGCTCCCGGACCCAGTCGAGGGCGGCCTCTCCGGATACGTCTTCCAACCAGAGGTAGGGGTCTTCATCGCTCATCAGGCGATTGTGCAGGAAGACGGGCCGCGCGCAGGGCCGAGTGCACCGACCAGACCACCGAGACCAGCGGGACCGCGACCACCGCGCCGACCACTCCGGCCGCGATGGCCCCCGCGACCACCGAGATCGCCACCACCAGGGGGTGCAGCCGCACCGCCCGGCTCATCACCAGCGGATGCAGCAGATGGCCCTCGATCTGGCCGATGACCACGATCAGCGCCACCACGATCGCCGCGACGAGCGGACCCTGCGCGGCCAGGGCGACCACCGCCGCGATCGCCAGCGCGACCGGCGACCCGATGAGGGGGATGAAGGCCGCGAAGAACTCCAGCACCGCCAGCGGAACGGCCAGCGGGACCCCGAGGAAGTACAGCGCGACCCCGACGAGGACCGCGTTCGTCGCCGCGACCAGCAGGATGCCGTGCGTGTAGCCGGTGAAGGTGCGCCAGGCCGCCCGCCCGCCGATCGCCACCCGCTCGCGCGCCGGCTCGGGCAGCTGCGCGCAGAACCACGACCACTGCCGGTCGCCGCCGTGCAGGAAGAAGACCGAGCAGAAGAGGGCGAGCGCGAGGACGGTCAGCACGTGCACCAGCCGCCCGGCTCCGCTGACCGCCTGGCTGAGCACCGTGGAGCGGTGGCTGGAGAGGTACGCGCCGATCCGGGACTGGACGTCGGAGAGCGCGCGCGGGTTCAGCCGGAGGGGCGGCCGCTCCAGCCATGCCTCGATGCTGGCGAGTCCCTGGCGGAACTCCCGGGCCAAGGTCGTGCTCTCCCCCGCCACGGCCTCGCCGACGAGCGTCAGCACGCCCAGGACCAGCAGCGCGCTGCCGACGAGGGTCACGGCGACGGCGAGCGTGCGGGGCACCGTACGGGCGAGGCGCCCGGTGGGCGACCACAGCAGCGCCGCGACGACGAGGCCGAGGAAGAGGGCCACGGCGATCTCGTGGAAGCGGCCCAGCACGGCGAAGACCGCGTAGACGGCGGCGCCGACGACCAGCAGGCGCCAGGCGTACGACGCGGCCGTACGCAGGAACGGTGACACCGGCGGCATGGTCCATGAATGCCACCGCGGCCCCGCGTTGCCACGGGCGGGGCCCTTGATTCGCCCGTCCGGGGCGGGCCCGCGGGTGCTCCGGCGGCCGGTGTCCCGGCGCCTGAGCGGGAAAAAACCCTTTGCGCGGGCACGGGCGCACGTCGACGATGGCCTCTCGTGAGTACGTCCCGCCTGGCCACCCTCTTGCCCGACCTCGCCCCGTTCCGGTCCGGTCGTGACTTCCGGCTGCTGTTCTACCAGGGGACGGTGACGTACTTCGGCTCCTTCATGGCCATGATCGCGCTGCCGCTGCAGATCAAGCACCTGACGGACTCGCCGCTGGCCGTCGGCGCGATGGGCGCGGTGGAACTGGTTCCGCTGGTGGTCTTCGGGCTGTACGGGGGCGCGCTCGCCGACGCGGTCGACCGGCGGCGGCTGATCCTGCTGACGGAGGCCGGGCTCGGGGTGCTCGCGCTGGCGCTGCTGGTGAACGCGGCCCTGCCGGATCCGCTGCTGTGGCCGCTGTACGTGGTCGCGGCCGGCGTGTCCGCGCTGGCCGGGCTCCAGCGGCCGGCCATGGACTCGCTGATGGCGCGGATCGTGCCGCACGACCAGCTGACCGCGGCCGCCGCGCTCAACGGGCTGCGCTACCAGTTCGGTGCGATCGCGGGTCCGGCGCTGGCCGGTCTGGTCGTCGCGTACGCCGGGTACGCCTCGGCCTACTCCATCACCGTCGTGGGCTTCCTCGTCTCCGTGCTGCTGTGTCTGCGGCTCAGTCCGGCGCCGCCGGTGCGGGGCGCCGAGCGGCCGTCGCTGCGCGGGATCGCCGAGGGCGCGCGGTACGCGTGGAGCCGGCCCGTGCTGCTGGGGACGTACGCCGTCGACCTGGCGGCGATGCTCTTCGCCTTCCCGAACGCGATCTTCCCCTTCCTCGCGGACGAGCTGGACGCGGTGTGGGCGCTGGGGCTGATGTACGCGGCGGGGGCGGTGGGTTCCCTGGTGTTGGGGCTGACCAGCGGCTGGGTGTCCCGGATCCGGCGGCACGGGCTGCTGGTGGTGGCCGGGGCGACGGTCTGGGGGCTGGCGATCGCGGCCGCGGGCGCGTCCGGCGGCATCTGGATCGTGCTGCTGTGCCTCGCGGTGGCGGGCGCCGGCGACATGCTGAGCGGACTGGCGCGCGCCACGATCTGGAACCAGACGATCCCCGAGGAGCTGCGGGGCCGGCTCGCCGGGATCGAGGTGCTCTCGTACAGCGTGGGCCCGCAGCTGGGCCAGGTCCGGGCGGGCACGATGGCCGGATGGACCGGTACCCGGCCGGCCTTCTGGAGCGGCGGTCTGGCCTGCGTGGCCTCGGTGGCGGCGCTGGCCGCCCTGCTGCCGAAACTGATCTCCTACGACGCCGACACCGACGAGGACGCCCTGCGCCGCCGGGCGGCCCGGGAGGCGGAGGCGGAACGAAGCGGTGCGGTGGCCTGACGCCGCCCGGACTCAGCCCTCCTTCTCGGCGAGGATCCGGTCGGCCGCGTAGTGCGGGCAGTTGCCGGCGTGCCAGGTCACCGAGAGCGAACAGGCTCCGGTCCGCAGGGTCCGCACCGCGCCGTCGGCGGCGGTGGCCTTACAGAAGGGGCACACGACGGTCTCCGGGCGCAGTAGATCGAACATGCCGTGTCCTTCCCGCAGCATTCTCACACCGGACCAGTCCAGAACTATCAAATCCGGCGCCATTCGGCCCCAGTACCCACAAGTACGGATGGGTATTGGAGGCCGTGGCCGAGCGGGAAGAGCGGTGGAACGGCGACGGGGAGGCGTCCTCGGGCGGCTGCCGCGCCGGCGAGAACCCGGGCTGCGGCCCGGAGTTCGGTGTCGCTCCACGAGTAGAGGGCCAGGCTCGCCGTCACGTCGGGAAGACGGACGATGTCATAAGGGTTGCGCAGCGCCACGGCGATGACGGGGACCCCGGGCGGCGGCCTCCGCACGTGCGATGTCCTCTTTGAGCCGCAGGACGCGCAGGACGGACCGGTCGACGCGCTCCTCGGTGAGCTCGCCCGCGCGGACGGCCCGGATCACCGCTTGACGGGCGCGGGGCAGAGATGCGGCAGACCATGCGACGGGGCTCCGGTCCGAAGGTCCTCCTCGGCGACTTCAACGCACCGCCCTCGGCGGCGCCCGAACTCGCCCCGCCGCGGCGCGACATGACGGACGCGGATCCCCGCGCGTCCACCCATCCCGCCCGGAGCCCGGTGAAGCGGATCGACTTACATCGCCGTTTCGCCGGGTGTGCGCGTCCGCAGGGCGCACGTCCCCGAGCCCGCCCGCCTCCGACCACCGCGCCGTCGTCGCCGACCTGCGGCTGCCCCGCTGACGCCGGGCGGAAGGTTACTCGCGAGGAAACCCCGCCTTTGGCTATGGTGAGCGCCCTCGGTCGATTCCCCCTTCGGATCTCAAGATCAAAGACGGATCCGATGCATCGATCGAAGGACACCCCCCACCCGGGACATGAATACGCAGTGCAGAGCGACGCGGCGTCGGCAACACCGCCCGGCGTCGGCTCGGCACGAGCCGGCCTGCCCTCGCCCTGTCACCCAGGGCTGGAGAGCGGCTGTCTTCTCATTCACCTACCTCGCGAAGGCAAGGCAGAGATGGCACGAATGCCCCGTCAGTCCTCCCGTCGACCGCTCACGCATACGCGCACGCACACGCCCACGCATCCGGTCGACGAGCTGCTCCCGATCCCCCGGCTCGCCCTGTACGGCTTCCAGCACGTCCTCGCGTTCTACGCGGCGGCGGTCATCGTTCCGGTCCTGCTCGGGAACGCGCTGGGCCTCTCCCGCCAGGAACTCGTCCACCTCATCAACGCGGACCTCCTGACCTGCGGCGTGGCCTCGATCATCCAGGCCCTCGGCGTCCGGAAGGTCGGCGCCCGGCTGCCCCTGGTCCAAGGCGTCACCTTCACGGCGGTCTCGCCCATGATCGCCATAGGCACGGGGGCGGGCGGCGGTACCGCCGGCCTCCTCGTCGTCTACGGGGCGGTGATCACGGCGGGCATGGCGACCTTCCTCTTCGCGCCGCTCTTCAGCAGGCTCGTGAAGTACTTCCCGCCGGTCGTCATCGGCACGATCCTCACCATCATCGGCATCACGCTGATCCCGGTGGCCCTGCAGGACGCCGCCGGCGGCGCGCACCTCATCGGCACCCCCGCGTACGGGGATCCGAAGAACCTCGCCTACGCCCTGGGCACCCTGCTGTTCATCCTGGCCGTGGTCCGGATCGGCAGGCCGTTCCTGAGCAGCCTGGCGGTCCTGCTCGGGCTCGTCGTCGGCACGACGGTCGCCTGGCTCTTCGGCGACGCCGATTTCTCGGCGGTGCGGGAGACCGACTGGTTCGGGGTCACCACTCCCTTCCACTACGGCATGCCGCGGTTCGAGCTGCTCCCGATCGCCGCCATGCTCGTCGTCGCCCTGATCACCATGGTGGAGACCACCGGGGACGTCTACGCGATCGGCGAGATCACCCGCAAGAAGGTCGATGCCGGCACGGTGGCCCGGGCGCTGCGCGCCGACGGCGCGGCCACCGTCCTCGGCGGCGTCCTCAACTCGTTCCCGTACGTGGCGTTCGCCGAGAACATCGGGCTCGTGCGCATGTCCAAGGTGATGAGCCGGTACGTGGTCGTCGCGGCCGGCGTGTTCATGGTCGTGCTGGGGCTGCTGCCGAAGGCGGGCAGCCTCGTCGCCTCGGTCCCGCATCCGGTGCTGGGCGGGGCGGCGGTCTCCATGTTCGGCATCGTGGCCGCGGTCGGCGTGCAGATCCTGGGGAAGGCCGATCTGCGCGAGGAGCGCAACACCCTGATCCTGGCGGTCAGTCTCGGCGCCGCCCTGCTGCCGACGACGGTCGCGCCGTTCTTCGACCGGATGCCGGACGACCTCCGGGCGGTCCTCGACAGCGGGATCACGCTGGGCGCCCTCACCGCCATCACGCTGAACCTGCTCTTCAACGTCTTCACGCGCCGCGCCACGAGGGAGATCGACTGGGGCGGCATGGAGGAAGAGGAAGACGAGGCGCCGGAAGCGGAGTTCGGGGCGCAGCCGGCCCGCTGAAGCGGGCCCCCGACCCGGGCGCCGGGGGGGGGGGGGGGGGGGGGGGGGCCCTCCCCCCCCCCCCCCCCCCCCCCCCGGTCCGCGGTTTTACGGACGGAGCCCGGTGATCAGGGCCGAGGTCACGGCGTGGTCCGCCGGTCCGGTGTTCCAGTCGGAGTTCATCGGGCTGACGGCGATCCTGCCGGCGGCCACCGCCTCGATGTCACCGCCCTTGGCGGCGGGCTTCAGGGCCACCTTCACGCCCACCTTCCAGGTGCCGTCACCCGCATCGGTGAAGTCCGGCTCGAGGAAGTTCTGCGGGTCCTGGAAGGTGGTGGCCACGCCGGCGGCCGTACCCTTGCCGTCCGCGCCGACGATCGGGTGGTTGACGTTCAGACCGACGCCCTTGGGCAGCAGGGGGCCGGACCGTGCCCGGACCCGCAGCCGGTCGATGAGCTTGACCGCGAAATCGAGCGTGGGACCCATGGCGTTGACCGTGGTGACCGGGTCGGGCGCGCTCAGGCCGCCGGTGCTCAGCGCGATGGCCGGCACGCCGCTCTCCAGAGCGGCGACGGCGCCGCCGACCGTACCGGAGTGGGTGGCCAGTCCGGCGACGTTCGGGCCGAAGTTGGTGCCGGAGACGACCAGGTCGGGGGCCTTTCCGGCGAACACCTCGGCCAGGCCGAAGGCTACGGAGTCGCCCGGAGTGCCGTCGACGGCCCAGACCTTCGGTTCGGGGTGCTTCACCGAGATCGTGGGGGCACCGCTCATCATCTTGGTGCCGGTACCGCTCTGGTTGGTGAGCGGGGCGACGATCGTGACGTCGTGCCCGGCGGCGGTCAGCCGATCGAAGGCCTTGCGGATGCCGGGTGCGTTGTAGCCGTCGTCGTTGGTGAGCAGGATCCGCAGCGGACCGGCGGGCGGGGCCGCCGGCTCCGCGGCGGGCGCGGTCTGCGGCGCGGCGACCGCGGGTGCCGTGCCCGCCAGGGCCGGCGTGCACAGCATCAGGGCGGCCAGCGGCAGAACTCGCTTGCGTCTCACAGAGTGCTCCTTCAGAGCGGAGGGAGGTGAGGGTGGGCGGAGGCCGTGCTGTCCGGGGGGGGGGGGGGGGGGGGGGGGGGGGGGAGAGGGGGGGGGGGGGGGGGGGGGGGGGGGGACGAGAGGGGGGGGGGGGGGGGGGGGGGGGGGGGGGGGGGGGGGGGGGGTT